>DAOTYD010000024.1:0-10955 GCA_034435295.1 Anaerolineae bacterium | reverse complement strand
CAGTTCCAGTTGCCGCTGCTGCCGCAGAGGGTGTGGTCGAACTCGGCGATCCGGACGCTGGGGAGCTGGGTCAGGGTCGAGTTGGCGGGGGTGGCCCAGTCGATGTGCAGCTCCCACATCTCCATCAGGTCGGCGGTGGGGTAGCCGGAGGGGCCGTGGATTTCCGTATCGCGGACGCGGGCGAAGATGGCGGGCGCGCCGGCGGGCGGCGCGTTGGTACCCTCGTGGCCGGCGGGCAGCAGCAGTTGGAAGCTAAAGGCTGCCAGATAGGGCACATTGAAGGTCTGCATCGTGGCCGGCTGGCCGGCCAGCATCCGCGCGCGGTCGAAGGCGACGATCTGGCGGTAGCCGCTGGGGCCGCCGTTGTAGCCCATGTAGTAGGCGTCCCACCACACGCCGTACTTGGGATAGTCGTAGCCGGTGAGGTCGAAAGAATAGAGCCACCAGGCGCCCATGGGGTCCGCTGTTTGAGAGACATAGATGCACATCGGGTTCGATGTGGCAGAAGAGAACTCGGTGATCACCCAGCGGTTGGCCATCCCGTCGTAGAGGACAATGGGATCGCAATAGCCGTTGTTACACGGAGAGGAAGGAGCGAGGGTCTCCATGGCAAAAGTCTTGAGGATGTTGCCGCTCTTGTCATAGATTCGCACCACCGAGCCGCTGGAGCTGTTCACAGCCTGGATGTAGTGGTTGGGTCCCACATCGCCGGTGGTATCGGGAGGGTAGGAATTATAGTCCATGCCGGGGAAATTGAGGATCGGCGTGCCAAAGGCGTTGGGCGCGGCTGGCTGGAGGCTCAGTTGCAACGCCGCCAGCGGATTCTCGTGCGGCCCCGGCTCAAAGTCGACCGGCTCGAAATCATAGTCGGTCTCGCGGTGCATCTCGCGGCCCAGTTCGGGCAGGTCGCTCAGCACCAGGTCGGGCAGGTCGCGCACGGCGATGGTCAGCGTCGGCGTGACCGGCTCGCTGACGCTGACCCCTTCCAGCACAGGCGTGGGCAGGTCATCAGACAGGGAGGCGGCCCCGCCAGCGGTACGGACTGTTGTCCCAGCAGGCCGGCCCACAGGCCAGACCAGGACCATGCCGACGAGGGCAAGGATGGCCAAACCTGTTATGACTTTCCAGATAGATTTCACGTTTCACCCCGGAGGAGACAGTTTCTGTGACTGCAATACTGCAATCATTGTGTTACATTATAGCATCCAATCGCTGAAAGGGAAGTGAATTCTCATACTCCAACAGCGCTTCCCCGTGGGCGACTTGCTGGCCCTCGACGGCGTGAACCGCGCCGATGCGCCCGCCGCGCGCGGCGCGGATGATGTTGTCCATTTTCATCGCCTCAATGACGAGCAATTCGTCACCAGGGCTTACCTGCACGCCAGGACGGACGGCTATCCTCTTGACGGTGCCCGGCAGAGGGGCGACGACGACGCGGTCTGCCGCCGCGGGCGTCGCCCGCGCTGGCGCGGCAGCCGGGACGGCGACCTCCTTGACCGGGGCGCTGCCTTCGACTGCCTCTTCCATCTCTACGGTCAACAGCTCGCCGTTGACCTGCACGCGCACCTGGCGCTGGCGCGGGTCGTCCAGCACCTCGACGTCGAACGTCTCTTCCGCTACGCGGATGCGGTATCGCTTCATCGGCTCTTCCTCGTCCTCAATCCCAGGACGCGCTGACGGTGATACTGCCGCCAGGGCGACTCTGGCTCCTCGTCGGCTGTTGGCGCGCCCGGCGTCATTTCCGCCTCGGCCCGCGCCAGGGCGACGGCGATCGCCGCTGCTCTCTCTGTCGACGTCGGCCTGGGCGGTGCCTGCGCAGGCCGGCGCTCCGCGGTCAATGCGGTCAGCAACAGCATGGTGACGATGAGCAGGGCCAGCGCGGCAAAGAGCATGGGCATGCCGATCCCCGTGATGAACAGCGCGGCAATGGTTGGGTTCCCCATCTGTTTTCGCCTTCACACCGGCATCAGGCCGTGTTTCTTGGGCAGCGGACTGGCCTGCTTGTCGCGCAGGAAATCGAGCGCGGCGATCAACCGCGCCCGCGTCTCGCTGGGCAGGATGACCTGGTCCACGTGGCCGCTGGCGGCTGCGGCATAGGGGCTGCCAAAACGCTGCTGAAACTCGGCGATGAAGCGGGCGCGCGCCGTCTCGGGCTTCTCCGCCTGGGCCAACTGCTTGCGGTAGAGGATATTGACCGCGCCCTCCGCCCCCATCACGGCGATCTCGGCGGTGGGCCAGGCAAAGACCAGGTCGGTGCGGACGTATTTGCTGCTCATGACGATGTAGGCACCGCCATAGGCCTTGCGAGAGACGACGCAGAGTTTGGGCACGGTCGCCTCGGAGTAGGCATAGACGATCTTGGCCCCGTGACGGATGATGCCGCCGCGCTCCTGCTCTGCGCCGGGCATAAAGCCGGGGCAGTCGACCAGGGTGATCAGGGGGATGTTGAAGGCGTCACAGAAGCGGACAAAACGGCTGATCTTGTCCGAGGCGTCGATGTCGAGCACGCCGGCCAGGTGCATCGGCTGGTTGGCGACGATGCCGACTACCTCGCCGTTGAGCCGGGCAAAGCCGACGATGGCGTTGGGGGCAAAATGGGCGTGGATTTCGAAAAAGCTGCCCAGATCGACGATGCCGGCAATGGCCTGGCGCATGTCGTAGGGGAGATTGCCGTCGGGCGGCACCAGCGTGTCCAGCGTTGCGTCGGCGCGGGCCGGGTCGTCGCTGGGAGGGAGGCGCGGCGGCGATTCGACGTTGTTCGAGGGCAGGTAGCTGAGCAGGGTGCGCACCAGTCTCAGTGCCTCCTCTTCGTCCGCAGCGACCAGGTGGGCCACGCCGCTGACCGCAGCGTGCGTCTGCGCTCCGCCCAGCGTCTCGAAATCGACCTCTTCGCCGGTCACGGCCTTGATCACCTCCGGCCCGGTGATGAACATGTGGCTGATGCCTTCGGTCATGATGACGAAATCGGTCAGGCCGGGGGAATAGACCGAGCCGCCGGCGCATGGTCCCAGCATCACACTGATCTGCGGGATCACGCCACTGGCCTGGGTGTTGCGCCAGAACAGCTCGCTGTAGCCGGCCAGGCTCCAGACGCCCTCCTGGATGCGCGCGCCGACCGAGTCGTTGAGCGAAATGAAGGGGATGCCGGCGGCCGTGGCCATGTCGAGCACCTGGCAGACCTTTTGCGCCTGCGCTTCGGAGAAGGAACCGCCGATGACGGTAAAATCCTGAGCAGCGACGGCGACCTTGCGCCCGTCGATGCGTCCCAGCCCTACCACCGCGCTGTCGCCCGGAAAGCGCTTCTCGTCGAGGCCAAAGGCGCTGTGACGATGGGTGAGATAGGGAGCGATCTCCTGAAAGCTGCCAGGGTCGAGCAGGCGTTCGAGGCGCTCTCGCGCGGTCAGCTTGCCTTTGGCGTGCTGCTGTTCGACTGCCTGCGGGCCGCCGCCCTGACTGGCCTCCTGGCGGCGACGCAACAGCTCCTCTTTCAACATCTCAGACATCTCTTCCCTCCTCACCATCTCCTCGTCTCCTTGTCCCCTTGTCTCCTTGTCCCCTTGTCTCCTTGTCCCCTTGTCCCCCTCTCCCTTGCAGCCGGTAGCCACGGCCGCGCACGGTGACCAGGTAGCGCGGCGCAGCAGGGTCTTGTTCGATCTTGGCCCGCACGCGGCTGACCAGTTTCTCGATCCGCGCGTCGTCCACTTCGTCGATGTACGAATCGCCCCACACCTCTTCCACCAGGCGGTACTTGTCGCACAGTTTGCCCTGGCGTCGGTAGAGGCTGCGCAGCAGTCGATATTCCAACTCGCTCAGCGCGGCGATCTGCTGGCCGTCCACGTACACCTCGCCAGCCTCTTCGTCGATCCAGACGCCAGGGGGTGCCTCTTTCCGCCGCGCCTGCTGCTGACGGGCAAAGACGGCCAATGCGCCGACGGCTGCTTTGCCCTCGCTGTCAACCAGGCCCAGCAGTTCCAGCCGTTCCCGCTGAGGTTTGCTCAGCTTTTCTCCCCGCGTCAGCGCCAGGATGGCCTCTCGTTCGGACGGCGCGAGCTGCGCCCACAGTCGCTTACATTCGCCGCAGATGGCCTCGTCGCTGACCAGGGCCTCCTTGACCAGCGCGACGCCCATTTGTGCGTAGGTGCGCGGCGCGCTGAAGCGGGCGCGCAGCAGCAGGCGCGTGATGTGCTGCACCAACCCCGGATGCCCGCCAGATGCTGCAGCGACAAAGCTGATCTCCTCTTCGCTGGGGGCGAGGTTCTCCTGCGCGGCCATTTCGACGATCAGCGCGCGCGTGGCCTCGGCTTCCAGCATCTTGAGCCGGCAGACCCGGCCGACAAACAGCTCACGGAACTCGCCCGTCTCGCGGTCGTCCCGTATCTCTTCCAGCGTGTGAGCGGTGGCCGTGACATAGGTCAGCCTGTGACGGTAACGGTCGTGCAGGGCGCGCAGGTTGAGGAAAGCGCGCCCGTCCAGCGCCTCGAACGGCTCGTCGAACTCGTCCAGGATCAGGGTTATCCGGCGTTCCTCTTCGCATAGTCGCTCCAGGGCGTTGGTGAAGCCCAGCGGAATAGCCAGTTGACCGGCAGGGTTGACGACCTGCTGATAGTCCTGCTCCAACCGCTCGAGCATTTCCGCTGGGGCCTGCCTCTCGCTCAGCCTGGCGCGGACCGCGCGCAGGATGGCCTCGTAAAAGCCCTGCTCTGACAGGTTCAGCATGCGGTTGCAGTCGATGTAGAACAGCAGAGCCTGCTCTTTCCAGGCGGTCGAAGCGGCCACGCTGTGCAGCAGGGCCGATTTGCCTGTGTTGCTCAGGCCGACCACAGCGCAGCACTCGCCGGCGATCAGGTGGCCCAGTAAGCAGGCCTCCTCGGCGGGACGGTTCTGATAGCTCATCTATTCCCCCAGGCATGCGGAGCGCCGACGGCAGACCTGCGGTCCGCGCATCGGCGCTGATCGATTCCGAAAATTGACCGCCTACTGCACAGTGCGCAGGCGGCGTGCCATGATCAGGATGAACAGGAACACCGCCGCCAGGATGATGACCGTTGATGTTCCCAGCCCGGTTTCAGACAGTTCGCGGGACGGCTGCGCCGTTGCCGTCGCTGTGGGCTGCGCTGCCGCACCGGATGGTGCAGTGGGGGATGCCGCTGGCACTGCGCCACCGCCGGACGTGCCCGCTGGGGAGGTGGCTGTCGGCGGCACCTGCGTCGGTCCTGCGGCGGCAGCGACGGTGGGTGTGGGCGTGGAGGTAGGCGGTTGAGGCGTTGCCGTGGGCGGCTCGGTCGTCTCTGTTTGCATCGCCTCCGCCGTCGCCGTCAACCCGCCGATGGCCATGGCGGCGTCGATGGTCTGGGTGGCGGCGATCCCTGCCGCTGCTTCCCCTCCGCCCAGCATCCTCTGGCTGAACAGAATGGCCCAGGCGCAAAAGGCGACGATTCCCACGAGCAACAGGCCGCCCATCACGGCAACCAGGATGATGAACGTGCGGTTCTGTCGTTCGTCTCCGCGTGCGCCTTCTTCTTCCAGGTCCTCTACGAATTCGAGATCGTCCATCCTTGCCTCCTTGCTGGTTTGCGCCAGCTTTTGTGCCTAGCGCAGGATTTCCAGGTTGACCAGAGGGATGAAGAGAGGCTCTTCGCCCTCGTCCGGTTTGACCTGGGCCACCATCAAACGTGCGCCTGTGACGGTCCGCATGGCCGCCTCCGGCAGTGCCAGCACCTTGCCGGTCATGCCCGTGTGCGGGTGACGGATAGCGCGCACGCGGTCGCCCACTTTCAACGGGGCTTCCATGAGCTGCAAGGGATCTGTCCCTGGCTCCGCCGGCAGAGAGATGATGATCTCGGGCCGGCGGGTCGTCCAGCCGCTTTGGAAGCGCCCGTCGATGACAGCCTCGCGGCCATCGTGGGTGCTGAGCAGTTCGAAAATGTGGGCCGACATGGAGATGGCGCCGATGCCTTCGGTGGCCAATACGGGGAAGGGGAGGTTTTTTACGGCCTCGAGCAGCTCGGCCGGCAGCCCGCCGACGATGATGCCGCGCGCCTGCAGCTCTACCGCGCGCTCCAGGGCCTGCTCGTCCAGCCTGGCGCCGCCGACCAGGATGACGCCCCGCGAGGCCGTGTCGACGGTGCGGGCGCGCAGCGGCTTGTCCCGCCCCTTCACGGTCACGCGCAAGACGCCAAACCCTTCCTGGCCGTTGGCCCACGCTCCCTGAATGATCGCGCCGGCGATCTGAATCGAGATGCCACGGTTGGGATACACTCGCTCCACCGTGCCATAGTAACCGGCGCGCACTTCGACCCGCTGCGGTTTGCTTTCGACCAGCAGCCGCCCGCCGCCGCTACCTGTCACCTGTCCGTCGATCGGCGAACGGCAGACGCGCCGTGGCATGCGGCGCATGGCCAGAATATCGCCCTCTTTGACTTCCTGACCGGGTTCGACTTTGACATAGCGCTGCGCCGACCGCGCCGGGACGCCCAGCATCTCGGCGACGTTGAGGATGTGGAAGGAACCTGGCACCTCCGCGATGCCAATGACCTGCACCGGGTCGACGCGCTCTCCTTCCTGCACCAGAATCTGACCCGGTCCCGGCAGCATGCGTTCGCGGCGGATCAGCTTGAGCGGCGATACGGTGGTCTGAGGCAGATGGAAGCGCATCTATCCTCCTACGTCCCACAGCCATTGCTGGTTCTGTGCCTGCTGTTCTTCCGGGTCGTCGGGAAGCTGCAGGGGCCGTCCGCGGGCGTCGACGATGAGGCCCAGGATGCCGCCGCGCACGCGCTGCTTGCCGCCCTTGCCGGGGCCACCCAGCCCCACGTCGAAGCGGCGGCGCGGCTCCAATTCCAGCACGGCTTCTTCGCCCGGCGGTAGCGGCAGCAGTTCCAATGACCCATAGGGCACTTCGACGTCCAGCGAGCCGCCCTCTTCGTAATTGACCCGCACGCGCAGAACCACATCTCCCTTGCGCGCGACGCCCACCGGTGCGATGACCGTTGCCAGGTTGATGACCCCGCCATGATCCAGCGTCTCGACGGTCGCCAGGGGATTGAAGCTGGCGACAGCGCCCAGGATCGGCGCCAGGCCGTTGGCGTCGAGCAGCAAAGTGGTGATCCCGATAGGCTCGACCGCGTCCAGCACCATCAGTGCCACGTGGCCGGGGCGCGGCGCGCCGGCAAAGATGCCGCCGCTGATCAGGATCGGATCGAACAGCGGGGTCAATTCGCCGTAAGGTTGCGCCTTGCCCGGTTTCCACCCTGGTCGCGCTGTCTTGAGCGCCTCGCGTATCGTCTCCCGCGCTACGGCCTGTTCGACCCATAACTCTGCGGGATCATCCGGCACGCTGCTGGGATGAATCTCTTTGTTGAGGATCACGCCGAGAACGGCTTCAGGGGACATTGGCGTTGGCATCCAGCGCATGATCGACGCCGCGCCATGGCGTTCGGTCAGCGCCCTGGCGCCGTAGGCGGATCCCAGATCGGCGCGGATGGTCAGGTGGAGATGCCCCTCGAAGACAGCAGCAACGGTCGTGCTGAAACCGCCCAGGTCGATCCCCAGCGTGCCCTTGGGTGATTCGTCCAGATACCAGAGGTAACGCACCACGCGGGCAAACCCCTCGGCGCTGGGGAGGATCGGCTGTCTGCTCCAATGGGTGAGCAGTTCGACCCCCGCCATATGGTTCAGGTGCTTTTCGCGGTACAGCGCATCCAGTTCGCTCTGCACCCCGCCATAGTTCTCCACCTCCAGCGCCGGGCGGACGTTTTCGACGGCGCGCAGCTCTGCAGCGCCGCTGATGATGTTGACCACCCGCTTGCGCAGAGCCGAGTTGCCGGCATATAACAAGAGCGGGCGCCCTCCTTCGCCCAGCATGGAACAGGCCAGCGCCGTGGCCTCGACCAGCTCCAGGGCAGGAATCGCTGCGCCGCCGTCCGTCCCGCCGCTGATGCACACGACCTCGGCCTGGCTATCGAGGATTCTCCGCACCTGCTCTTCGGTGGACATGCCCCGCAGCGGGTCGTGCACAATGGTGCCTTTGACGGTGCTGTAGGTGCCGGCGACGGCGCGCAGCAGGCTGGCCAGGCTCATCTCTGGCACCAGTCCTGCCAGCATGACCGGGATGGGCGGTGCGGCGCTGCTGACGACGAGAAAGGCATCGACGCCCGTCAGGCCATCTCGCTGCGGCGTGATCAGGCTGCCACGGTCGTTCAACAACGTCCGCCCTGTGACGTCCTCGATCTGTTCGATGGCAGCCTGCGCGCCGATGGCAATGTCCTGCCAGGGGGGCTTGACCGTGGTCAGCGCTTCACCGCGGGCGATGAAGCGGTATGTGCCATTTACCCGGTCCAACAGCACGGCCTTGGTCAGCACTGCCCCGCAGTCGAGGGCCAGGATCGAAGCGGTGCTTTGTTCAGCCATGCTGCCTGCCTATCCTCCCATCAAGAGTTGTAGCCATTGCATGACGCTGTTGGCGAGAAAATAGATCCGCTGGATCAGAATCGAGAGGCTGGCTGTGAGCACGGTGGCAAAGGTCGCCCCAAAGGCGATGGCCAGCACAATTTGCCCGATGGTCCTGAACAAACCAATGCCTGGCTCCCACCATCTTTGCAGCGTGGGCTGGCGGGGCATGGTCAGGGTAAAGGCCAGCAATACCGAGACGGTGAGCAGGGCGCCGAAGAGCGAGTTCGACGCGGCGACCTGGGTGGAGATGGTTCCCAACAGCGCCCCGGCCACAGCGACTGCCGCGCCGACACCGATCAGGAACGCCGTCGATAGGTTGCCGGCGTCGACGAAGCGGGAGCGGGGAAAGCCCTTGAGCAGGAGGAGCAGCCCCAGCACCAGGGGGAAGACGATGCTCGCCCGCTCGGCGGTGCCCACCTCGGCCTGCAGCGCCGGGAGCACCATCTGCATGAACGCCGTGTAGGTGGTGACGGCCACCCCGTAGCCGATGGTTGCGCCGACCAGGATGTGCAGCGCGGCGCGGTAGAGCGGCGTGTCGTAGATCAGGTAGCTGAGCACCAGGAGCGTCAACAGCGCCCCTACGATCGCGCCGATCACGTCTGCACTCAGCGTCATGATTTGGTCCCTCCGGGGCGCAAGAGATAACCCAACATTCCGATGAGCAGAATAGCCGCGACGGCGAGCTGAACAGCGCCCAGAGATGGCAGGTAGAAGCGTTCCAGGTTTGGCAATTCTCCGCCGCCCAGCTTTTTCTCATAGGTGACTGCACCGACAAGGCCGGCGATGCTGCCCTCCAGTTGTCCGGCCTGGGGGGCCAGATAGGGCAGGGCAGTCGTCTCGACGCGGGCGCTCACCCCGGCCAGCAGTGGGAGCTCTGGGTAGATGGCCGAGGTCTGCTCGATCCAGTAACGCAGGTCGTCCGCGCGGGCGGTCAGGATGAGCACGATTGCTGCGTCTCCGGCGTTCGAGATGCCGCTCATTGCCGCGCTTTCGGCGGCTGGCAGGCCGCTGTGCACTTCGACCCGCCCGCCCAGGTTGGTCAACAAATTCTGGATGCCCGCTACCTGGCCTGGTTGATAGCCCAGGTTGGCGGCGCGCGCTTCTCTCGTCGCCGCGTCGGGCAGCAATCTCGCCAGCACGCGTTCGGCCATTGCCGCGCCTTCTGGCTGCGTGCTGACGACAATCAGCCGTCCTCCTTGTTGGATGATATGGCGCAGGATGGGTAGGGCCACCCAGTCCATTTCATCCGCGTCGGCCGGCCCGTACTCGAGGGCAACCAGCACGGGGGTATCGGCTGTAATGCGCTGGTCGATGACGTGGAAGAGGTCGTCGGCAGCGGGCATGGCCGGAACGCCAAAGAGGGGGATGGGCAGGAACATAGGGATGACGATAGCCGCCACGAGCGCCAGGGCGATGCCCAGGCGCAACCACAGCGGGAAGCGCCGTCCACGGTCCTCCTGGATTTCCAGCGGCGGGGAGACGGGTCGCCCCAGTAGTTCCTGGAGCAGTTGAGAGCGTGCGATGGCGGCTGCGCTGGGCGCGCCAGGCACGAGCAATTTGGCGCCCTTGGGCATGTCGACAATGTCGTTGGGGAGGAGTGTGCCACGGATGCCTTCCAATAAGCCGGCGCTTTCGGGGGGCCCTTCGGCGGCAACCTCCGCTTCTGTCTTGGGTCGCAGGGCTTCCAGCCAGGCGGGAATCTCGCCGCGCACCAGGCCCTCCGCTTCGGGGGGCGGCACGGCGGGAACGGGCGGCGCTGCAGGCGGCGGGGTGATCTTTTCCTCGGCCTCTGCCAGATCGGTCAGCCAGTCGAGAGAGATCTCCTCGGCTGCCGGAGCGGGTGGAGCAGCCCCGGCCAGCCAATCGGGGATGCCGGCCGCTTCGGGCGGCACGGTGAAAGGAAGCTGGGCCGGCGGTGTGGGCGGCGCAGCGCCTTCGACCCCGACCAGCCAGTCCGGCAGGCCAGAGAGTGGGGACGGCGCGGCTTCCGCGTCGGCGGGAGGTCGAGTCTCCGCCAGCCAGTCTGGTACCTCGGCGGCGGGTACTGCTGGCTGCTCTGCCGCCTCCGCTGGAGCCGCCGGTATTTCGAGCAGCCAGTCGGGCAGGCCACTTGTTGGCTCGCCGGGCTCGATGGGGGCGGTGAAAGCGGGGGCCGCTTCCTCTTCGGCCTGGACGCCGGCCAGCCAGTCGGGCAGGCCTGTCTCTGGCGGGGCGGCCTCCTCTTCGGCCTGGACGCCGGCCAGCCAGTCGGGCAGGCCTGTCTCTGGCGGGGCGGCTTCCTCTTCGGCCTGGACGCCGGCCAGCCAGTCGGGCAGGCCTGTCTCTGGCGGGGCGGCTTCCTCTTCGGCCTGGATGCCGGTCAGCCAGTCGGGCAGGCCTGTCTCTGGCGGGGCGGCTTCCTCTTCGGCCTGGACGCCGGCCAGCCAGTCGGGCAGGCCCATTTCAGAGGCGGCCTCGAGCGGTTCTTCTTCCTCTGTCGGCCCGGCCAGCCAGTCGGGCAGACC
>DAOTYD010000023.1:0-20107 GCA_034435295.1 Anaerolineae bacterium | reverse complement strand
TCGGTCCCGACGAATTGCAAGCCACGAGGTATACATCGGCTGAGTCGTACCTTGCTCTTGGTGAACTCAAAGGGGGGATAGACCCGGCCGGTGCAGACGAGCATTGGAAAACTGCACGAGCGGCGCTTGACCGTATCCGTGAAGCATTTTCTAACGCGAGACACTCCCCGTACACATTCTTTATCGGTGCGGCAATTGAGAAGAGAATGGCGACCGAGATATGGGATCAATTGGAAAAAGGGCTACTCACCAACGCCGTCAATTTGAATGACGATAAACAGACCGCGTCGTTTTGCAGGTGGTTGTGCTCTTTGTGAAGTGTTTGGCTATCACTCGCCGTCAAGATCGTGGATGACCGCGGCATCGAGAGTTTGAAGGTATTGGAGATCGTATAATGATCCGGCAACTAGACTTTTCGAGGGCGCAACTGGTTGACTTTTGTCAGCGTTGGAAGATCGCGAGAATGGCTCTATTCGGCTCGGTACTGCGCGAGGATTTCCGGCCCGATAGTGATGTTGACGTGCTTGTTTCCTTTTCAGATGAGGCCCACTATACATTACTGGACCTGGCGCGTATGGAGAGCGAGTTGGAAAAGATTTTCGGCCGGAGAGTGGATCTGGTAGAACTCTCTGCGATAGAAAAGAGCCGTAACTATATTCGGCGCAAATCCATCCTGAGTTCTGCAGAGACGATCTATGCGAGATGACGCCGGGTACCTTTTGGATATGTTGCTTGCGGCTCGTGATGCCGAGAGTTTTCTCGCCGGCTTGACGTGGGAACAATTCGAGAACAGCCGGCTGCATCAGAACGCGGTCATCAAGGCCATCGAGATAATTGGAGAAGCAGCTTCAAGGGTATCGCCCCAGACTCGTGCGGCGCATCCTGAAATCCCGTGGTCGGAAGTGATTGGGATGCGCCATCGGCTGGTGCATGGCTATGAGGAGAATTGATGTCCGGCGCCACCATTGACCGCCTCATCGTCAACTCGCCCTACGAAGAGCCGAAATACCACCGGCGCTACGACCGCGAGACGCGGCTGTTCGAGTTGGCCGAGGGCCGCCGCCCGGCCGGCTATTTGGGCCTGGTCAAGACGCCGCTACCTGGATGAATGGGTACAGTTCGCCCGTCATAGGGCCACCGGTTTTCGGCCAAACTGGGCCACTGATGTGAGCAGCGCAGCGACAACTCCCCGGCATCCAACGGATGACGGAGACGGCTTGCCAGGCAGCAGGTTCGCTATGCACCTCCTTCTCCCCATGCTGGCTCCCCTGAGAGATGGTGCGATTTGACAACACCCCCAAAGCATAGTATAATTATGTATTAGCGGAGGACGGCTCATGGCTGAACCACCAGCTCAGGGTATGGAAACGCCCCTCATCGAGGTACAGAATGTCCATAAATCCTTCCTGATGGGCAAGGAAGCAGTGCAGGCGCTGCGCGGCGTGGACCTGCGGGTCATGCGCGGCGAGATCGTCTGCCTGATGGGCCCCAGCGGCTCCGGTAAGACGACGCTGCTGAATATCATCGGCGGGCTGGAGGAGCCCAGCCGCGGCCACGTTATCGTGGACGGGCAGAACGTGGTCGCGCTTTCCGAGGACCAGCTCTCCGAACTGCGGCTGACCCGCATGGGCTTTGTCTTCCAGAACTATAACCTGCTGGCAAACTTTACCGCCCTGGAAAACGTCGAGGTGCCGCTGGCGCTGAGCGGGATGGGGCGGCGCGAGCGCCGGCGACGGGCGGAGGGACTGCTGGCCCGCGTCGGCCTGGCCGACCGGGCCCGCCATTACCCCACCGAGCTCTCCGGCGGCCAGCAACAGCGCGTCGCCATCGCCCGCGCCCTGGCCAATGACCCGCCAATCCTCATCGGTGACGAGATCACCGGCGAACTGGACTCGGAGACCGGCTTCGAGGTCATGGAGCTCATTGTCCGCCTGAACCGCGAACAGGGGACAACGGTGATCTATGTGACTCACGACCCGCGTATGGCCCGCTTCGCCCGCCGGCTGATCCTCTTGCACGACGGGCGGATCGCCTCGGAAACGGCTGACACTCAGTCCGCCCTGTAAGGAACCCCCAGCCATGATCGCCCGCTACGTCCTGGCCAGCTTTGGCCGCCACAAGGCGCGCACGGCGATCATGGCCCTGGCGCTGTTGGTCGTCACTGCCATGCTGGTCGCCCTCAACAACAGTATCGAGTCGCTGCAGCGGCAGGTGGTCGAGATCGTCGAGATGCAGGGCGGCGAGCAGGATATCACCATCACCCGCACCGACACCAGCCCCCAACAGTTCATCGAAGTCGCCCGCATCTCGGCGATCCTGCGCGCCAGCGATCCAGCCGTGGTGGCCGTCTACCCGCGTTTCCAGCAGGAGGTCGAACTGTGGGCCAACGGCACCGCCGGCGAGGTGACCCTCCTCGCCCGCGCGCCGGAGGATCAGTTGGGCCAGGTGACGATGCTGGAAGGGACTTGCAACCTGAGCGGCGACCGCGTGGTCGTGCTGCGCGTGGCCGCCGACATGTTCGGCCTGGAGGTCGGCGACGCGCTGGAACTGAGCTACCCCTTGCCCGTGGCGCGGCTGCCGGGCTATGAGCTGCCGGAGGACCTCAGCACCAGCCGCGTGACGCGCCGCTTTACCGTCAGCGGCATCGCCCTGGCGACCGGCCTGGGCGGCAGTCAGAACGGCGTCCTGATGAGCCTGCAGAGCGCGCAGGACTGGTTGGGGCTGCCGGATCAGGCCGAACGGTTGATCGTCGTGCTGGACGAGGGGATCTATGGCTCGGCGAGCACGACGACGGCCATCTTCCGCGTCCGGCGCATCGCCGAACGGCTGCTCGATGCGCTGGGCAGCGAGGCCGATACCTATCGCTTCGCGCTCTACAAGGCCGAAGCGCTCGACTTTAGCGACGAAGCCTTCGCCGTGCTGCGGGCGGTCAGTTCGGTCTACGGCCTGCTGGTGATGGGCGTCGTCGGCCTGCTGATCTACTCGCTGATCAACACAAATGTCGAGGAGCGGCGGCGCGACCTGGCGTTCCTGCGCATCCTGGGGGCGCAGCGCCGTCACCTGTTCGCTCTGGTGCTGACCGAGGTGGCGTTGCTGGGGCTGGTCGGCGTTGGCCTGGGCATCATCGTCGGGCAGGTGCTCAGCTTCGCCGTGGTCGCCCCGATTGTCAACCTGCTCATCGCCAGCGCGGGTGAGGGGCTGGAGGAGTTGGGCGTCCGCTTCCACATGGCGATCACCGGCGGCGCGATGGCCCGCGCCGCGCTCATCGCCGGCGTCGTGCTGCTGCTGGCCGCCGTGGCCCCGGCGCGCAAGGCGGCCAACACCAAGGTCCGCTACGCCATCAGCCCCGGCTCCGCCGACAATCTCCAGATCGAGGACCTGGCCCGCCTGCGTTCGCGCAAGTTCGACGTGCGCATCGTCATCGCTGGCGTCGTGCTGACGGTGATGTGGTTGTTGATCTTTATCGGCACCGAGTTCCTCTTCGTCCAGGGCAACGAGTCCATCCTCAGCGTATTCATCTTCGGCGGCATGGCCCTGCTGGTCATCGGCGTCAGCCTGCTCTTCTACGCCCTGACTGTGCCTTTCGAGCGCTTGCTGATTGGGCTGAGCGGCTGGGCCGCGCCCCGGCTGGCCTTCTTCGCCGGGCCGAACCTGATGCGCGCCAGGCAGCGCAACACGGTGATCTCGCTGATGATCGTCTTTAGCGCCACGCTGCCCACGTTCCTGGGGACGATGACCGCCCTGGAGCAGCACAACTATGACACGACGGCCCGTTTCGATAGCGGCGCGCCGCTGACGGCGCAGATATTTGTCTGGTGGCGCACCTTGACCGAAACGCCGGAAGGACTGCTGCCCGGCTTCCTGGACGAGTTCACCGCCGTGCCGGGCGTCGGGCGGGCGGTCGGGCTGACCGCCGAGTATCGCACCGGCGTGACCAATTGGGTCGAGCTGCGCAATACCCCGCTGCAGATCCGCGGCATCACCGGCTCGCTGGATGGGATCGTCTATGACGACCTGACCAGCTACGCGGCCGGCGGGCCGGAGTCGTTCGCCGTGCTGCTGGCCGAACCGGACACGATCATCGTCAGTGCCGGCTACGCCGGGTACATGGATGTTCGCCTGGGCGACCGGCTGCGCGTGCAGGGGACGGGGCGCGATCACGTGGTGACGATGCGCGTGGTCGGCATCGTCGAACGGATGGCCGGCGTGCGCGGTTTCTCGTACGACGAGAGCTATGTCCGCGACGGCAACTCGGTGGGCCTCGTCTCGCTGGACACGTACATCCGCCTGACCACCGACCCCACCGTCGAAACCCTCTGTCCCGGCGGGCTTTGTTCGCTGGACGAACGCGAGCGACCGGTCATCACCGCGATCATGGCCACCACGGCCCCCGGCGCGGACGAGGCGGCGGTGGTCCGCGACCTGCGTGAGCTGTTCGCCGATCGGGCCAACGTGTGGGTGCGCTCCACGGCGGAGGACATCCGCAGCACGGAGCAGAGCATGCGCACGATGCGCGTGCTGATGCTGGTCATGACCGTGCTCTCGTTCATCACCAGCATCCTGGGTGTCTTTGCCGTCGTCTACGTGGCCGTCTACGTGCGGCGGATGGAGATCGGCATGCTCAAGGCGATCGGCATGGGGCGGCGCGACCTGGTGAGGACGTTTGCCCTGGAGTCGGTGATCATGAGCGTCAGCGCGGCGCTGGCCGGGGTGACCGCCGGGACGGTGCTGGGCTATGTCTTTTACGCCACCAACACGACGATGCAGGACGTGCCGACGCGACTGACGTTCGACTGGCTGACCACACTGGCAATCCTGGTCATGGTCATCCTGGCCAGCGTCATCAGCGCTTCGCTGGCGGCGCGCGGGACGGTGCGGCAGCGGGTGACGCAGATTTTGCGTGAGGCGAGGTGAAGACGCAACACGCAACACGCACCACGCACCACGCACCACGCACCACGCAACACGTTGGGAGGTTCCTATGGGTAGATCACGCTGGCTTTGGCTGTTGGCGGGTATGACGCTGGCACTGGCCGGTTGTGCGACGCGCTCGACAGAAGGGATGGGGGTCGAGGGCTTGCCGACGGCAGAGGCGCTGCCCACGGTGCCGGCGTTGGCCGCCGGCCGCACCGTGCTGGCCGACGGGCGGTTGGAATCGCCTTACCCGCCCCTGGCGCTGGGCTTTGGCGGCGGGGTGAGCGGCCAGGTGCTGACCATCACCGTCCGTCCCGGCGACGTGGTGCAGGCGGGCGACCTGCTGGCGCTGCTGGACGATACCGACCTGCGGCAGGCGGTGGACGACGCCCGCCTGGCCCTCGACCGCGCCACGGTGGACCGGGATCTGGCCCAGGCGCAATGGGAGCGGGATGTGGCGAACGCGGAGGAGGCCCTGGCCGCCGCCCAGCGCGCCCTGACCACGGCGCAGTTGCAGCTCTCGACCACGGCGGTCGAAGAGGCGCGCACGGCTCTGGAGCGGGCGCGACAGGCCGAGGCGAACGCCCTCCAGCAGTACAACGACGCCCGCAACCGCCCCTGGGAACCCCAGGAGGTCATCTCCGCCTGCTACGATAGCTGGCAGCGGGCAGTCCGCGATCGCGAACTGGCCGAACTGCGCCTGGCTGACGCCGAGGATGCCGCCAGTGCTGGCTACCTGCAGGTGCAGGGACCGGCAGCGGATGTGGCCCGCGCCCGGCGCGCCCTCGACGCGCTGCAGGCGGGCATCGCTCCTGCCTACGAGCGGGCGGTCGAAGACGCGCAGCGGCGGCTGGCCGACGCCGGGGAGGCGCTGGCCCACGCCCGTCTCACTGCGCCGTGGGCGGCGATTGTCCTGTCGGTGGAGGTCGCCCCGGCGGCGACGGTCGGGCCGGGCACGCCGGTGGTCACGCTGCTCGACATCCAGGATGGCTTGCGCTTTGTCACCCAGAACCTCAGCGAGCAGCACGTCGCCGCCATCCGCCCGGGCCAGCGGGCGGTCGTCACCCTGCGCGCCTTCCCCGACACGCCCCTGGAGGGCACGGTCGAGGCGGTGGCCCCGCTGGCCGGACTGACCACGAACACCGACGCCCGTTTCGCCGTCCATGTGCGGCTGGCGGCCAGCGACCTGCCGCTGCTGCCGGGACTGACCGGGCGGATCGAGATTCACACCGCTGAACCCTGAGTCAGGACGGACGGCTACACGCTAACAATGTGATCAAAAACCAGGATGGCTACATCCAAGCATGCGGCCTTGACCGCCTGCCAGTCTTGCCAGCGCGGATCCAGGTTCTTGTATTCCGCCAGATCAAGTTCCTCCAGATCGTAAGGCAGCGGATTGGCCAGTTGAATCTGCAATTGCTGCAAAGCTGATTCTTCGTTCGGCTGAGGGTACAGACGGTCAAAAGATCGCAAAGCCTCTACCACTTTCTCATCACCCATACGGTCAGCCAGGGCGACGAAATCGAGATAGTCACGGGTCGCGTTCCGTTGCAGGATCAGCACCGCTTTGATGCGCAACATCTCGGCTTCGGTGGGAAGGGTGATCGTTTCGCCCCGATACTCGATCTGCGTGGTTTCCAGCGGCTGTGGAAAGCACCCGTTCCCACTCAGGCAAGGCGTCGTTCGGCATAGGCTTTCCAAAAGTGATAACGCTGGGCGTAGGGGTCGGCCACGTGGGCCTGACAGACGCGCAGGATCTTTTCCAGCACCGTGCGATCGGCCAGCGCCGCGCGGCGCAACTCAGCCCAATCCTGCCGCTTGCCGCGGGCGATGATGTCATCAATGGCAGCCAGGGTGAATTGCTGGTGGGTAAGATGACGATGCAACATCAGGAACCTCCTCTTTACCACAAAGGCCTCAAGAACTGTCTACCCTCCCGCAGGTTTGGACGCACCAAACTTTTCGCACCGGTGAAACCCTGGCATCCCCCTACCCAATAACCGGGGTGAGATTCTCCAGGGTGATCTTCCGCTCTGTCTTCAGGCCAAAGATATATTCGGAGGCATCCAGAATCTCAATGCCAACGATGCGCCCGTCGGGTGCATAGTTGATGGCGACTTCTTCACTCAGCCGCTGGGTGGTCACCTCGGCTGGCTCATCGCTCAGGCGGATGTATAGGGCATCTACTTCAGGATCATACATTACCCTCATCGGTCCTCCTCCATGCTAAAAATAAAACGTGTAAACGGTCACCACGACGAGCGTCTCTGGCTCTTCGGCCACGACAGCCAGCACCTGTTTAACGGCATAATACTGGCCACCCCACAGGCGTTGGTATTGAAAGTTCTTACGGTAACCCACCCGGCCATGTTTGGCTGGCACCTGTTCGCCAGAACGAACGGTTTCCAATACATCATCCTGGGTGGCTCCACGCTCGACCATCTGTTGTAAAGCGTGACGAGAAAAACGAACCAGCTTCTCCATGAACGAATTGTACTCCTACTTCGGCCTCACTGTACACTTCGTCTCGCCCCGGCGACAACCTGCGCCAGACGCCATCGCCTATCTGTCTTCTGCAGCGAGAATTTGCCGAACCCGATCGAGAAGTACAGGAATCCGATTCTGAACTACATCCCACAGGATGTCTTCGTCCAGGCCAAAGTATTCGTGCGCCACAATATCCCGCAAGCCGGCTATCTTGTTCCATTCCACATCAGGATAGAGTGCTCGCATCTCTGCTGGAATGTGCTTGGCTGCCTCTCCGATGATCTCCAGATTGCGCACGACGGCATCAAAGGTCTTCTCGTCCTCCACGAAATGGTCCAGGTTCAGACCCTGCACATAGCGCATGATCTTTTCGCAGGCTTCGCGGATGTCATCCAGGTACAGCCGGGGGTCACGTGACATAGAGCGCCTCCTCTTCCACCACGGGACGTAAACGCGGCTTGAGGGCTTTGCGCGTGACCAGGTCTACCCGGCAGCCCAGCAACTGCTCCAGATAGAATTTGAGATTCATGTATCGGTCAAACGTTGCCTGACCTTCAAATTCCACCAGGAGGTCCACATCGCTGCCCGGCCGGGCTTCATCCCTGACCACCGAGCCGAACAGAGCCAGAGATTTGACACCAAACCGAACAAATTCCTGCCGATGGTCTGTTAACCGTCTGATGACCTCATCTTTT
The DNA here is from genome assembly GCA_034435295.1 of Anaerolineae bacterium. GTDB lineage: Bacteria > Chloroflexota > Anaerolineae > B4-G1 > DUEL01 > DAOTYD01. The sequence continues at coordinate 12,011 of DAOTYD010000023.1, read as the reverse complement.
CTTATCGGGACATCCATGGCTCTCATGAAAAAAAGTCTTCCAAAACCGTTTACCTTCCCGCAGGTTTGGACGCAATCTCCGCATTGGAGCACGCCGCAATGAGCCGCTTGCTCTATTGCCCGCCACTTTTAACCTGCGGAGGACAGGTCCCCCTGCCGCCTACACCTCGTTGCCGCTCAAGGGGAAAAAGCTCAAGCCAACGGTACCCGGTCCTGAGTGGACAGCCAGGGCAGTGGAGAGGGGCGAGATCAGCTCTTCGACGCACTCGAAGCGCTCGCGGACGCGCTCGCGCAACAGTTCTGCCTGCTCCTGCGCCGCGACGTGGGTGAAAGCAACTTTGATCCGCGCCCCCTCGCCTACCTGCTGGCACATCAGCTCGACCATCCTGGCATAGGCTTTGGCGCGGCTGCGCGCCGTCCCCAGCGCAACGATCACCCCATCCTGCATGCCGATGAGCGGCTTGATGTTGAGCAGCGAGCCAGCCAGGTGCTGCGCCCGGCCGATGCGTCCGCCCATCCGCAGGTAGCGCAGCGTGTCGGCGGTCTGGATCATCATCCCCAGCCGGGCTACCCTTTTGGCCTGCGCGACGACCTCTTCCAGGCTCAATCCCTGCACCGCCGCCCGCGCCGCCTCGATCGCTGCCCAACCCTGCGACATGGCAACCTGCAGCGTGTCGACCACCTCGACGCGCATCTTGGGCAGTTGCTCGCGCAGGATCGCCACCGCCGCCTGGCAGGCCTGAAAGGCGCCGCTCCCCTTCGAGGTCATGGTCAACACGACCACGTCTCTGGTCTGCGCCGCCATCCGCTGCAAAACGGCCAGATAGTCGCCCGGGCCGGGGTTAGAGGTCGTCGGCAGGCGATCGGTCGTCTCCAGGTAGCGCGCAAACGTATCCGGCAACACGTCGATCATGTCGCGCAGGGTCTCCAACCCCTTGTGAATGTAATAGGGGACCAGCGCAATGCCGAGCTTTTCCACCAGCGGAGCAGGGATGCTGGCGCTGGTGTCGGTAACAATGCCAACTTGACTCATCTTGCTTACTCCTACCAGAGAATGGGCAAAGGCGTTGCCTCGACGGGGCCAGACGGTGGGTTGACCAGCAGCGTGATGAGGAGGATCAACCCCAGGAGAACCGCTGCGCCCACGATGGCAGCGGTCACGATCAGCCGTTCCTGACGGCGCTTTCTCGCCTGCGCCTCGGCCACCCGCCGACGCCGTTCGTTTTCCTCCTGCCACCATTGCTCCATGCGCTGCTGTGACGCCTGCTCGACCTGTTCTTTGAGCAGCGAGACGCCTTCTCTCTGCCGGGCTATGCGTTCGCGGCGGTCAGTCAGGTGGCTTTCGACCATGTGGCCAACCAGGTCGAGCGGACGGCCGCAGCCGTTGCAGAAACGAGCGCCCGGCGGATTTTCGGTGTTGCAGTCAGGACAGATGTGCGTTTCTCCCTCCATGTTCTCTCCCCGAGAAACCACAAAGGCTTTTAGGGTCGTGCTACATAACCCAATCGATGGGGCAAGAGAATGTGGTAATAAAAGCCGTTCATGCAAATGTGCTCCACGGGACGGTAGTGTTGTCCGATGGCCTCGAGCACCGGCGGCGGGTAGAACTGGGCGCGGAAGATGACGGCGCCGAACTCTTCCGCTTCGATGCGGCGGATGATCTCGCCTGTGTCCAGCAGGCCGTTCTTGTAGAGGTTGAGGAGCTGGGTGGGATTGGTCACCACCGGCCTGCCGGCCAGCAGGCTGAAGGCAGCTTCTTCGCTGAAAACCGGCCCGTCGGCGGCGCGTACATAGGCCATGATGCGCTCGCCGGCCTCGTAATCGGCGGGGGAGAGCAGATGGCCCAGTTGGGTGTAGCCGCTGCTGTCGGTGTAGGCAAAGGTCGTGCAATCGCCCTGAATCAGCCGATCGTCGACGCCCAGCAGGCGGGCGACGGGGCCCAAGACCGGCCCGGCGGTCGGCATGTGGACGGTGAACGCCGCCTGGAGCAGAAAGAGCAAGGGGGCCAGCAGGGCGGCCGCCCCCGCCAGCCGCGGCCAGCGGCGCGGCAGCGCCGCTTCGAGCAGGACCAGCGCCCGCCCGGCCATCACGCACGCCGCAGCGATGGCGGTCATGAAATAGCCCGGTCCCGCCCCCCATTTGCCGCTCAACAGCCCCATCCCCACGGCAAAGACGAACCACAGCGCATAGACCGACAGCCGTCCCCAGAACAGCTCATAGACCAGCAGCCCCGCCGCCAGGAAGATCAGCACGGGATGCAGTTGCAGCCACTGCCTGAGAAAGGCGAGGGTCCAGAGGTAATCGAACTCGTTGACGTTGGCGTGGATGATGTTGACCATCCACTGGCCGGCCGTGAGGCGGTCGATGAGCAGGAACAGCCCGCCAGCGACGACGGCCAGCGAGGCCCCTGCCGCCAGCGCCCTGCGCACGTCGCGCAGAAAGACAAAGCCGAGCGCCGCAGCGACGGTAAAGACGGCCAACTGTTTGGTGTAGCCAGCGCAGAGGAGAAAGAAAAGCCCCAACAAGAGGTTGCGCCGCCCGTGACGGGGGTCCTGAAAGCCCGCGATGCAGGCCACCGCCAGCGTCTCGAACATGACCATCGTCGGGTGCAGCCGGCAGAGCGGACCGATCTGGTAGACGATGTTGGAAGAGAGATAGGCCAGGCCGGCCAGCGCTGGAACGAGCCAGGTGCGCGCTTCCCGCCGCACGACAGCGGCGATGGCCCCCGCTGTGACCAGCGTCGCAGCAAAAGACACCAGCCGCCCGGCGATCAACCGCGGCCCCAACAGCGGCAGCAGCGGCACGATGAGCAGGTGAAAGAGCGGCGGGTAGTTGGAGGCGTAGAAGGGAAAGACCGCGTTGTCGCGGTAGGGCCACTCCCCACGGCTGTACAGCACCGCGTCGTACAGCTCGAACCCCTCGCCCTGGTCATAGTCATAGGGCCAGCGAAAGAGAGCCAGCGCATAGACGGCATAGATCGCCAGATAGCCCACAAAGACCAGCAGGGCCACAGCCGACAGCACGATGCCCAGGATTTTTAAGGTGCCTTTCCCTTCCATATCCCCCGCTCAGGCCGGGCGATTGCCGCGAAGGATGAGGCCGACGCTCACCAGCAGCAGCACGGCCGCCGCGCCAAGCCCAAGCCCCTGCAGCGGCCCAAAGCCGCTCCACTCGCCCGCGCCGACCCGGTCAGCAGCGACGACGCCTATCACCATGGCCAGGCTGGCCAGAGCCAGCGCGATACCCAGTTGCCTTTTCGTGATCATCGTTCAGCAGCAAGGTCCCACCCATTTGCGGCAGCAGGCTGGGCTAGGGACAACGGTAGTCACCGCTATAGACGCTGAACCTCTGTCTGCCGCTTTCGAACCAGACGTCGAAGGAGGCACCGATAGGTGTGCGGTAGAAATGTACATACAGCGTGCCTCGTCCGCGTGGGCCGGAGACAGCGGTAGAGAAATAGCCCTGGCGCAGGCCGGGGCCGCTCTCAAAGTAACGCGTCCAGGCAAACAGCCCCGGGGTGATGGGTTCGCCGGTGACAGCAATGACCTGTGCGCTTTGTTCTGCCATGCGGATTGCACAGTCGTACTCATCGCTCGTTTTGATGGAAAAGCCAAAGACGTAGAGCAGGATGAGCGGGATGACAGCCACCGCGATGGCCAGGAGCAGGACATACCACCAGCGGTGCAGCACATTTTTGCGCTGGCCTGGAAAATCATCGCTGTTCATCATGACCTACTCCAGCTCGCCGATGGCTTTCTCTACCTCTTCCAGAATCTCGCACGAGCGCACCAGTTCGCGCATGCGCGTGTGGTCGGGATAGAGCGGGCGATCCACGTCGAGGAAGCGGACGTGGCGGCGGATGACCTCCCGCGCCGCCTGCACGCCCCGGCCAAAGGTGAAATCGCGCAGGTCGAGCGCCTGGGCTGCGGCCATGAACTCGATCCCCAGGACGCCATAGGCATTCTCCAGGATTTGGGCGTTCTTGATCGCCGTGTTCATGCCCATCGAGACAAAGTCTTCCTGGTCAGCAGCGGCGGGGATCGACTGGATGCTGGCCGGCATAGACAGGATGCGCTGCTCGACGATCAGGCTGTCGGCGGTGTACTGGCTGAGCATCATGCCCGACATCAGCCCCGGCTGTTGGGTCAGGAAGGGCGGCAGGCCGATGCTCAGCGCCGGGTTGGTCAGGCGGTTCATGCGCCGCTCGGACATGACGCTGACCATCGTGATCGCCGCGCCGACCATGTCCATCGGCAGGCTGACCGGCGAGCCCTGGAAGTTAGCCCCCGTCAGGGTCAGCCGGGCCTCGGGCACAAAGACGGGGTTGTCGGCCACGCCGTTCAGTTCGATCTCGACCTGCTTCCAGGCCCATTCCAGCGCGTCGAAGGCGGCGCCGATGACCTGCGGAGCCGAGCGCATCGAATAGGCATCCTGCACCTTGATCTTGAGCTTGCCCGTCTGCAGGTCGCTGCCCTCGATGCAGCGCATAATGTTGCGGGCGGCGCGCACGGCGCCGGGGAAGCCGCGCAGTTGGTGCAGGCGGACGTCGTAGGGCTTGAGGTTGGCATAGAGCGCCTCCAGCGTCATGGCGCAGGCGATGGTGGCCTGCTTGAGCCAGCGGCGCATGTCATAGAGCTGCAGGGCGCTCATGGCCGTGATCAGGTTCGAGCCGTTGATGGCGGCCAGCCCGTCGCGCGCCTGCAGGCCGGGGATGGGGATGCCCGCTCGCTCCATCGCCTGGCGGCCGGGCAGCAGCTCGCCCTGGTAGTAGGCCTGCCCCTCGCCCATCAACAGCAGCGCGATCTGCGACATGGGCGCCAGGTCGCCGCAGGCGCCTACCGACCCCTTCTGGCAGACGTAAGGGGTGACGCCGCGGTTGAGCATCTCCACAAGGGTCAGGGTGATCTCGGGCCGGCAGCCGGAGTAGCCGCGGGCGTGGACGTTGATGCGGCTGGCCATCGCCCCGCGCACGTTCTCGATCGAGGTCGGCTCGCCGATGCCAGCGGCGTGGTTGTAGATGAGGTAACGCTGGAACTGCTGCACCTGCTCGTCGGTGAGCACCACCTCGGAGAACTCGCCGATGCCGGTGTTGACGCCGTACATGATCTCGTGCGCCTGGATCTTTTCCTCCAACATCGCCCGGCAGACCTTGATGCGCTCCAATGCGTCGGCGGCCAGCTCGACCTTTTCGCCGTAGCGCGCGATGCGCACCAACTGGTCGACTGTGAGATTCGAACCATCGAGGATAACGGTCATGGGTCTCTCCTTTGATGTTCCAGCTTATTGCTGCAACAGCCTGACCGCGCCGCGCAGCACAGAGCCCTCGTCCGTGGACTTGCCGCCCTGCGAGGGGGCCGCCTGGATGATGCGGTCAGCCAGGCGCGAGAAGGGCAGCGACTGCAGCCAGACGCGCCCGCTGCCCTGCAGCGTGGCCAGGAAAAGCCCCTCGCCGCCAAAGATCATCGACTTGAGGTTGCCGGCCCGCTGGATGTCATAGACAATCGTGCTCTCGAAGGCAACAATGCAGCCGGTGTCGACCATGATCTTTTCGTTGTTCAGCCGCCTCTCGACGATCGTCCCCCCGGCGTGGATAAAGACCATCCCATCGCCGCGCAGCCGCTGGAGAATGAACCCTTCGCCGCCAAAGAGGCCAGCTCCCAGGCGCTTGTTGAAGGCGATGGTCACTTCGGTGCCCAGCGCAGCGCAGAGGAACGAGTCCTTCTGGCAGATCAGCTCCCCTCTGGCTTCGTCCAGGTCGATGGCGACGATCTTGCCCGGATACGGCGCGCCAAACGCCACACGCCGCTTTCCTTCCCGCGCCGCATTGGTGAAGTGGGTCATGAACAGCGACTCGCCGGTGAGCACACGCTTGCCCACGCCCACCACCGCGTCGAGGAAGCCGGCTTTGGGTTTGGAGCCGTCGCCCATCTTGGCCTCGAAGGTGATGCCGTCCTCCATGTACATCATCGTCCCCGCCTCGGCAATCACCGTCTCGCCGGGGTCCAGTTCGATCTCGACGAACTGGAGGTCGTCTCCATAAAGGGTATAGTCGATTTCATGTGCTTTCATCGTTCCACCTCCGCAAAGCAGATTATACGGCCTTTTCATGCAGAGGTCAAACCTGCTGACCTTGACAGTCCCTATCCCCGTGGTACAATCTCCTCTTGCTGAACTCTGACGCAAGGAGAGAACATTGAGCGAGCCTTATTACGACGTCATCCCGCCGCACGGCGGGGTGTTGGTCGACCGCGTCCTGCGCGGCGAGATGCGCGAGGCGGTCAAAGAGCGCGCTGAGCGCATGGTCAAGATCCCCCTCGGTCCGGTGGGCCTTTCCGACCTGGAGCTGCTGGCCGTCGGCGCGTTCAGCCCCCTCACCGGCTTTATGCGCCAGGCCGACTATGAGCGCTGTGTAACCGAGATGCGGCTGACCAATGGCCTGGTCTGGTCGATCCCCATCACGCTGGCGGTGAAGGGAGAACTGGCCGACCAGATTCGTGAGGGGCAGGAAGTGGCCCTCTGCGAGGGCGAAAACGTCCTGGCCGTGATGGAGGTGGAGGAGAAATACCCCTACAGCCAGGAGGCCAGGCGGCGCGAGGCCCGCGAGGTCTATCGCACGGAGGACGAGGCCCACCCCGGCGTCGCCCGCCTCTACCGCCAGGGCGAGTTCATGCTCGGCGGCGACATCTGGCTGGTCGACTGGCCTTCGGCTGTGCGCAGCGAGTTCCCCGAACTGCGCCACACCCCCGCGCAGACGCGGCGCATGTTCGCCCGCCGCGGCTGGCGCTCGGTGGTCGGCTTCCAGACCCGCAACCCCATCCACCGCGCCCACGAGTACATCCAAAAGACGGCGCTGGAGATCGTCGACGGCCTTTTCCTCCATCCCCTCGTCGGCGAGACCAAGCAGGACGACATCCCCGCCGACGTGCGCATCGCTTCCTACCAGGCCATCCTGCGCGACTATTACCCTCCCGACCGCGTCATTTTGGGCGTCTTTCCCGCCGCGATGCGCTACGCCGGCCCGCGCGAGGCGATCTTTCACGCCATCGCCCGCAAGAACTATGGCTGCACCCACTTTATTGTCGGGCGCGACCACGCTGGCGTCGGCAAATACTATGGCACCTACGACGCCCAGAACATCTTTGACCAGTTCCCGGCGGATGACATTGGCATTATCCCCCTCAAGTTCGAGCACACCTTCTACTGCAAAAAGTGCGGCACCGTCGTCTCGGCCAAGACATGCCCGCACAGCAAAGAGGACTGGGTGATGTTGAGCGGAACGCAGGTGCGCGAGATGCTGGAGCGGGGAGAAATGCTGCCCGGCGAATTCACCCGTCCTGAGGTCGCCCGTGTGCTGATGGAGGGGATTCGAAAACGGGAGCCGTAATGCCAGGACTCTTTCGACGCCATCCGCGCAAAGTGCTTGTCGTGGGCCTCGACTGCGCCCCGCCTGCCGTGCTTTTCCAGAGCGGCGCCGAGGGTGCGCTGGGCCTCAAGGATCAACTGCCCAACCTCAGCCGCCTCATCGACGAGGGCATCTACGGCCCGCTCTCCAGTTGTATCCCCTGCGTCACCGTTCCCGCCTGGACGTCGATGCTCTCCAGCAAGGATCCCGGCACGCTGGGCTTTTACGACTTTCGCAACCGCGCCGACTATTCCTACGACCGCATGTCCATCGCCACCGGCAACGGGATCCAGGACCGGCGGATATGGGACGTGATGGGCGAGGCCGGCCGCGAGTCGATCGTCGTCGGCGTGCCGCAGACCTACCCCATTCGCCCGCTCAAGGGGCACATGATCAGCAGCTTTCTCACCCCCAGCACCCAGAGCCAGTACACCTATCCCCCCCAGTTGCGCTACGAGATCGACCGCGTGCTGGAGGGCCGGCCCTATGACCTGGACGTGCCCCAGTTCCGCACCGAGGACAAGGGCTTTCTCCTGCGACAGATCCAGGAGATGACCGAAAAGCGCTTTGCCGTGATCAGGTACCTGCTGCGCGAAAAGCCGTGGGATTTCTTCATGTTCGTCGAGATCGGGCTGGACCGCATTCACCACGGCATGTGGAAGCACTGGGACCCGGCCCATCCCAGGCACGAGCCGGGCAACCCCTACCAGCAGGCGATCCCCGATTACTACCGCTATCTGGACCGCGCGCTGGGCGAGTTGCTGGCGATGCTGGACAACGACACCGCTGTGCTGGTCGTTTCCGACCATGGGGCCAAGGCCATGCAGGGCGGCTTTGCCATCAACGAGTGGCTGCGCCGCCAGGGCCTGCTGGCGCTCAAGGACGAGCTGCCCTACCAGGGCATCGTGCCCTTCGAAAAGGTCGAGGTCGATTGGCAGAACACCACCGCCTGGGCCGCCGGCGGCTACTATGCCCGCATCTTTATGAACGTCGCCGGGCGCGAACCGCAGGGCAAAATCCCCGCCAGCCAGTACGAATCGATGCGCGACCGGCTCAAGGAGATGATCGAAGCCATCGCCGGCCCCGACGGCAAGCCGCTGGGCTCACGGGTGTTCAAACCCCAAGACCTCTACCGCACGATCCGCAACATCCCGCCCGACCTGATCGTCTACCTGGGCGACCTGCGCTGGCGAGCAGTCGGCTCATTCGGCCTGCCGGACGTGTACGCCTCTGAAAGCGACAGCGGCCCCGATGACGCCAACCATGACCAGAACGGCGTCCTGATCCTCTGGGAGCCGCGCCGCAATCACCACGGCCGCTACGTCGAGGGGCTGCAGTTGATGGACGTGGCTCCGACCGTGCTGGATTTGCTGGGCCTGCCGGTGCCGCCGGACATGCAGGGTCGGGTCATTCAGCGCTAAGCCCGGCACCTTAAAGCAAGACCCCGGCGTTGCCGGGGTCCTGGCCGTGCAAAGCAGGCAGACCCTATAGGCCAACCACATCCGCGGCCTGGGGGCCCTTGGGCGAGTCCTCGATGGTGAACTCGACCCGCTGGCCCTCGGTCAGGTTGCGATACCCTTCGCCGCGGATCGCGGTAAAGTGGACAAAGACGTCCTCCTCCGCATCGTCGGGGCGGATAAAGCCAAACCCCTTGACGCGGCTGAACCATTGCACGGTTCCCTGTGATCGATTGTTGTTGCCTGACATGCTGACGTACTGACCTTCCTTTCTCGATATCTGGCCCCCTTCTGGCGGGGCAACGGGCTGCACAATACCACAGCTTTGCCTGTTCGTCAAGTCTGTGCCTGAGGGCCGCAGTAGGGGCCGTCGAGGAAGGGATCGCCCGCCAGCGCCAGCCGCTCCTTCTCCTGCCGCGGCAGGCGGCGCAGGCGGGCCTCGGCGCGCTGAGCGGCCGCGCGGCTGTCGAAACGCCATGCGCCGATGAGCCAGACCGGTCGCCGGCTCGCCGTGTAGCGGCTGCCCCGCCCGGCGTTGTGTTCCTCCACCCGCCGCCCCAGCGCGGTGGTCACGCCCGTGTAGAGCGTCCCATCGGCGCAGCGCAGCAGGTAGAGAAACCATTCTTTCACGGTTCGGCCGCCTCTTTGCCCCACAGATGGCGGACCGCATAGACCGTCAGGATGGCCAGCGCGCCCGGCAGGACAAAGATGCCCAGCCCCAGCACCGCTATGCCCAGCGCGATCAGCAGCGACTCGACGGTCAGCAGAGTCAGCGTAAAGACGGCATCCTTGCCCATCAGCGCCAGCGCCTGCCCCAGCGCCCTCAAGACGTGAGGGCGCTCCTGCTCGACCAGCACCGCCAGCGCAAAGAGCTGCCAGCCGCTCCACACGATCAGAGCCGCCGTCCAAAAAGCCTGCAGGGCAGGCGGCATCCAGTCGGGGACGGGAAAAGGCAGATTGGCGTAAAAGACCATGTTGTAGAACATCAGGCTATAGGCCGCCAGGTTGATCAGCGCCAGCCCCCAGGCGGGAAAGAAATAGCGCCTGAAGCCATCCCAGCCATCGCGCACGCGGACGGCGCGGCCCTCGGCGATCCGCCGGGCGACGCTCCACAGGCCAGCCAGCGCTGGCGGAAACGGCGCGAGCAGGGGAAGACACAGAACGGTCAGGATGCTCAGGACGAAGAGCGTATAGAGCTCGTCGAAAAAAGCCCGTCCGGCGCAGCGGATGACGCGCACGGCTTCAGCCATTTCCCCTATTGCCTTTCGCCGACATGGAGCGTCACCGTCCCCATCATCAGCGTGCGGTAGCGCACCTGCCGCAGCCCCACCCGCTCCATCGTCGCTGCCAGTCCGTCCGGATCGATGAACGATTCGACCGAGTAGGGCAGGTATTCGTAAGCCTGACGATAGCCGGTCAGCAACAAGCCCAGCAGGGGCACCAGGCCGCTAAAGTAGAAGCGGAAGAAGGGGCGAAAGAACCGGTTGCGCGGCCAGCTCATCTCCAGGCAGACAACGCGGCCGCCGGGGCGGACGACGCGCGTCTGCTCGGCCAGCGTCGCCTCGACGCTGGTGACGTTGCGCAGCATAAAACCGTTGACCACGCCATCGAAGGTGGCATCAGCAAAGGGAAGGCGCAGGGCGTCGCCCTCTGCCCAGCGCAGGCCCTCACCGCCCCGCTGAGCGCGGGCGATGTCGAGCATAGGGCGGGAGAAATCGACCCCCACCACCCGCGCCGTCGGCCAGCGCCGCGCCACGGCGCGGGTGACGCCCCCCGTCCCTGCCGCCACGTCGAGCAGCCAGCCGCCGGGGGCAGGCTGCAGCGCCGCGGCGGCGGCGCGCCGCCAGGCGTTCACCTGCCCCAGCGACATGACCACGTTGACCAGCTCGTAGCGCGGAGCCAACCGCGCAAAGAGGCCGCGGGTAAAGGCGCGTTTTTCCTCCGCCGAAGCAAAGCGAAACGCTGACCGGCTCAAATTGACACCAGCCGGCTGACGATGCCCTGGATCAGGTAGCCCAGCGACAGCAGCAGGCCGGTCAGCAGGTGAATGCGGATGGTGGCGGCGTTGGCCGGCGTCAGTTCCTGGGGATGGTCATAGTGGACGCGGGCGATGCGGTAGGCCTTGAGTGCCAGCGGCGCAGTGAGCAGCCCCAGCAGGGCAAAGGGCGAGACACCGACAAAGAGGACGCCACCGACCAGCAGGAGGTACGTCGCTGCCAGGAGCAGCCCGTAAACCGTCGCTGCGCGCTGGCGGCCCAGGCGCACCACCAGATGATTCTTGCCCACCGCGGCGTCGGCGGGCATGTCCTGGAACTGGTTGATCCACAGCACCAGCGCAATGAGGATCATGACCGGCAGAGCAGCGACCGCCGTCTCCCAGCTCAGCGTGCCGGCCTGGACAACATAGGCGCCCAGCGCCATCAACGGGCCGAAGCACAGCCCCACGGCCAGCTCGCCCAGGCCGGTGCGCGCCAGGCGAATCGGGGGCGCCGTGTAGAAATAGCCGCAAAAGACGCCCATGATGCCCAGCCAGAGGATCGCCCAGGCATGGGTCAGCCAGAGGAGGAGAAGGCCGATCAGGCTGCCGGCGACAAACAAGCCCATGCCCTGCCAGAGCATCTCCTGTGGCCTGACCAGGCCCATCTGGATCAGGCGACTGCCGCCAGTAAAGGGGTTGGCGAACTCGGTATTGACCTCGTCAGAGCCCCACTTGTGGTCGAAATAGTCATTGACCATGTTGGTGGCGCCGTTGAGGCAGACCGCGCCCAGGAGGGTCAACAAAAAGGTCCACAGATTAAAAGCGCCCAGGCGCGCCCAGGCGATGACCGTGCCCAGAAGCACCGGCACCAGGTCGGCCACAAAGAAAGGCGCGCGTAGCTTGATCACCCACAGAGGCGGCATCTTGACCGCTGGCGTTTCTGCTGACATAGAGACCTCCCTCGAACGAAATAGCGGGCGGATGATACCACAGGAGGAGCACTGGCGCAAGAAGGGTGGTAGGACAACTGCTCGCCGTTGTCCTACACCCCCGGCAGTATTTCCCGCCTGCCCCGCTCCCGCCGGGTCTGTGACCCGGCGGGCCCCACTGGCGGGGGTCACAGACCATAGGCATCAAGCCAAGCTTTTGGGACTGCTTCAAAAGCTCCCAGCCGG
>DAOTYD010000022.1:0-3825 GCA_034435295.1 Anaerolineae bacterium | reverse complement strand
CCCCCGTGATCATCCAGCGCACGCCGGAGCGGGGCGAAGAACTGCCCATCGATGGCGCGATCGAGCTGGTCTTTGACCGCCCTATGGACCGCGCCTCGGTCGAAGCTGCCTTCTCCATCTCTTCCGGCGTCCGGGGGAGCTTTGAGTGGAAAGACGCCCGCACGCTGCTGTTCAAACCCTCCGCCGAACTGGCGCGCGACGCGACCTACGAGGTCTATATCGCCCCCCAGGCCAGGGACAGCGAGGGCCAGCCCCTCGACGGCGCCTACTACTTCCAGTTTCGCACGGTGGGCTTCCTGCAAGTCACCCAGGTCATCCCCGCCCCCGACACGAGCGACGCCGAGGCCACATCGACCATCACTGTCATGTTCAACCGCCCCGTCGTGCCGCTGATGGCGGTCTCCGACCCGGCCTCTGCCGACCTGCCCAATCCCGTCACCTTCGATCCGCCCATCGCCGGCGAGGGCCGTTGGCTCAACACCTCCATCTACGTCTTTACCCCCAGCGAGCCGCTGCCCGGCGGGACAACCTTCACCGCCCGCGTCGCCGCCGGCCTGCAAGACACCACCGGCGGGCTGCTGGCGGAGGACTATGTCTGGAGCTTTGCCACCCAGCCGCCGCAGGTGGTCTGGGTGACCCCCAGCGAGAATGCGACCCTGGTGCCCGTCGACAGCGCCATCCAGGTCACCTTCAACATGCCCATCGACCCGCAGAGCGCCGCCAGCCGCTTTGCCCTCCGCCAGTCCGGCCTGACGGGCGGAAGGGTGCAGGGCGAGCTGACGGTGAAGGGCGAAACGCTCACCTTCACCCCCACCGAACGGCTCGCCTTTGGCGAAACCTACGTGGTCTCGATCGACGCCGGCCTCACGGGCGCCAGCGGCGGCGTCGGCATGCGCAGCAAGTACGAGTGGCGCTTTACCACCGTCCCCCTGCCGCGCATCGTCGGCACCAGCCCCCGCGACGGCGACCAGCATGCCTCGCCCTACTCCTGCTTCGAGATCGAGTTCAACACGATCATCGACGCTGAAACCGTCATGCCCAACATCGCCATGACCCCTCCCCTCTCACCGACACAGGTCTATACCTACTTTGGCGAATGGAACAATATCTTTGTCCTCTGCTTCGGCGCGCAGCCCAGCACCGATTACACCGTCCACATCGGCCCGGACATCGCCGACCCCTACGGCAACACCACCGGTCAGGAAATGACCGTGCGCTTCCGCACTGCCCAGCTCGATCCGCAGGCCTCCCTGCACGTCCCCGGCACCGTCGGCACCTACAGCGCCTACGAACCGGCGCGCCTCTTCATCGCCCACTGCAACACCAGCCGCGTCGACCTGACCCTCTACCGCCTGACGCTGGAAGACTATTTCCGGGCCATGACGAACTGGTACGAGTATGCCTCGCCGGCAAGCCCGCTGCGCCAGTGGTCGGTGGAGCTACAGGCACCGCTCAATGAGACGCGCTACACGCCCATCGACCTGGCTGCCGACGGCGGCACGCTCGAGCCAGGCATCTACCTGCTCGACATGCGCGCCGCAGGGGTCTATTACGACCGCTGGAGCCACCGCCACGTCCTCGTCGTCAGCGCGATCAACCTGACCCTCAAGACGGAGCAGGGGAAAACGCTGGTCTGGGCGACCGACCTGCGGACGAGCGAGCCGGTGGCCGGCCTGACCCTGCGGCTATATGACTGGGAAGGCCAGCGACGCGGCAGCGCCGCCGTGACCGATAGCGATGGCCTGGCCACGTTGACCGGCAGCGGGAGGGACTGGTTTGCGACCTACGTCGTCAGCGACAGGCCCTTTACCATGGGCAGTATCGAGTGGATGAATGGCATCTCGCCGTGGGAGTTTGGCTTTGAGAGCGGCTACACAGAGCCGTGGCGCGCCCACATCTACACTGACCGCCCGATCTACCGCCCCGGCCAGACGGTCTACTTTCGCGGCATCGTCCGCGCCGAAGACGACGCTCGCTATACCCTGCCGGGCAGCGGCAGCGTGATGGTCACGATCCAGGACGCGGCCTGGGAGAGCGTCTATGAGCAAAGGCTCTCGCTCGACGAATACGGCACTTTTTCCGGCCAGTTCGATCTGCCCGATGGCGCCGCGCTGGGCGAGTACAACATCAATGTGACCTACCGAGAAGCAAGCTTCTACAGCACCTTCCAGGTCGCGGCCTACCGCCCGCCCGAGTTCGAGGTGACTGTCACCCCGCAGCGGACCGAGCTGGCCCGCGGGCAGGCCAACCGCGCCACGGTGGACGTGCAATACTTTTTCGGCGGGCCGGTGGCCAACGCGCCGGTGGAATGGAACGTCCTGGCCGAGGATTACCGCTTCAGCCCGCCCCAGTTCGGGCGCTACACCTTCTCCGATACGGACGATCCCTGGATCTGCTGGGACTGCTGGTGGTGGCGGCCCTATGTGCCGCGGGAGGTCGTCCTCAGCGGCACAGGCAGCACGGATTCTGCCGGACGGCTGGTCATCGCGCTGCCGGCCAATCTGGCCGAACTGACGACCAACCCGGAGGCCGGGCCGCCGCAGGGCAGCCGCCAGTTCATCGTCGAGGCCACCGTCTATGGCCGCGACGGGCAGGCAATCTCTGGTCGCGCCACCATCGTCGTCCACCGCGGCGAGTTCTACGTCGGCCTGGCGCCGCAGGATTACGTCGGCCGGGCCGGCGACGAGATGTCGGTCGACGTCATCACTGTCGACTGGGCCGGCGAACGCAAGCCGGCGCAGGCGCTGGAGTATGTGGTCTACCGTCGCGAGTGGGTCAACACCTTCGTTCCCGACGAGGCCGGCGGCGGGCGCTGGGACTGGCAGACGAACGACGTCGAAGTGGCGCGCGGCACGCTGACCACCTCGGCCCAGGCCGAGGCTGTGGTCACCTTCACCCCGCCCCAGGGCGGCTCTTACAAAGTCGTCGTCCGTGGCCGCGACCGTCAGGAGCGCCTGGTCCAGTCGAGCCTCTTCCTCTGGGCCAGCGGCCCCGAATCCGTCTCCTGGCAGCGCAGCAACAACGACCGCTTCAACCTGATCAGCGACCGGACGACCTACAGGCCGGGCGACACGGCCGAAATCCTCATCCCCAGCCCCTTCCAGGGCGAACAGTGGGCCCTGGTCACTGTCGAGCGGGGCACGATCCTGCAACACCAGGTCGTGCGCCTGACCTCGAACAGCACGGTCTATCGCCTGCCCATCACCGCCAACTATGCGCCCAACATCTATGTCAGCGTCGTCGTGGTGCAGGGCCTGGCGGATGCGCAGGCCGAGGCCGCGCCCGGCGTCCCGGCAAGCGCCAGCTACAAGGTCGGCTACGCCGCGCTGACGGTCGAGCCGGAGCCGCAGAGGCTGCACATCGAACTGACGCCGTCGGTTGAGCAGGCCGGGCCGGGCAGTCAGGTGAGCTATGAGATCCGCGTCACCGACGCCACGGGCGAGCCGGTGGTCACGGCCCTCTCGCTCGACCTGGTCGACAAGGCCGTGCTGAGCCTGCAGCCGCGCACGCCCAACGCCATCGTCGAGGCTTTCTACGGCCGGCGCGGGCTGGGCGTCAGCACGGCCAGCGGCCTGGCCATCTCGGTCAACCGGCTGGTTGTAGAGCAGACAGAGGACGTGAGCCAACTCGGTAGGGGCGGCGGCGGCGGGGAAGAAGCTGGTGCTGAGATGCCACCAGCGGCCCTGGCCACGCCGGTAGCCGAGCAGGCAGCGCGGCTACTACCCGGCTCAGTGGCCCAGCAACTGCCGGCCGGTGTCGAACTACGCGAAGAGTTCGCCGACACGGCCTACTGGAACGCCGCCATCGTCACTGCCGCCGACGGCA
>DAOTYD010000021.1:0-12744 GCA_034435295.1 Anaerolineae bacterium | reverse complement strand
GGAGACAAGGAGAGGGGGAGACAAGGAGAGGGAAAAAGGTCGTGGTCTCCTTGTCACGGGCGTTCGTAGCAAAAGGATAGAGCGCCCCGCTCGCTCTGTTCCTGCCGGGACTATGACCCGGCGGCTCCCACTTGCGGGGCGCACAGGCCGTGAAATCTGTGTAATCTGTGGCCAAAAAGCAGCGACACCCTTCTGGCGGGGGTCATAGACCCCCGCCGAGCAATGAGATGTCCTGCTCCCGCCGGGACCATGACCCGGCGGCTCCCATTTTGGGCGAAATAGACCTTCAGGGTCTCTCTATGCGTATGAATATTGGGCCGGGAATCGCGTCAGCGTCTTCCCGGCCCAGTGACTATTGCGCTGTAACCGCCTGCCCTCCCGCTGGTCTGGGCGCAAACCTTCTAACCTGCGAGAGGGCAGCGGGCAGGCCGTTACACTGCGCCTAAAAATTGCGCAGCACCAACGGCAGATAGATCCGGTATTCCGCGCCCACGCCGCACCAGAACCCGGCGCACAGATCATAGATCGACTGGCTCGCCCGTCCCACCACCGCCTGTCCGATGGTGCTGTTCAGGGCATAGCTGCCATTCGCCGCCGGCCCACCCCCGCCGCCGATGACGTTCCGCGTGATCTCGTAGCCGTTGGCGGCCAGCGCGGTGCCCGTCAGGAGCAACAGGGCGGTCAGGACACAGATTGGAATGACCACTTTGATTCGCATCATTCGCCTCCTCCCGTTCCCTAGTACACGATAATTATGATACCGCCGTTTACGCCTACCCCCCCAGCGCTCCAGCGAAAGCAACTGAGCGTATCGGTGCTTCCTCCAATATAGCCGCAGGAGACATCCTGGCCAAGAAGCGGGCCATAGACGGACGTTGACCAAAAGCGATCATTTATGGCGAAGTTGAAGTCGATGGTGCATTGTCCGGCGCCCGCTCCATTGCTAGCAGTGATGGCGCTGTTGTTGACGTTGTTGAAGTAGCGGATAACCGAGCTGCCCGAACTTCCGCATTCGGCATAAACCGCCGCTTTCACCAGCCCGTCGTCTGCCCTTCTCTGGGCGACGTCGCCCTCAAAGTATCCGGCATAGCCCCCGGCAGAGTTTTCACCATGTACACCGTAGCCGTTGGCGTTGCTGCTTGTCCCGTACACGCCGGCGAGGCCAAGGGTAGATCGCGCCTCTCCATAGACCCCATACCCCAAGGTTGTATTACCGTAGACGGCCGCCAAGGCGCCACCTAACGCCCCTGTCATGCTGTCGTCTGCGGTTCCTGTTTGTAGGAGCCAGCCCAGCCCCGGCGCGCCTCGGACCGTGGCCCCCGGCCGCAGGCTGAGCGCGTAGGGCACGGGTAGGATCTCCTGGCAGCCGATCCACGTGGAGGGGCCGACGCGGACGCGCAGCCACAGCCCCTGGCCGTTAAAGTCGCTCTGCGTCACAGGCAGCTCTACGCTGAACAGGCCGTCTGCCACCTGCACGCCGTTCTGGACAATGTCGGACCCGACCTGGGTCGTGCAGGTGTTGTTCGAGTAGAGGCGAAAGAGCATGTCCCGGCTGCCGGTCACCGGCTGACCGCTCTCCTCGAGCATGCCCTGATAGCTGATCTTGCTGTTCACCACAGCCGCGATGGAGACCTCGCCCTGCGTCTGCGCGACGCGGTCGGGCGGCTGCGGCCCCTGGGCGCTGGTCATCCCTCCCGAGGCCAGGATCAGCAGCGAACCCAGCACCAAAACGCTAACTAACGACCACTTCCTTTCCATTTCGTCTTCCTCCTATGAAATTGAACGATACGGGCCCTGCTTTTCAGGGCCTGTCCGAGCCTCGCCCGGGCGGGGTTGACTACCATGGTTCCATACTGTCTTCCTCCTGTGAAACAAGTTTTTCGGTTTCATCTTGTGCCCCCCAAATTCTTCGCCGGTTCACCCATCCACGACTCGATGTAAGAGACCAGCTCGTCGAGCGAGCGAAAGACGAGATAGTCGCCGCTGGCGGCGTGCTGTACCCTTCCACGCCATACCCGACGACCATCCAGGTCCACGGACCCCGGCTCCCACCAGATGCGCACAATAAAGGCGTGGTCTATCGTGGGCTGTGTTTTCTTGTTCACCAATCACGGTACCCCCATCAGCGTCAGATCGTCTTTTACCCGTGTCCATGAACGCGGAGAATTAACACTCTTGTACCACATGACTATCTCGGCGTTATCTTGGCCGAAAACCGGGGGGACAAAACCTTGCCGCCACTTTTACCTGTGTGAAAGCCCGGAAGCGCTGTACACCCGTGCAGCCAGGCCGTGGCCAACAAAAAGCCCCCAGTCCAAGGGACGGGGGGCCTCAAAGCGGCGACGCTCTACAAGGATTTGCTCAGCTTGCGCGGCGGCGGCCGCGCGTGTGCACGGCGTGACCGGCAGCGCGCAGGGCCGCCAGGTCGCGCTCGATGGTGCGCTCGCCCACGCCCAGCGCCTGGGCCAGGTCGGGCACGGTGGGGGCCGCGCCCTGTTCGGCGGCCTGGCGCAGCAGGCGCAGCAACCGCTGCCGCCGCCGGCCGACGGCGCCTTTAACCGCCGCGTCCTCAGCCGCGTCGACCGTCCAGATGACGGGGACGGTCTCGTCTTCGCGCAGCGGGCGGCCGGTGGGGGCGGTGGCGACAGGGAGACGGACCTCGACCCGGCGCGGCAGGCGGTACGGGGCGCGCTCCTGCTCGAGCCGGGCCAGGTCCCACGCCATGCCCAATTTCTCGAACAGCGCGGCGGCCTGTTCCAACATCTCGGCGCCGCGTCGAACGTCCTCCGCCTGCGCCGAGCCTTGCAGGTGGAGGCCCCAGGCGGCCAGGCTGCGCGCCAGCTCGCCCTCAGCCCCGACCTGGCGCAGCAGCGACGCGCTCTCTTCCAGGTGCGCCGCCGCCTCTGCATTGGGCCAGCGGCTGCCAGCGCGACTGGCGACCGTCCCGGCGACTCTGTGTACTATGCCCAACACCCAGGGCGTGCCGATCTCGCGCGCCGTTTCCAGCGCGGCTTCGGCGTGGACCACGGCGCGGTCGGTCTGCTCCTGGGACAGGAGCACCAGGGCCAATGTGGCGTGGATTTCGGGCATCAGTCGCGATTCGACGCCAGCGCGGCCCAGTTCCAGCGCCTCCTCCAACGCCTCTTGCGCGCGCGGCAGGTCGCCCAGACGAAACAGGGCCTTGCCGAGCTCGTACAAGGTGTCGGACTCGATCGGCCGGTCGCCGATCTGTCGCCCGATCTCGAGCGCGCGCTGGTAGCAGGCAATGGCTTCCGTCAGAGCGCCCAGGTCCGCAAGAACCGTTCCCAGATTGCCGAGCGCCGCGTCCTGTCCGTATGGATCGCCGATGGCGGTGGCGATCTCGAGCGCCTCCTGCGCGGCATCCCTGGCCTGCGAGTATTGTCCCAGGTAGTAACATAGCGCGGCCAGGTTGATCAGCGAATACGAGATGCCCACCTTGTCGCCCAGGCGCCGACGAATAGCGAGAGAGCGTTTCACAACAGATTGACCCCTGACAGGATTACCGATGCGGTATAAGGCGCCACCCATGCGGTTGAGACAATCGGCCAGGCGCGCCGGTTCGTCCAGTTCCTCGAACAAGGCCGCTGCCTGCTCGTACAGCGGCAGCGACGCCTGGTAGCGGCCCTGGTTGCGGACGGCATTGGCCTGCCGAAAGAGGCCGGCGGCGACCTCGCCGATGGCGCCGGCGGCCGTAGCCAGGTCCACCACCTGTCGGGCAAGCACGATCGCGCGGTCATAGTCGCCGCGCTGGAACGCCAGGTAGCTCAATCGATTGAGGATGCGCGCGTGACTGGCCTGGTCGCCGGCCCGTTCGGCCAGCTCGCACGCTGCGCCTAGGTCGTCCTCGGCCTGGTCGAAGCGGCCGGTCTCCTGGCACAGCCGGCCGCGCTCCTCGTAGATCGACAGCCCTACGCCCGGATCGGGCGGCTGCAGGCGCTGCCAGGCATCCAGGGCGCGGCCGAGATGGGCCATGGCTTCCGTCCCGGCATAGACCGCCCGGGCTCGCCGCCCGGCCTGCAGGTTGTAGGCGAGCGACTTATCCCAGACCTCGCCGAGCGCAAAGTGGTGGGCCAGCTTTTCCACCTGCTCCGGCTGGAGTCGCTCCAGGGCCTGGCCGGCCTGGCAGTGCAACCGCCGCCGTTCCGCGGCCGGGAGCTGGCGATAGACGACCTCGCGGATCTTGTCGTGGCCAAAGCTATAGGCGTCCGGCTCTTCGGTCAGGAACTGTTCCCACAGCAGTTCGCGCATCGCCCTCAGCGCGTGGCCGGGAGCGAGGCTGCCTGTCTGGACGAGCAGGGTGAAATCGAAACGGCTGCCCAGCACAGCCGCCACGCCGAGCGTCGCGCGCGCCGGCTCTTCCAACTGCGCCAGACGCCGTTCGATGACCCGGCAGATGCCGGCAGGGAGCGGCAGGCCGGTTGCCCCGGCGGCCGTCTCGTCCCACATCGCGCGCCAGGTACCCGTCTCGTCACGGCGCAGCAGCCCCTCGTCGCGCAGCGCGCGCAGCGTCTCGATCACGAACAGCGGGTTGCCGTCCGTCTCGTCATAGACCTGCCGTTCGAGCGACGCGTCGTGGTGCGCCAGACCCAGGGCATACTGGACGATCTGGCCGGTCTCGGCAGCGCCGAGCCGCGCCAGCCGCAGCCATTCGCAGTCTGTGGCCCGACTCAGGGCCTGCAAAGCCTCCCAGACGACGGGCGTCTGCCTGGCCTCCGCATCGCGGCAGGTGACGACGAGCAGCAGGTGGGCGTGCGGCAGTTGCCCGGACAGGTGCGCCAGCGCCGCCAGGGTGGAGGAATCGGCCCACTGCACGTCCTCCAGGATCAGCATGTGCGGCACGATTGCGCCGAGAGCCAGCACGGTGTATGTCAATGCCTGGTGCAATCGCTGGCGCTGCTGCTCGGGCGGGAGATCGACGTTGACGGCTGGCGGGAGCTCGGGCAGCCACTCGACCAGGTCAGGGAGCAGGCGGCTGACCTCGCGCAGCCACGCGCCCTCGACGATCTGCGCCAACTGGCTGGCCCGCAGCGGCGAGATCGCCGACCGGAGTAGCTGGTGCAAGAGGCCATACGGCGGCGTCTCGGCCAGCTCCCATGCCTTGCCCCAGTGCACCTGGACGCCGCGCCATTCGGCGTCGCGGGCGACCTGCTGCATCAGCCGGGTTTTGCCGACGCCGGCCTCGCCCTCCAGCAGCACCAATCCGCCCCGGCCGCCGAGCGCCGCGTCGAGGTGGGCCAGCAGCGCGGCCCGTTCTTCTCTCCGCCCGACCAAGGGGATGCGCTCGGGTTGCTCGAGCGCCAGCGCCGGCCCGGCCTTGAGCGGGAGATACGGCGTTTCGTTCTCGTCCAGGCGGGCGGCGATCTCGCGGGCCAGGGCGTCGGTGGCGGGCAGCGGCTCGACGCCGATCTCGTCGGTCAGAATGCGCCGGAGCGCGGCGTGTTGCTCCAGCGCGTCCCGGTCGCGGTCGAGCGCGTGATAGAGCCGCATCAGCTCCTGGTGCGTTGACTCGCGCAGCGGGTCGGCAGCGACCAGACGCTGCGCGCACGCCAGCGCCCCTTCGAAATTGCCGTGGAGCTTGTGCATCCCGATCAGGCGCTCCAGCGTCTCCAGGTAGAGCTGGCGCAGCCGCTCCCGCTCCAGCAAGGCCCAGTCGTCGTAGCAGCCCTCCAGGAAATCCCCCCGGTAGAGAGCGACCGCTGCGGTGAGGTCGGGGAGCGAGGAGGGCTCGGCCTGGGCCTTGCGCTCGAACTCGGCCACGTCGAGCCGGTCGCCGGGCAGAAGCCGAAAAGAGACCTCGTCCTGCCCGGCAACCAGGCGCGCGGCGAGCGCGGGGTGGGCGGAACGGATCTGCCAGAGCGCGTGAGAGAGGGCGCGGCGCGCGCGCGCGTCGGGAGAGTCCGGCCAAAAGGTGCCGGCCAGTACATCGCGCGGGATCGAAGCGTTGCAGTGGATCAGGAGATAGGCCAGCAGGCTGCGGGTCTTGCGACCGGCAAAGCGGACGGGTTGCCCGTCTGGCTCGATCTGCAGTGCCCCCAGGGTGCAGGCTTGCAACATGGCCTCTTGCCCCCTCCCCTCTCTCATGTTACAATACCTGGACGTCGCCTGCAAGGGGACAAATGTTCTTTCGGAAGGGTAGTATGCCCCAGGATCGCATCATCGTGCGCGGCGCGCGCGAGCACAACCTGAAAGACATCACCATCGAGATCCCGCGCGATCGGCTGGTCGTCATTACCGGCATTTCGGGGTCGGGCAAATCGTCGCTGGCCTTTGACACCATCTTTGCCGAAGGCCAGCGCCGTTATGTCGAGTCGCTCTCCGCCTACGCCCGCCAGTTCCTCGGCCAGATGGAAAAGCCCGACGTCGACCAGATCGAAGGGCTCTCGCCGGCCATCTCGATCGACCAGCGCGGCGTCTCGCACAACCCCCGCTCGACCGTCGGCACGGTCACCGAAATCTACGATTACCTGCGCCTCCTCTATGCGCGCATCGGCATCCCCCACTGCCCCCAGTGCGGCCGCCAGGTCAGCCGCCAGTCGGCCCAGCAGATCGTCGATGCCGTGCAGGAACTGCCGCCTGACACCCGCTTCCAGGTGCTGGCCCCCCTGGTCAAGGACCGCAAGGGCCACCACCAGGCCGTCTTTGAGGACGTGCGCAAGGCCGGCTTTGTCCGCGTCCGCGTCGATGGGCAGGTGCGCGACGTGGAAGAGGAGATCGAACTCGACCGCTACAAGATGCACACCATCGAGGCCGTGGTCGACCGCCTGGTCATCCCCGCCGGGCGCAGCGGCGAGGAGTGGGATGCCTTCACCAGCCGCCTGACCGACTCGGTGGAGACGGCGCTGCGCCTGGGCGACGGCGTGGTCATCATCAACGACGTCAGCGCCGAACCGCCCCGCGACCTGCTCTACTCCGAGCACCTGGCCTGCCCCGTCTGCGGCATCAGCCTGCCCGAGATCGAGCCGCGCACCTTCTCCTTCAACAGCCCCCACGGCGCCTGCCCCACCTGCCAGGGACTGGGCGTGCGCCAGGAGCTCGACCCCGAGCTGATTGTGCCCAATGCCGATCTCTCGCTGGAAGACGGCGCCATCCAGCCGTGGAACGCCGACCAGGAAGGCTATTACTGGCAACTGCTGGAAGCAACGGCGGCTCATTATCACATCCCCACCGACCGCCCCTGGCGCGAGCTGACGGCGGCGCAGCAGAATGTCCTGCTCTATGGCAGCGGCGGCGAAGAGATCTCGATCAGCTACACGGGCCGCGACGGGCGGCACAGCACCTACCGCACGCCCTTCGAAGGGGTCATTCCCAACCTCCAGCGCCGCTACCGCGAGACTTCGTCCGATTACATCCGCGCCAGGATCGAAGAGTACATGGCCCGCCGGCCCTGTCCGACCTGCCAGGGCGCCCGCCTGCGCCCCGAAGCCCTGGCTGTCACCGTCACCGGCAGGTCCATCCACGAGATCAGCGGCTGGACCGCGCGGCGGCTGCTGGATTGGGTCGATGAACTCGACACCCTCCTCACCGAGCGTGAACGGCTCATCGCTGAGCGCATCCTCAAAGAGGTCCACGCCCGCCTCCAGTTCATGGTCAACGTCGGCCTCGATTACCTGACCCTCAACCGCACTGCCGACACGCTGGCTGGCGGCGAGGCCCAGCGCATCCGCCTGGCCACCCAGATCGGTTCGCGGCTGATGGGCGTCCTCTACGTGCTGGACGAGCCGACCATCGGCCTGCACCAGCGCGACAACGCCCGCCTCATCCGCACCCTGCTGGAGATGCGCGACCTGGGCAACACGCTGCTGGTGGTCGAGCACGACGAGGCCATGGTGCGCGCCGCCGACTGGATCATCGACCTGGGGCCGGGCGCTGGCGAGCACGGCGGCCAGGTGGTCGCCGCCGGGACGCTGGATGACATCCTCGCTCACCCCACCAGCCTGACCGGGGCCTACCTCAGCGGCCGCCGCGCCATCCCCCTGCCCGCCGTCCGCCGCCCCGGCAACGGCGCCTGCCTGACCATACGCGGCGCACGTCACCACAACCTGAAGAACATCGACGTGCGCATCCCGCTGGGCAAGCTCGTCTGCATCACCGGTGTCTCTGGATCGGGCAAGTCAACCCTGGTGGTCGACATCCTCTACCGCCGGCTGGCGCAGATCCTGCACCGCTCCCAGGAGCCCGTCGGCGAGCACGACGCCGTCGAGGGGGTCGAGCACATCGACAAGGTCATCAACATCGACCAGTCGCCCATCGGGCGCACGCCGCGCTCCAACCCCGCCACCTACACCAACCTCTTCACGCCGCTGCGCGAGCTGTTCGCCTCGCTGCCCGAGTCCAGGGTCCGCGGCTATCGCGCCGGGCGCTTTTCGTTCAACGTGAAGGGCGGGCGCTGCGAGGCCTGCCAGGGCCACGGCACGCTGCGCATCGAGATGCAGTTCCTGCCCGACGTCTATGTCCCCTGCGACGTCTGCCGCGGACGGCGTTACAACCGCGAGACGTTGCAGGTGCGCTACAAGGACAAGAACATCGCCGAGGTGCTCGATCTGACCGTCGACGAGGCGGCCAGGTTCTTTGCCGCCTTTCCCGCCATCCTGCGCAAGCTGGAAACGCTGCAGGAGGTGGGATTGGGCTACATCCGCCTGGGGCAGCCCGCGCCGACGCTCTCCGGCGGCGAGGCGCAGCGGGTCAAGCTCTCCCGCGAGCTGTCCAGGCGCGCCACCGGCCGCACGCTCTACGTGCTGGACGAGCCCAGCGTGGGCCTGCACGCGGCGGATGTGGACAAGCTGGTGGCGGTGCTCAATCGACTGGTCGATGCCGGCAACACGGTGGTCATCATCGAGCACCATCCCGACATCATCAAGGTTGCCGACTGGGTCATCGATCTGGGCCCCGAAGGCGGCGACGCCGGCGGCGAGGTCATCGCCGAGGGGACGCCGGAAGAGGTCGCCCTGATCGAACGCAGCTACACCGGCCAGTTCCTGCGCGAGATGCTGAACCCATTACCCTCCCGCAGGGAGGCAAGTGGCTGGCAAGAGGGTGAACAGCTCGTTGCGGGGCACTCCACTAAACCTGCGGGAGGGCAGGCAAAACCCGGCAGATGAGCGAGAACGCTTTGCCTGCTCGCCTGGAGGCACAGGCCCACAGCCTGGGCTTTGACCTGGTCGGCGTCGCGCCGGCGCAGACGCCGACCGAGGCCCTGCAGGCTTACCTGGGCTGGCTGGCCCGCGGCGACCACGGCGAGATGGCCTACATGGCCCGCGCCGACCGCGTCGCCCGCCGAGCCGATCCCGCGCTCATCCTGCCCGGCGTGCGCTCGCTGGTCTGTGTGGCGGTCCACTACGACAGCGGCCCGCCGCCTCCCCCTGACCCGCTGCATGGCCGCGTCGCCCGCTACGCCTGGGGACAGGACTATCACGACTGGATGCTGCCGCGCCTGGAGGAGCTGGCAGCATGGCTCCGCGCCGAGGCGGGCAGCGTGGCCCACCGCGCCTATGTCGACACGGGGCCGCTGCTGGAGCGGGCTTTTGCCGCCCGCGCCGGCCTCGGCTTTATCGGCAAGAACACCTGTCTGATCCACCCGCGCCTCGGTTCGTGGCTGCTGCTGGGCGTGCTGCTGGTCGACGTCGACCTGCCCGCCGGCGAGCCGCTGCCGGCGCGCTGCGGAAGCTGCACCCGCTGCCTGGACGCCTGTCCGACCGGCGCGCTGACGGCGCCCTACCGCCTGGACGCGCGCCGCTGCATCGCCTGCCTGACCATCGAGCACGGCGGGCCGATCCCGCCTGAGTTGCGGCCTCTGCTGGGCGACCGCGTCTTTGGCTGCGACGAGTGCCAGGCTGTCTGTCCCTGGCAGCGTTTTTCGCCCCCCACTGCTGTGGCCGCTTTCCGCGCTGCCGACGCCGGGCGGGCTGCGCCGTCGCTGCTGGAGCTGCTGGCAATGGACGAGGAGGCCTTTCGCCGTCGCTTTGCCGGCACGCCCCTCCTGCGCACAGGGCGCGAGCGGCTGCAGCGCAACGCCGCCGTGGCGCTGGGCAACGCCGGCGATCCCCGCGCCGTGCCCGCCCTGCGCCGCGCCCTGGACGATCCCTCGCCCCTGGTGCGCGAGCATGCCGCCTGGGCGCTGGAGCGGCTCGGCACTGCCGCAGCCGCGCCGGGTCTGCAGGAGCCGTAGAGGGAGGGAGAGACGATGAGCAAGGAGCGTCTTTTCTGCCCGCGCTGTGGGACAGCGATGGAAGAAGCGCAGATCGGCGGGCGGACACGCCAGGTCTGCCCCGCCTGCGGCTTTGTCCTCTATCGCAACCCCGTCCCTGGCGCAGGCGTGTTGGTCGAGATGGACAACGGACTGGTGCTGGTCCAGCGCGGGGAAGAACCTTTCCGCGGCTGGTGGGCGCTGCCGGCCGGTTACATCGAAGCGGACGAGAGTGTCGAGCAGGCCGCCGTGCGCGAGTGCCGCGAGGAAACCGGCCTGGAGGTCGAGCTGGTCGAGCTGTTCGGCGTCGATTCGTTCCCCGAAGGGCCGATCCAGGCGGGCATCATCATCTTTTACCGCGCCCGGCCGGTGGGGGGGACGCTGCGCGCGGGCGACGACGCGCAGGACGTGCGCGTCTTTCGGGCGGACGAGCTGCCGGAAAAGCTGGCCTTTCGCACGCACCGCAACGTCATCGCCCGCTGGGCGCGCAGTCACCTGCCCGAAGCGCAGCATCGGGTGCCGGGGGTTCTCATCCGCCAGGCCCGCCTCGAAGATGAAGAGTCCATTCTCGACCTGTTGCACCTCATCCCGGGTAACGCGGCAATGGACACGGCGCAGCGGGCGGCGGCGGCGCAGCGGCTGCGCGAAAGCCCGGCGCTGGAGACGCTGGTGGCGGAGAGCGAGGGCAGGGTGGTGGGCTTTCTGACGTTGAGCTTTATGCCCGGCCTGAGCGGACTGCGCGCCCTGATCGGCGAGATGGCGGTAGCGCCGGAGCAGCGGCGGCGGGGCATTGGCGGGGCGCTGGTCGAGGCGGCGATCCAGCGCGCCAACCAGCGGGGGGCGCGCAACCTGCTGGTCGATACCAGCCGCGGCGACGAGTCGGCGCAAGAGTTTTACCGCGCCTGCGGTTTCGAGGCCGGCGGTGTCGCCCCCCTGCGCATTCGTTGATCAGAGCGTCATCAACTCGCGGGGGAAGGTGGTCAGGCTCTCCGCGCCCGCTGGCGTGATCACCACGTCGTCTTCGATGCGCACCCCGCCATAGCCGGGCAGGTAGATGCCCGGTTCGACGGTAAAAGTCATCCCCACCTCCAGCCGCTGTCGGTTGCCTTCGACAATGTAGGGCGGCTCGTGCGTCTCCAGCCCCAGGCCGTGGCCGGTGCGGTGGATGAAGAGAGCGCCATAACCGGCCTCCTCGATCACCGCCCGCGCTGCCCGGTCGACTGCCTGCGCCTCGACGCCGGGCGCGGCGGCGCGGCGGCCGGCCTCGTTGGCGGCGCGCACGACCTCATAGACGCGCACCATCTCGGCGGTCAGCCCGCCGACTGCCACGGTGCGGGTGATGTCAGAGGCATAGCCGCCCACGCTGGCGCCGCAGTCGATGACCACCGTCTCGCCGGGCTGGATGGGGCGGTCGGAGGGACCGGCGTGGGGAGAGGCGGCGTTCGGCCCGGCGACGACAATCGGCTCGAAGGGCAGGGTCTCGCTGCCCGCGCGCAGCGTCTCGACCGTCAGCAGGGCGGCGACCTCGCGCTCGCTCATGCCGGGGCGCAACTGGCTGAGGGTGGCCGTAAGCGCCGCCTCGATGACGGCGACGGCGCGCCGCATGAGCGCCAGCTCGCCCTCATCCTTGCGCATGCGCAGGGCGGCCATGACCTCATCGGCGGCGATCAACTGGCTGCCGGGGGCGTAGCGCTCCAGGAAGCGCGCCTCCATCAGCCGCATGCGCAGTCCTTCGGCGCCGATGCGCGCCTCGGCCAGCTCCAGCGCCGCGCAGGCCTGGTGGAAGGCCATCGCCGGCCCCTCTTCGTCGGTGTAGGGGAAGGATTCGATCTCGCAGGCCGCATGGGCCAGCCTGGGCGCTTCCAGCGCCGGCAGCACCAGCGCTGGCGAACCGTCGACGGGGAAAAAGCCCACTACCGGCCGCTCGCTGAGATGAAAGGAGAGACCGGTCAGATAGAACAGGTTGGCTCCCGGCACCAGGGCCATACAATCCAGCCCCTTTTGCGCGGCCTCTTGCTGCAACTGGGCGATGCGCTGTCCGTCCATCCTCTCACCTCCCGGCCCGGCACGGCGGCCTGTGTTCCCATGTTAGTTGAGATGACGCAAAAAATCAACCTGTCTCAAATTCGCAGGACAACTGCTCGCAGTTGTCCTGCTGGCATGGCAGGTCCAGCGCCAGGGGGAACAAGGTGCTCTGCCCTGGCGTCATTTCTTTAGCTGAAAGATACGGAGGCAGAGATGAACAAGACGCTCTTTGTGATGCTGATCGCGGTGTTGCTGATCGCCGCCTGTCGCCCCACCCCCAGCGCGCCGCCTCTCCCCCTGGAGGGCACGACCTGGGAGCTGACGGCGCTCGATGGCCAGCCCCCCCTGGCCGGCACGACCATCACGGCGACATTTGCAGAAGGCCAGATTTTCGGCAGCAGCGGCTGCAACAGCTACTTTGGCTCCTACACCCTCGACGGGGAATCGCTGCGGGTCGGCACGGTCGGCTCGACGATGATGGCCTGCCTGGAGGGCGGCGTGATGGACCAGGAGAT
>DAOTYD010000020.1:0-10625 GCA_034435295.1 Anaerolineae bacterium | reverse complement strand
CCCGAAAAGCCCGCACCACCCCCGCATTGGCCGCCACCCCGCCCTGAAAGACCACCGGCGGCTCCAGCACCTTGCCCAGCGCCAGGTTGCTCAAATAGTTGCGCACCAGCGCCTGACAGAGACCGTAAATGATGTCGTCCACCGGATGGCCCATCTGCTGCTTGTGCACCATGTCCGACTCGGCAAAGACCGTGCAGCGCCCGGCGATGCGCACCGGATGGTCGGAGCGCAACGCCCGCTGCCCCAGCTCCTCGATGGTGATGCCCAGCCGATGGGCCTGCTGCTCCAGAAACGAACCGGTGCCCGCCGCACAGACACTGTTCATGGCAAAGTCCACGACGATGCCATCGCGGATCACGATCAGCTTCGAGTCCTGCCCGCCGATGTCCATCACCGTGCGCACGTCGGGGACAAAGTGCAGCGCGGCGACGGCATGCGCCGTGATCTCGTTCTTGACCACGTCCGCCCCCACAATCGCCCCCGCCAGTTGACGGCCGCTGCCCGTGGTGCCCACGCCCAGAACACGGACCCCGCCGGGGAGCCGCTCCGCCATCTGCTTCAACCCCTCGCGGATCGCCTGGATCGGCTGCCCGCCGGTGCGCAGGTAGAGGGAGGCAGCCAGCCCGCCCTGTCGATCCACCGCCGCGAACTTGGTCGTCACCGAACCGACGTCAATGCCCAGAAAGAGCTCGCTCACCTTACTCCTCTCCAGTTCAGCATATCCACGAACGCCTCCAGCCGCGTGACCAGGCCGGCTTCCCCGCTATGTTCGTCCAGCACGAGCGTCATCAGCGGCACGCCAGCTTCCCGGCTTAGCCGCTGGACCTCGTCCAGCAGGATCGCGTCCGGCCCGCAGCCAAAGGCCACCACCGTGATCAGCCCCCTCACCCCCCGCTCCAGCGCCAGCCGCGCCGCGCCGACCAGTTCGTACTCGAAAGCCCAATAGTCGTCCGCCGGCTGCGGGCCCAGCCGCTCCGGCGTCAGCGCGTCCACCCCCAGGCGAGCCAGGCGGGCCAGCAGGTGATGGTTGATGAACGGGTCGTAGAGGTTGTACGGATGGCCGACAACCGCGACCGGCAGGCCATCGGCAGGCGCAGGGGGCAGCTCGCCGGGCGGACGGTCAAAGCCGGCCGGCGTCAGGCGGCCCTCCATCATCGCCTGACGGGCAGCGCGATAGGCATCCCAGGCCGCCATCACCGCCTCGCGCAGGGTCAGGGGATTGCGGCTGAACGGCGCCCCCGCTTCCAGCACCAGCGTCATCAGGGCAGCAAGCCCCTGGCTCAGGTCGATGTCCGGCGCGATCAGCGGCGGCAGGTCGGGCATGGTCGCCCGCAACAGGTCGGGCAGGCCGATCAGCCGCGCGCAGTTGCTCGAACCGGGCGCCAGGCGCTGGATCGAAGGCACCAGCAGACAGTCCACCTGGCCGACCAGGCTGCGCACGTGGCCGTAGAACAGCTTGATCGGCAGGCAGCTCTCGGCGACGGCATAGGGCAGCCCGGCCTCCAGCGTGGCGCGGTTCGTCGGTGGCGAGACGACCAGTTCGAGCCCCAGGCGGTCGAAGAAGGCAGCCCAGGTCGGATGGAAGCGATAGAACGAGAGGGCGCGGGGGATGCCGATGCGCATCGCTCACCTGCCCCGTCGGCGGGCCGCCCACAGCATATCGACGAACGCCTCCAGGCGGGTGACCACGCCTGCCGCGCCGGTCTGCTCGTCGAAGGAGAGATTGAGCACCGGCACGCCGCGCTCGCGCTGCAGGGCGACCAGCGCGCTCTGGGCCACCATCTCCGGCGTGCAGTTGAACGGCGCGACGTGGATCAGCCCGTCCACCTCCCCCTGGGCCATCAGCGCCGCCTCGCCAACAGTGGAACGGGCGAACCCGCCCACATCCCGCTTCAGATAGCGCTCCCCGGCGCGCCGCGCCCGCCCGCTGCGGTCCCGCCGCAGGCGATCCGGCAGGGGCAGGCTGATGCGGCCCGTGTAGTGGAACCAGCGATAGACCTCCACCCCCATCCGTCCCAGGCGTACCTCCATATTGTGGTTGAGGAAGGGGGTGAGGATCGTATAGGCGTCGCCGACCAGGCCCACGCGCAAGACCGGCCGGTCGGCGTCCAGCTCGACCGCCCGAACCAGTCCCAGAATCTCGTCGCGCTGCTCCTTCAGCTCCTGGCGGTCGCGCAGCGCGGCAATGCGCTCCAGCGCGGCGGCATAAGCGCGGTCCACCGCGCCGCGCTCGCGCTCCCGCGCCCGCGCCATCAGCGCCGTCGTCTCCAGCGCATCGGTCAGGCTCAGCAGGCCCAGCAGGAAGCGAATTGGCTCAACCAGCTCGTGGAGGGAACGATCATCGGCCAGGGCGCGGGTCAGGCGAAGCAGGTCACGATGGGAATGGTAGAGGTCCAGCGTGTGCGTGCGGACGTCCAAGCCCCACTCGTGCAGGCGACGGGCCTGTTGAGCGGCAGAATAACCAAGGCGACAGGTGCCAGGGCCGCCCAGCATGACAATGTCCGTTGCCCCCCGCTCCGCCGCCTCGACATAGTTGCCAAAGAGCAGCTTGCAGGGAATGCACACCATCTCCGGCGAGCCCTGGATGCCGAGGTCAAGAGTGCGGCGGGAGGTAGGAGGAGGGACAACCGCCTCGATCCCCAGAGCGCCCAGATAGCACTCTGCTGCCAGGCTGATGATGCCCAGAGGCGGGAAGGCTACTTTTTTGTCCATCGGCGACCTTGGGCGCAGGCAGCAGCGGCGCGGTCAGGAAAGCGCGCCGAACCCCTACTGACCGCACACCCCCTCCCCCCTTCGGCGGGGTCTGTGACCCTGCCGTCCCCTCAGTCCTGGCGGGTCGCAGACCTGCCAGAAGCGAAATACACTGTTGGGCGCGGTCAGAGACCGCGCCCAACAGCCCCTATGCAAACCTGGCCCTGATCCACTCCTCCAGCGTCGGCTGGCCCACCACCTGCAGCTCATAGCGCACGCGGTCGACGGGATGCTGAATGTTGATCAGCCGCCGCAGGTCGATCGGCGTCGCCGCCAGCACCAAATCGCACGGGGTGGCGTTGATTGTCTCCTCCAGGTCCCTCATCTGCTCCTCGCCATAGCCCATCGCCGGCAGCAGCGCGCCGATGTGCCTGTACCTGGCAAACGTCGCCGCGATCGAGCGCACGGCATAGGGCCGCGGATCGACCAGCTCGCCGGCGCCAAAGCGCCGCGCCGCCACCACCCCCGCCCCGTACTGCATCTCGCCATGCGTCAGCGTCGGACCGTCCTCAATGACCAGCACCCGCTTGCCGCGGATCGCCGCCGGATCGTCGACAAAGATGGGCGAGGCCGCCTCGATCACGACCGCCTGGGGATTGACGGCAAAGACGTTCGTGCGCACCTCGGCGATCCGCCGGGGGCCAGCCGTGTCGACCTTGTTGATCACCACCACGTCCGCCGCGCGCAAATTCGCCTCGCCCGGATGGTAGCGCATCTCGTGCCCCGCCCGGTGCGGGTCGGCAACGACGATGTAGAGATCGGGCCGGTAGAAAGGCACGTCGTTGTTCCCGCCATCCCAGATGACCACGTCCGCCTCCTGCTCGGCCTGGCGCAGGATCGCCTCATAGTCCACCCCCGCGTAGACGATCACGCCACGGTCGATGTGCGGCTCATACTCCTCGCGCTCCTCGATGGTGCAGTCGTAGCGGTCCATGTCCTCATAGGTGGCAAAGCGTTGCACCCGCTGGGCCACCAGATCGCCATAGGGCATCGGATGACGCACCACGACGACCTTTTTGCCCATCCTTTGCAGCACGTCGCTGACGTGGCGGGTGGTCTGGCTCTTGCCTGCCCCTGTGCGCACGGCGCAGATGGCGATCACCGGCCGGGTGCTGTCCAGCATCGTCGCGGCAGTGCCCATCAGCCGGAAATCCGCCCCCGCCGCCAACACCTGCGAGGCTTTGTGCATCACATACTCGTGCGGCACGTCGGAGTAGGCAAAGACGACCTGATTGACCTGATGACGGCGGATCAGCTCGTCCAGCTCTTCCTCGGCGTAAATGGGGATCCCTTCGGGGTAGAGGCTGCCGGCCAGTTCTGGCGGATAGCGGCGCCCTTCGATGTTGGGAATCTGGGTCGCGGTAAAGGCAACCACCTGATAGTTGGGGTTGTCGCGGAAGTAGACATTAAAGTTGTGAAAATCGCGCCCGGCGGCACCCATGATGATCACACGATCGGTCATTTTTTGCTCCTTTGTCGGAATGGTTCATTTTCCAGTCGAATGGCGAGATTCCCTGCGGCTTTGCTCAGGGTCGCTTCGGCCGCTTTGCGGCCTCCGCTCCTCCCCCAAAGAGAGGTCACTCTCCAGCAAAGAACGGGATTCCCTTCGGCCTGGCTCAGGGCAGGCTTCGTCGCTCCGGCCGCTTCGCGGCCTTCGCTCCTCAGAATGACAGCCGGGAGTAGTAGCGATAAGCGATTTGCGATAAGCGATACGCGATACGCGATAACCCGACTCAGGCACCCTGTGAACGCGCCCCATAAGCGCGCGCCCGCTCGGCAATGACCTCCTTGAGCGGCGCCAGCGCCCCCAGCACACCGTTGACAAAGCGCGCGCTGCTCTCAGAGCCAAACATCTTGGCCAGCTCCACCGCCTCGTTGATGACGACCTTGACCGGCGTCCGCGCATCCACCGCAAACTCGAACAGCGCCAGCCGCAGCACCGTCCGGTCGATGCAGGCCATCTGCTCCAGCGGCCACTCCGGCGCATGCTCCTGGATGAACGGGTCCAATACCGCCTGGTATCTGAGCACCCCAAAAACCAGGTGGCGGGCAAAATCGATCACCACATTCGAGAGCGGAGATGCCTCCACAGACAGCCCCTCCTCCTCGACCCCGTCATCGTCCGGGTTCAGCGGATTGGGCTCCTCGATGCGGTGCTGCAACACCTGATCCGGCGGATGGTCGGTGCAGTCGATTTCGTAAAGAGCCTGAAGGGCAATGGCGCGCGCGCGACGACGAGCTTTCACAACGATACCCGCTACTCTCCAGAGACAGCCGGGACAATGTCCTCGACGTAGACGTTGACCTCTTTGACCTCCAAAGCGACAATATCGGCTATGGCCCGCGTCACTTCAGCCTGAATCTGCCGGCAGAGGGTCAGCGCATTGCGCCCCGACTCGATCACGACGTACAGGTTGACCTCCACCACCCCATCGCGGACGGTGACCTGCACGCCGTCCTGCACTTTCAGCAGACGCTGGAAGCTATCCGGCGGCACCAGCCGCACCACGCCCGGCACGGCCAGCGCCGTCAGGCGGACGATGGTCTCTAACACCTCGTTCGCAACGGTGATCCTGCCATAGCTGGGTTCCTGTTCCATCGCAGTCCTCCTGCCTAGCCCGACATCACCAGGCCGCCGTCCACCGGCAAAACCGCGCCGGTGATAAAAGCCGCCTCGTCCGAAGCCAGAAAAGCCACAGCGTAGGCGATCTCCTCAGCGCGGCCCAGCCGTTGCAACGGCGTATAGTCGATCGCCCTTTGCACCATCTCCGGCGGCAAAACCGAGGTCAGGTCGGTGGGAATAAAACCGGGGGCAACCACATTGACCGTGATGCCGCGCGGCCCCAATTCCTTGGCCAGGCTCTTGGAAAAGCCGATCACGCCCGCCTTGGCCGCCGCATAGTTGGTCTGTCCGCCCTGCCCGGCGATGCCCACAATCGAAGAGATGTTGACAATACGGCCGCTGCGCTGGCGGATCATCTTGCGCGCCGCCGCCTTGCACGTGTTGAACAGGCTCTTCAGATCGATGCGGATGACAGTGTCCCAGTCCTCCTCGCTCATCATCAGCAGCACCTGGTCGCGGGTGACGCCGGCGTTGTTGACCAGGATGTCGATCTGCCCGTAGGCGTCCAGCGCCGCCTGGATGAGCGCCTGCGCCTGCGCCGCGTCAGAGACGTCGGCCTGCACGGCCATAGCGACGCCGCCCTCTGCCTCGATGGCAGTGACGACCTCAGCAGCGGCCTCGGCGTTGCGCTGGTAGTTGACCACGACCTTTGCCCCGCGACGGGCCAGCTCCAGCGCGATGGCCCGTCCAATGCCCCGCGAGGCCCCGGTCACCACCGCGACACGGTTTTCCAATGTCTTGCCCATGTGCTACCCCTCCTCCAAAAGCTGCGCCGTCGTCTGCCGCTCCACCGTCGGGTCGATCCGCTTCAGCAGCCCGCTCAGCACGTCGCCGGGGCCGACCTCGACAAAGCACGCGGCGCCCTGGCCGATGATCCAGCGCATCGAGTCGTTCCAGTGAACCGGCGAGGTCAGTTGCCGCCCCAGCGCCTGACGGATCTCGTCAGGGTCGCTCAGCGGGCCGGCGGTGGCGTTGGCCACAAAAGTCACCTGGGGCGGGCGGATGACAACGCCGTCCAGCAGCTTGCGGAACTCGGCGGCGGCCCCGGCCATCAGCGGCGAATGGGCGGCGATGCTCACCGCCAGGCGGACGGCCCGCCGCGCACCCGCCGCGCTCAGCGCCGCCAGCGCCGCCTGCAACGCCTCCTCGTCCCCCGAAATGACGATCTGGCCGGGACAGTTGTCGTTGGCGATGCCGACGTGGGCGCTGCTCTGCTCGCTGATCTGAGCACAGATACGGCCCACGGTCTCGCGCTCCAGGCCGATGATGGCGGCCATGCCGCCGGGGCTGCGCTGGCCGGCCTCTTTCATCAGCCGGCCGCGCTCGCGCACCAGATAGAGCGCGTCCTCAAAGGTCAGCGCGCCGGCAGCGACCAGCGCGCTGAACTCGCCCAGACTGTGCCCGGCGACCCAGCGGGGCGGCCCCAGCCGCTCGCGCAGCGCCTCCAGCGCGGCAACGCTCACCGCCAGAATCGCTGGCTGGGTATTGACCGTGTCATCGAGCGCCTCCGCCGGCCCCTCCAGACAGAGCCGCGAGAGCGCAAAGCCCAGCAGGCGGTCGGCGCGGTCGAAAACCTCCACCGCCGTGGGCAGGTCGGCTCCCATACCGACGTACTGAGAGCCCTGGCCGGGAAACAGAAACGCC
Organism: Anaerolineae bacterium; assembly: GCA_034435295.1. Classification (GTDB taxonomy): domain Bacteria; phylum Chloroflexota; class Anaerolineae; order B4-G1; family DUEL01; genus DAOTYD01. Next base: position 3,607 of record DAOTYD010000020.1, on the reverse strand, counting down.
AGGTCCGCACTCATCGGACGGCGGCTAGTCCTTCTCGATCTCGATCACTTCGCGGCCGCGATAGGTGCCGCAGTTGGGGCAAACGCGATGCGGCAGCCGCGGCTCTTTGCACTTGGGGCAGAGCACCAGGTGCGGCAGGAGCAGCGCGTCATGGCTGCGGCGGCGGTTGCGGCGCCCCTTTGAGATTTTGCGCTTTGGAACAGCAGGCATCGATTATCGTCTCCTTTCAGATAAACGTCCCGCCGTGACGGCGGGCACGGGCTGTATTATAGGAGCATGCTGCCCCTCTGTCAAGGTTGATTTAGCGGGATCGCAACCATCAGCGGTTTGTCTGCGCCTCTTCCTCGGCGGCGGCCCGCTCAGCCTGAATCTTGCGCAGGCCGTTTTCGACCACGCGCAGCGTGCGGCGCAGCTCCTCCTCCAACTGGCAGAGAGTGTTGAAGGCATAGTCGGTCGCGTCGGCGCGCATGGCCTGCGCCTCGCGCTCGGCCTTTTCGCGGATCGCTGCCGCCCGCGCCTCGGCAGCACGGGCAACGGCGTGGTCGTCGGCCAGCTCGCCGACGCGCTGCTCCGCCTGGCGCAGCAGCGCCTCTGCCTTCTGCCGCGCCTCGCCCAGCAGTTGATCGCGCTCCTGAATGACCCGCTGCGCCCGGCGCACTTCCTCCGGCACCGAAATGCGCATTTGCTCCAACAGCGGCCAGACCTTGCGCTCGTCCACCCAGCGAATGGGCGTAAAAGGCAAACGCACGCTCCCTTTCAGCACTTCTTCGACGCGATCGACCAGGTGCAAAATGTCCATGTCGCCTCCAACGATCAATCGTACCAGCCAGAGACCCTAAAGGTCTATTTCGCCGTCAAAGTTGTCCGCGGACACCGACTTTCTGGCGATCCAGTCATACTTTCTGTCCAAAGACCTTTAGGGTCTTGCGCCAGGGTAGGCCGAGCAGTTACAATCAGTCTCGCAATGAGACCAGGGGCACGACTTCTTTAGCCTTTTCCAGCTCGCGACGCTTCTGCTCCAGGGCAGCAGCCACGCCCGGCGAGGCCATCTGGCTCATGTCACCGCCCAGCAGAGCGACCTCTTTGACAATGCTCGAACTGAGAAAGGCATACTCCTGGCGAGTCATCAGGCAGACAAACTCGACCTCTGGCGCCAGGCGGCGGTTGGTCAGCGCCATCTGGTACTCCCACTCGAAATCGCTGATCACGCGCAGGCCGCGCACGACCGCCTTGGCCCCAATGGCGCGGGCAAACTCGACGGTGAGGCCACTGTAGGTCATCACCTGGACATTGGCATAGTCACTCAACGCCTGGCGCGCCATCGCCACCCGCTCTTCCGCCGTAAAGAGGGTATGCTTGTTCGGGCGGTCATAGATGCCGACGACGAGCTCGTCAAAGATCGCCGCCGAACGGACAGCGATGTCGATATGCCCCAGGTGAATCGGATCGAACGTGCCAGGATAAAGCGCCCGGTTCATCAACTGACCTCCCCAACGCCCTGCCACACCTCCTGCACGCGACGGGCCAGGAGCTGGTGAGCAGGGTCGCTCAGCTCAGGATCGCTTTCGAAAAAGCGAAAAGCGGCCTCGCGCACCTCCTCCAAAAGCCGCATATTGGTCAGCGAAGCCATCTTGAGTTCGGGGAAACCCGACTGCTGCGTGCCCAGGAACTCGCCCGGCCCGCGCATCTCCAGGTCCTTCTGGGCCAGGACAAAGCCGTCGGTCGTGGCCTCGACCACCGCCAGCCGCTCCTCGGCCTCCGGCGAGGGGGAATCGGAAACCAGCAGGCAGTAGGAGGGATGCTCGCCGCGTCCCACCCGGCCACGAAACTGGTGCAACTGGGAAAGGCCAAAGCGCTCGGCGCCTTCGACCATCATCACCGTGGCGTTGGGGACATCGATGCCGACCTCGACCACCGACGTCGCCACCAGGATGTCCAGCTCGCCGGCGGCGAAAGCGGCCATCGTCGCCTCCTTTTCGGACGGCTTCATCCGCCCGTGCAACAGGCCCAGGCGCAGGTCGGGAAAGATGACCTTTTGCAGGCGTTCGTACTCCTCCACCGCCGAGCGCGCCTCGATTTTGTCCGATTCCTCCACCAGGGGGCAAATGATAAACGCCTGGCGTCCCCCTTCGACCTGAGCGCGGAGGAAGGCATAGGCACGTTCGCGGGCGCGGGGCGGAATCACCCGCGTCTCGACCGGCTGGCGGCCCGGCGGCATCTCGTCGATCACCGAGACGTCCAGGTGCCCCCACAGGGTAAGCTGCAGCGAGCGGGGGATAGGCGTGGCGGTCATGACCAGCATGTGCGGGGTATAGGGGCCGTCGGCGTTGCCGCCCTTTTGCCGCAGCGCCAGGCGCTGGACCACGCCAAAACGGTGCTGCTCGTCGATCACCGCCAGCGCCATGTCGCGGAAAGTGACCGGCTCCTGGATCAGCGCGTGGGTGCCGACGACGATGTCGATCGAGCCATCGGCCAGGCCGGCATAGATCTCCTCGCGCTCCGCCCCCAGGACGCTGCCGGTCAGCAGGCGGATCACCGGCGGCCGGCCCGGCCATTGGGCAAAGAGGCGCTGGAGGGTGTGATAGTGCTGCTCGGCCAGAATCTCGGTCGGGGCCATCAACGCCGACTGGGCGCCGGCAGCCATGGTCAGGGCCATCGCCGCCGCCGCCACTACCGTCTTGCCCGAACCGACATCGCCCTGGAGGAGACGGTTCATGGGGCGCTCGCTGCGCAAGTCGGCGACGATGGCGGCCAGGGCGCGCTGCTGAGCGCCGGTCAGCGCAAAGGGCAGGCTGAGGACAAAGGCCTGCAGCGTCTCGTCGTCGATGGTCAGCAGGCGGCCAGGCGCAGAGCGCCACACGTGTCGCTGGCGCAACAGACCGAGCTGGAAGACGAACATCTCGTCAAAGGCCAGCCGGCGCCGGCTGGCCTCCAACTGCTCGCGGTTGTCCGGGTAGTGAACCTGCCGCAGGGCCACGTCGAGCGGCAGCAGATCGTGCTCCTGGCGGACAGAATCGGGGAGGTGGTCGGGCAGACGGCCGGCCCAGAAATCGACCGTGCGCTTGACCAGTTGGCGCAGCCAGCGCCCGTTGATGCCAGCGGTGAGGGGATAGACGGGCACCAGGCGCGCGGTGTGCAACTGTTCGCGCTGGAGGGGTTCCCATTCAGGGGAGGTGAAACAGAGGCGGCCCAGGTACTCGTCGACTTTGCCGCTGACCACAATCTGCTGACCGCGCCGGATGCGCTCTTCCAGGTAGGGCTGGTTGAACCAGGTCGCCTCGACATAGCCACTTTGATCGGTGAGGACGGCCTTGAACAGCCCCGTCCCGCCGCGCGTCTGGCGCACCTCGGTGCGCACGACGGTGGCGATGATGGTCACTTCCTCGCCATACTCCAGGCGGTTGATCGTCTTGAGGTTGGAAAAGTCGTCATAGCGGCGGGGGAGGAAATAGAGCAGGTCGCCGACGGTGGACAGGCCCAGGCGCGCCAGGCGCTGCGCCTGCTGCGGGCCCACGCCGCGCAGCGTGGTCAGAGGCGCCTGCAGGCCGGCTGGTTCGGCGACCGGCGGCCGGGCGGCAGGTTGACGCGCCGGGGGCGGTGGTGGGGG
>DAOTYD010000019.1:0-4197 GCA_034435295.1 Anaerolineae bacterium | reverse complement strand
GAGGCTTCCTTGCCGACTGCAAGGGCCGGCTCATCCTGCGCCTGTACCTCGACCAGGGTGGTCGCACTGCCCGCCGCCCCTTCCAGCGTCGTCACCTCGACCGTGTTGGTCAGCGTGCCGCTGTAGCCCCGGTCAACTGTCACCGCCACCTCCTGTGTCCACACGCCGCCGGGCGCGGGGATGGTCGGCGTCCAGACCAGCGTGCCAGAGGGGGTGACGTGCTGCGGGAGCACGTCGGTGATCGTCGCCGTCAGGCTGATGTTGCCGGTGTTGGTCACGCGCAGGGTGTAGGTGAGCGTCTCCCCGGCCTGGACCAGCGGCAGCGCGGCCTGCACATCCAGGGCCAGCGTGGGCGAAATCCAGTGGACCGCCGCCAGCGCGTCGACGATGCCCCAGCCATAGACGTTGTTGGGCACGGCGGTGGGACTGTCGCCGCCGCAGCCCTGACCGCTCGTGCGCGGATTGGCGCTCCGTTCGAGCACGGTCTCCGTCTCGTCGACGCGACCAACCAGGTAGGGCGCGTAGGACCAGAGCAGCGCCGCTACCCCGGCCACGTGTGGCGCGGCCATCGACGTGCCGCTCATCGTCGTGTAGCCGCCGCCGCGGGCGCTGGAGCGGACGCCGACCCCCGGCGCCGAGATGTCGGGCTTGCGGCGGTTGGAGCCGTCGATCGTCACTGGCCCGCGGCTGCTGAAGGAGGCGATGTTGTTGCTGCTGTCGGTCGCGCCGACGGAAAAGGCGGCGTCGTAGATGGCGATGGGGTCGCGCACGGTGCTGCAGGCCGAGCCATCGTTGCCAGCGGACGAGACGACCAGGATGCCCGCCGCGCGCACGGTTTCGACGATCTGCTGCAGCGTGTTCCAGTTGCAGCCCTCGCTGGGCGGGCAGCCCCACGAGTTGTTGATCACGTGCGGGGCCATCTCCGGCCGACCCTGCGCTGGCGTGCCGCCGACGGGATAGGGGGCCAGGAAGAACTCGAAGCATTCGGTGTAGGTGGCGGGCGTGCCGTAGCCGACGTTCATGTTGCGGCAGCCGATCCAGCGCGCGCCTGGCGCAACGCCGACCTGGTTGCTGCCGCCATCGTCGCCGACCATGGTGCCCATGGTGTGCGTGCCGTGGCCGTGGTCGTCGCACGGCTCGCTGGAGTTGGCCCCGCAGACGCCGCCGCCGCTGTGGATGGCATCGTGCCAGTTGTAATCGTGGCTGGCCGTTGTCCCGTTCCAGCCACGGTACTTGTTGATGAGCGCCGGATGGTCCCAGTCATAGCCCGTATCCTGCCCGGCGATGACGATCCCCTCGCCGTGGTAGCCCATGGCCCAGACATCGTCGGCGTTGACGCGCAAGACATTCCACTCGATGGCCGTGGGGCTTGCTGGGGAGAGGGAGGCTGGCTCGGGCAGGGGGATATGGACCGTGGGGTTGGCGTCGATGCGCGCCACGTCGGGCCGCGCTGCCAGCTCGCGCACCAGGGCGCGGTTGCCCGTCACGACCAGGGCGTTGATGATGTAGAAAGCGCGGTAGTCGACGCCGCGCCGCTCCAGGAGCGCCCGCAGGTCGCCCTGCGTGCGGTCAGCGGTCTGGCGCAGCCGCTCGACGACAAAGCGGATGCGCTCGACGCGGTCGGCGATGGTTTCTGCGCCGCTCAGGTCGGCCTGCTCCCGCAGGATGACCATGAACGAGGTCTGGCCGCCGTCAGCGGTCTCCGCCCAGACGCGGGGAGAGACGTTCGGCGGGGCGGCGGCAGACTGCGGCGGCGCGACCAGCCCCATCGTCAGCATCATCAGCGCCAGGAGGGCGCTGGACCATCTGGCTGGGAAAGGTCTGTTTTTCATTGGCTGCTCCTGCGAATTTTGGCGGCGAATTGTGCTGTTTGTGTTCGCTTATTATAACCGATTCCTCCGCCAGGCCAAGCCGCGCTGGGCTGCTCCCGCCGGGTCTGTGACCTGCACAATTTGTAGGACAACTGCGAGCAGTTGTCCTACAAAACCGTGTTTTTGTGGTAGAATGGCCGCCATGAACGAGATGCTGCACACCGCGATAGCCATCGCCCACCAGGCGGGCGCCCTTGTGCGGGCGGCTTTTCCGCGCACGGCGCTGGAGCGCGTGACCTTCAAGGGGGCAGTCGACCCCCTCACCCAGACCGACCTGGCTGCCGAGACGCTGATCCTGGAGCGGCTGCGCGCGGCCTTCCCCCACCACCGCTTCCTGGCCGAGGAGAGCGGCGGCGACGCCTGGCAGACGCCCGGCCCGCCGATCTGGGTGGTTGATCCGCTGGACGGGACCAACAACTTTGCCCACGGCTTTCCCCATGTCGGCATTTCGCTGGCGCTGGTAGAGGACGGTGAGCCGCTGCTGGGCGTCATCTACGACCCCCTGCGCGACGAGACCTTTGCGGCGGCGAAAGGGATGGGCGCCACCCTGAACGGCGCGCCCATCCGCGTCTCATCTGTGGCCCGCCTGGCCGACAGCTTCCTGGCGACCGGCTTCCCCTACGACCGTCGCACCGCCGCCGACAACAACACGGCGCGGCTGGACCATTTCCTGCGCCGCTCGCAGGGCGTGCGCCGCGCCGGCGCGGCAACGCTCGACCTGGCCTACGTTGCCTGCGGACGGTTCGACGGTTTTTGGGAGATCCGCCTCCATCCGTGGGATGTGGCGGCGGGGGTGTTGCTGGTGCGCCAGGCCGGCGGCCGCGTGACCGATTTCGCCGGCAGCCCCAACTGCCTTTCTGGCGCTGAGATCGTCGCTTCTAACGGCCGCATCCACGCCGAGATGCTGCGCGTGATCGCGGAAGGGCCGGCGGCGCCTTTGCCCGACGGCTAGAAGGGCCTCCTCAGGGAACCGCGGCGGGCGTCAGCGGCACGATGAGCAGGTCGGCCTGCGGCGAATCGGCTACCGGCCAGCGCTCCATCGTGTCCAGCCAGTAGGCGCCCGTGCGCAGCCATAGCGCCCCCTGGGGAGCGGCGTCGAAGCGGTGGCGCTGCACGACCACATCTCCCGGCTGGAGCGCGTCTGCCGGGACGCCCAGCCCGTCCGCCACGGCCAGCACCTCCCCCCCCGCGTTCAGCAGGTGTCCCATGATCGAAAAGGGGCGCGTCGTGGGGCTGCTGGCCTGCCACCAGGTTTCGACCTCCAGCCCTTCGCCCTCGGCGTAGGCCGTCGCGCCCAGGAAGACGAGCGGCCCGTTCAGAGGCAGGGGCGTCATCCGCCGGGCGGCCGTGGTCGAAAATCCCTCCTCTGCGGAGAGGGGGGTGACTGGCTGGGGCGATGGCAGGCGGGGCGGGCGCTTCTGTTCGTAGAGCACAAAGGCGGGATGGCGCGCCGTGTAGAGGCGCATGTCCAGCGCCAGGCGCAGGTCGGCCACGTGGCGGGCGATGAAGGGGTCCGTCGGCGCGGGCGGGCGGGAAAAGGGGAAGGAGCGCCGGGCGGGCACGAGCTCGTGGTGGAGGCTGTAGCTCCCTGGCCGTTCTCCCCCGCCAGGGTAAAGCCAGGCTGACGTGCAATCGTAGGCGACCTCCCGCAGCGCCTCCTGCTCGAACCCCCAGGCGACCAGGTCAGCCTGCAGGGGGACGTCCGGAACCCTACACTGGGCGAGCCATTCCAGCGGCGGCGGGGCGATGTCATAGACAAAGAACGAAGAGGCCAGTTCTGCCTGCGGCTCGATCTGGCTGAACCAGCCATACAGCTCCGGGTTGTATTGCAGGCCGGTGATGCTGATGACATAGCGCCCGGGGCGGGGGTGGAAGGGCGCCGCCAGCGGCGGGGGGATGTACTCCTCGATGCCGTAAAGCTCAGGAGGAGTGTTGTACAGATACTCCAGGTGGGGCGTCGGTTCGGGATGGGCCGCCAGGTAGCGGCGCAGCGCCTTGTAGCCCTGGCCCCAGTCCAGGTTGGAATCGACCAGGTAGTGGTAGCCGTTGCCGGGACCGCCGACCAGTTCGTTGAAATAGGCGATTTCATAGGGAAAGGTGCGGAGCACGGTCAGCGCGTACCACAGGCCCAGGGCGCATGCAGCCCGGCGACGCCAGGGCAGGGCGCGCTGGCTCCAACCCCATTGCCAGATCCCCCCGCCGATGGCCAGATAGATGAACGGATGGACAGGCAGCATGTGTCGGTAGCCGATGTTGAGGCCCTGCCACACGGCCATGACCGTGTAGAGAGCGGGAAAGAGGCCCAGCGCCAGCGCGCGCGTCCAGG
>DAOTYD010000018.1:0-20902 GCA_034435295.1 Anaerolineae bacterium | reverse complement strand
TCAGCGTCGAAAGCGTGCAGACGGCAGCCTATACGCCGCGCGACGGCAACCTGCTCCTGCAGGTCGCCTCGCTGCTCTCGACCGCCCTGGAGAACCGACGCCTCTTCGAACAGGCCCGCACCCGCGCTGAGCAACTGGCTGTGCTGAACGAACTGGGCCAGGCGCTGACGGCTACCTTCAACGTGCAGGAAGTGGTCAATCTGGCCTACCAGGGCGCCTCGCGCCTGATCGATACGAGTAACTTTTTCATCGCCCTCTACGATCCCCAGGCGGATATGGTCAACCTGCTCATCAACCTGACCGAGCTGGAGGACGACGGGCACATCATGTCCTTCCCCGCCAGCCGTGGCCTGACCGGCCATGTCATCCGCACCCGCAAGCCCTTGCTGATCAAGGAAAAGATGGAAGAGGTCAAAGCGGAACTGGGCATTGCCTCGATCGGCGCGGGGGCCCAGTCCTGGCTGGGCGTGCCGATGTTGATCGGCGATGAGGTTCTGGGCGTGATTGCGGTGCAGAGTTACAACAGGACCTTTGCCTTCGATGAAGAGGATCGCGATCTCCTGGTCGCTGTGGCCAGCCAGACGGCCATCGCTCTCCAGAATGCCCGTCTGTTCGAAGAGGCGCGCATCCGCGCCGAGGAGCTGGCCGTGCTCAACGACCTGGCCCAGGCGCTGACGCTCACGCTCAACGTCGACGAGGTGCTCGAGCAGGCGTACAGAGGGGCCTCACGGCTGGTCGATACGACCAACTTTTACATCGCCCTGTACGACGAAGAAAAGGACGAGATGCGCTTCCCCTTCAACGTGACCGAGTCGACAATTGATCGCCAGATCACGACGCTGCCGGGAGGGGAGGGGATTACCGGCTATGTCGTGCGCAACCGCAAGAGCATTCTCATCGAAGAGAACCTGCCGGCCCGCCTGAGCGAGATGGGCATTACCATGGTCGGCGAGACGGCGACCTGCTGGCTGGGGGTGCCGATGATGCTCGGCGAGCGCGTGCTGGGCGTCATGGCCGTGCAGAGCTATACCACCCCTCGCCTCTATGACGAGCACGACCGCGACCTGCTGACGGCCATCGCCAGCCAGACAGCCATTGCTCTGCAGAACGCCTATCTCTTTGCCGAGACCCAGACAGCGCTGGCTGAGACCGAGGCGCTCTACAAGGCCGGCCAGCGCATCTCGGCGGCCAGCGATCTGAACGAGATCCTTGCCGCCGTTGCCGAAGAGATCGCCATCCCCGGCGTCAACCGCGTGGTGCTGTGGGACGCGGAGTATGACAGCGAGGGCGAGGTCGTGGCCTTTGTCGCTGTCACAAGCTGGTACAGCGGTCGAGGGGCGCCGCCCTTGCCGACCGGTGTCCGCTTCTCTCTGGGCGAGTTTCCCTCGATCAGGATGGCGCTGGTGAGCGAGCCATTCCTCTCCGATGACATCCAGGCGGATGAGCGCATCGACCACAGGCTCAAGGCAGTCTTTCGCCAGCAGCAGGTCTCGGCGCTGGCCGTTTTGCCGCTGTGGGTTGGCGGACGCCAGGTTGGGGTGGTGATGGTGGTCGGCGAGCAGCCCTTTCACTTTGGCGATCGGGAGAGGCGCCTCTACAGCTCGTTGGCGCGGCAGATGGCGGTGGCGGTGGACAACCTGCGCCTGCTCGACGAGACCAGCCGCCGCGCGACGCAACTGGCGACCGCCGCCGAGGTCTCGCGGGCTGCTTCCTCCATCCTCAACCTGGACGAGCTGATCCCGCAGACGGCGGAACTGATCCGCGAACGGTTCAATTACTACTACGTCGGCGTCTTTCTCGTCGATGAGAGCGGCAGGTGGGCCGTCCTGCGGGCAGGCACAGGAGAGGCCGGACGCCGCATGCTGGAGGCCGGGCACCGCCTGGAGGTCGGCGGGGCCTCGATGATCGGCATGTGCATTGCGGAGGGCAAGAGCCGTGTCGCCTTCGACGTGGGCGAAGAGGCCATCCACTTTGACAACCCCTACCTGCCCGACACCCGCTCCGAGATCGCCCTGCCCCTGGTCAGCCGTGGCCGCGTCATCGGCGCCATGACGATCCAGTCGACCCAGCCGGCAGCGTTTACCGCGGAGGACATCACCGTCTTGCAGACGATGGCCGACCAGTTGTCCAACGCCATCGAGAACGCCCGCCTCTTCTCCGAGACCGAGCGCGCGCTGGAAGAGACGCGCGATCTGTACCAGGTCAGTCGGGCCATCGGCTCGGCTGCGACGCCGGAGGCGGTGCGCCAGGCGCTGGTCGATTTTGCTGCCACTACCGGCGTTGACCTGGCCCGCATTCTTCTGCTGGAGCGAGATGAGACAGACCAGCCGACGCATGTCGTCATGGCCGAGAGCTGGACGGTGGATAACCGCCCCGTTCAACCCTTCGGCGTCCGTCTCTCGCTGCAGAGTTATCCTTTTGCTGACTTTTTGCAGCCGTCGGCGCGAGTTGTCGTCGAGAACCTGTACAGCGACCCGCGGGTGAACGAGGCGATGCGCATCCTGATGGAGGTCAGCGGCTTGCGCTCTTTTGCCGTGATCCCCATCGCTGTGGGCGAGCGCTCCGTTGGCGGTCTGCTGGTGGGGTATGACCGGCCCGCCCGCTATGCGGAAAAGATGCTCGACGGCCTGCGCACCATTGCCAGTCAGGCGGCCATCGCCCTGCAGAACCGCCAACTGCTGGAGGAGACCAGCCGCCGCGCCCGCGAGCTGGAGGCGATCAACGAGATCGGGCGGGCGATCACTTCGCTGCTCGATCCCGACGAACTGCTGCGTCAGATCGTCGACATCACCAAAGAGCGATTCGGCCACTATTACGTCAGCGTTGCCCTGGTCGAGGGGGACAAACTGGTCAGCCGCAGCGGCAGCACCGTGGGCAGCAGCGGCAAACGCCTCGAGCGCGGCATTGCTACCGTCGATGTCAACGGCCCCGGCCTGATGGCCGAAGCGGTCCGCACCCGCCAGGCCGTTCTGGTCGGCAACGTGCTGGAGGACCCGCGCTACCTGATGGTGCCCGAGCTGGCCGATACCCGCTCTGAGCTGACGGTGCCGATCACGGTCAAGGACCGCGTCATCGGCGTGCTGGACGTGCAGAGCGACCGGCCCTATGCCTACAATCAGACCGACGTGGCCCTGCTCCAGTCGCTGGTCAGCCAGGCCGGCGTGGCCATCGAGAACGCGCGGCTCTTTGCCGAGACCGAGGGGGAAGCGCAGCGGCGCGCGCTGATCAACGAGGTGATGGAGGCCGCCTCGCGCTCGCTCGACCCGGCGGACCTGTTGCACCGCACCGGCGAGGTGATCTCTCGCCGTCTGGGAGCGCCCAGCGCGATCTTCAGGTGGCAGGCGGAGAGCCAGGTGCTTATCCCCGCCGCTGTCCACGATGCCAGTGCCAACGACGTGCTGCTGCCAGTGGGGATGTCGGTCACCCGCGATATGAATCCCACTCTTTTCGAAGCTGTGGAACAGCGCCGCACGCGCGTTCTGGAGTCGACTGCTCTTCTCCGCGGGCCGCTGGCCGATATGGCTGCCCGCCTGCGGGTTGGCTCCGCGCTCTATACTCCGCTCATCTCCCGCGATCAGGTGACAGGTGTGCTGGACATCTGCCGCCTGGTCGGGCAGCCGCTGCCGAGCGCCGAGGAGATTTCCTTCGCCGAAATCGTCGCCCGCAACCTGGGCGTGGCGCTGGAGAACGCCCGCCTCTACCAGGAGGCGGTGGAAACGGCCAAACGCCTGACGGCGCTCAACGCCATCAGCACGGCGCTGACCCGCTCGATGGACCTGGAGGACATTCTCCAGGACGCGCTGACCAACGCCCTGGCCATCGCTGGCTTTGAGAGTGGCCTCATCACCGTGATCCATCCGGTAAGTGGGCAGCTCTACCCGGTGGTCAGCCAGGGCATGCCGGAAGAGTTGATCGAGATGGGCCGCCAGAAGGGCCTGGCCGGGACGCTGAGCAGCGTTGTCTACGAGTCGGGCCAGCCCATGGCGGTGCGCAACCTGGCGGAAGGCGCGCCGCTCGATGCCAGCGCCCTGCTGGAGCATGGCCTCCGCTCTTACCTGGGCGTGCCCCTGATCTCCAAGCGTCAGGTGCGGGGCACAATCGACCTGTTCAGCTCATCGCCGCGCGGCATTGAAGCGGGCGTGATCGCGCTGATGCAGGCAGTGGGGCGGCAGATCGCTGTGGCGATGGAGAACATCCGCCTCTACCAGGAGGCCGTGGAGACGGCCGAACGGCTGCAAGAGGTCGACCGCCTCAAGACTCAGTTCCTGGCCAACATGTCGCACGAGCTGCGCACGCCGCTCAACTCGATCATCGGCTTCTCCCGCGTCATCCTCAAGGGCATCGACGGCCCCATCACCGACCTGCAACGGCAAGACCTGGAGGCCATTCACGCCAGTGGTCAGCACCTGCTGGGGCTGATCAACGACATCCTAGACATCTCCAAGATCGAAGCGGGCAAGATGGAGCTGGCGTTCGAGACGGTTGACCTCAAAGAGATCATCCGCGGCGTCATGTCCACGGCCATTGCCCTGGTCAAGGACAAGCCGGTCGAGCTGCAGCAGGCTGTGGCGGATGACCTGCCGCTGATCCAGGGCGATGCCCGCCGCCTGCGCCAGGTCGTGCTCAACCTGGTCTCGAACGCCTGCAAGTTTACCGATGAGGGGTTCGTCCGCGTCTCGGCTGAGGTCGACGGCGACATGGTCAAAGTCGCTGTCACCGATAGCGGCATCGGCATTCCCCCGGACAAGATCGGCACGATCTTTGAGGCCTTTACCCAGGCCGATGCGTCGCCCTCGCGCAAGTACGGCGGCACCGGGCTGGGCCTGACCATCAGCCGGCAGTTGGTCGAGCTGCACGGCGGCACGATGTGGGTCGAAAGCGTGGTGGGTGAGGGCTCGACGTTTACCTTCACTATTCCGATCGAGGGGCCCAGGCCGGCTCAGCCGGAAGAGGCGCCGGCCGCCGAGCCGGTCGCCCCAGAGGAGGCTCCTGCCGAAGGAGAGGGGCGGCTGGTCCTGTGCGTCGATGATGACGAGGGAGTGATCACCCTCTATCGTCGCTACCTGCGCAAGCAGGGCTTCCAGGTTGCTGCCCTGACCGATCCGGGTCGCGTGGTCGAAGAAGTGAAGCGGCTCAAGCCCTATGCCGTCACGCTCGATGTCATGATGCCGGGCAAGGATGGCTGGGCTGTGATCCAGGAGCTGAAGGACGACCCCGAGACCCGCCATGTGCCGGTGATCATGTGCACCATCGTTGCCGAGAAGGGGCGGGGGATGAGCCTGGGCGCGGCCGACTATCTGGTCAAGCCGATCATGGAGCAGGACCTGATCGCGGCGCTGGAACGGCTGGACCGCGAGGCGGGGCGGCATCGCGTTCTTGTGGTCGATGACCAGGCCGAGGACCGCAACCTCCTGCGCCGCATCATCGAGAGCCAGGACGGCTACGAGGTTATCGAAGCGGCTGGCGGACAGGAGGCGATCGCGCTGGTCAGGGAAGTCCGTCCGCATATCATCGTCCTGGACCTGATGATGCCGGAGGTCGATGGCTTTGCCGTTCTCGAGGCGATCAAGTCCGACGAGTCGACGCGGACGATCCCGATCATCGTCGTCACGGCCAAAGAGTTGACGGCGGAGGAACGGGCCCTGCTGAATCACCGCATCGAGGGGCTGATCCAGAAGGGCGTCCTGCGGCGGGAGGAACTGCTGGAGGACGTTGCCGCAGCGCTGCGCAAGCTGGGCCGCTCGCACGCCGCTCCGCCTAAGGACAGTCCGGCTTGACGTCAGCCGCAGGTCAGGGTAGCATGGGGGTGGAAGCAGAAGGAGGACAGGCCGTGGAAGCCAGTTTGCCCATCGAGGCGCCCAGGCTGGTGTGTGCTGACTGTGGCCACAAGGAACCGCTCAGGGGGATGCCTTTTCAGTGTCCTGCCTGCGGCGGGGCGTGGCTGGATGTCGAGTACGATTACGAGCGCATTGCTCGCCTCTGGCCGCAGGCGCTTGTCGGGCGGCCTTGCAATATGTGGCGCTACCACGAGCTGCTGCCGCTGCTCAAAGCGTCCAACCGCGTCACGATGGGCGAGGGGGGCACCCCTCTCCTGCATGCTGGCAACCTGGGGCTGATGCTGGGCTGCCCGCACATCTATATCAAGGACGAGCGCCAGGGCCCGACCGGCTCGTTCAAAGACCGTCAGGCCTCTCTGTCGATCTCGGTGATGAAAGAACTCGGCGTCACCGAGGCGGTGGTGGCCTCTACCGGCAATGTCGCCATTTCCTACTCGGCTTATTCGGCTATGGCGGGGATCAAGCTGTGGGCTTTTATCACCAGCCTGGTGCCGGCGGAAAAGATGCGCGAGGTGGCGATCTATGGCTCCGAAGTCGTCAAAGTCACCGGCACGTATGATCTGACCAAGGAGGTCGCTGCCGAGTTTGCGCAGCGGCAGGGGCTGTTTTTGGACCGCGGCATCCGCTCCATTTCCGCGCGGGAGAGCATGAAGACAGTCGCCTTCGAGATCGCCGAGCAGTTGCCGCTCTTTCTCGGCGACGGTTCCACGCCCTGGCGGGCGCCGGACTGGTACTTCCAGGCCGTCAGCGGGGGGATGGGGCCGGTGGGGGTCTGGAAGGGGTATCAAGAGCTGCTCAAGATGGGGCTGGTCGACCGCGTGCCCCGCCTGGCCTGCATTCAGGCCGAGGGCTGCGCGCCGATGGTCTGGTCGTTTCAGAAGGGACTCGATGTTGCCGAGCCGGTACTCAACCCGCGCACTCGCATCATCACCCTGGCCACCGGCAGCCCCGGCCTGGCTTATACGTTCCTGGCACGGGTTGTCCGCCAGCACGGCGGGGCGTTCGAAGCGGTCAGCGATGAGGAGACCTTCCGCGCCATCCACGTCATGGCCAAACTGGATGGCATCTCGATGGAGCCAGCGGCGGCTGTCGCCTTTGCCGGGCTGTTCAAGCTCTTGAGCAAGGGCGTCATCCAGCGCGACGAGATCATCGTCGTCAACTGTTCCGGCCACACTTTCCCTGTTGAAAAGCACCTGTTGGGGGATGATTGGGCACGGACGGTGGAGGTGCCGCTCGGAGCGCCGGCGGAGGAGGGCCTGCTGGGCACGCTCGAACAGCTCGACCGCAACGTGCGCCGCATTGCCATCCTGGAGGACGACGCCAACGCTGCCCGCCTGCTGCGGCGCATTCTCCAGGCCCGCGGCGACTACCAGATCTTTGAGGCTCGTGATGGCCGCACGGGCCTGGAAGTGATCCGCCGCGAGCGTCCTGACCTGATCCTGCTCGACCTGATGATGCCCGAAGTCGATGGCTTTGGCGTGCTGGAGGCCCTGCGGGCGGATAAAGAGTTGGAAGGCATCCCCGTTGTCGTCGTCACAGCCAAGGAACTGACGCCCGCTGAGCGCGCCCGCCTCAGCGGGCATATCCGCCTGCTGTTGCAAAAGGGCACGTTTACGGACGAGGATTTGCTGCACCAGGTCCTTGACGCTTTGGAGAAGGATGGGCCATGATCGAGGAACACGAGCGCCCTCAGATTCTCTACGTGGAAGACGATCCGGCCAGCGCGACGCTGGTGCAACGGGTGCTGGCAGCGGAAGGGTTCGACGTCACGGTGGTGACCGATGGCATGGCCGCCCTGGAAGTTGCCCAGCGCATGCGTCCTTTGCTGATTTTGATGGACATCAACATCAGCGGAATGGATGGCTATGAGGTGACCACCCGCCTGCGCTCCTATGAACACCTGCGCAACGTGCCCATCGTCGCCGTGACGGCGGCGGCGCTGCGCGGCGACCGTGAACGGGCGCTGATCGCCGGCTGCAACGGCTACATCTCCAAGCCGATCGACATCGACCAGTTCCCCCAGCAGGTGAAGGAATACATCGGTGGCTACCAGGAAGAGATCGAGTCGGCGGAGCAAAAGAGCGAATACCTGGCCGAATACAGCCGCCGCCTGGTCGAGCGGTTGGAGGCCAAGATCCGCGAGCTGCAGGCCGCTCACGAGGACCTCCAGCGCGTCGAAAAGATGAAGTCGGATTTCGTCATCCTGGCCGGCCACGAGCTGCGCACGCCGTTGACGGTCATCTACGGCTACACGCAGCTCTTGCTGGCCAATCCCGCCATCCCTGGCTCAGTGGATGAAGAGGGCAGCCCGTTGTATTTGATCTCGCAAGTTGCCAGCGCGACCAGGCGGCTGAGTCAGGTGGTGGAGGACATTCTTAATGTCTCGCTGATCGATGCAGAGCGCCTCGACCTCAAGATGGGCCCGGTGATACTCAGGCCGCTGATCGCCAGCCTGATCAAGAATATCGGCAGTATGGGCCCTGAGCGGCAGCTCAATTTCGAGGTCACCGGGCTGGATGACCTGCCGCCCGTCAAAGGGGATTCGCAACGGCTCTATCAGGCGCTGTGGAACGTCTTGAGCAACTCGATCAAGTATACTCCTGATGGGGGCACGATCTATATCTCCGGCGCAGTGGTCGAATACACGGTTCACCTGACGATTCGCGACACGGGCATTGGCATCGACCCGGCTGAACGCGAGCGCATTTTCGACCGTTTTTACGTGCTGGAGGACACCGCTTTTCACCGCACCAGCAAGACGGCCTTCAAGGGGGGCGGGCTTGGCCTGGGGCTGACCGTGGCGCGGGGCATCATCCACGCTCACGGCGGCAAGATTTGGGTCGAGAGCGAGGGGCGGGACGAGGAGCGTTTGCCGGGGAGCACGTTCCACATCCTGCTGCCGCTGCCGCAGCCCCCTTGATGCGCTTTGTCAGCCGGCGTAACGGGCGATGATCTCGTCAAGCTGGCTGCCTCTGATCCTTCTTTCCCCGCCGCCCAGCAGGATGCTGAGGGCCAGCACCAGCCCGCCAGCCCATTGCAAGAGCGTCATGCGCTCGCCCAGCAGCGCGAAAGCAAGGACCAGCGAGACGACCAGTTCCCACAGGCTGAGTAGCGCCGCCTCGATGCCGCCCAGCCGCTGCAGGCCGGAGAACATGAGGACGCGCGAGGCGGCCGTTGTCACGCCCAGCGCAATGATGGCGCTCCAGCCAGCCGTGGAAAGGCTCTCGACGGGTGAACCCTGCAGCGCGCGCGCCAGCCCCACCGTCGCTGCCATGGCGGTGAGGATGTAGGGTGTGGCCGTCCGCGCCGGAATGTCAGCCAGCACCCATTGGCCCAGCACCAGATGCCAGCCGTATGTGGCGGCGGAGGCGACCATCAGCATCGCCCCCAGCCAGTCCGGCTCTCCCTCAGTCGCCCCACTGAGCAGATAGACGCCGCCCATGGCCAGCGCCAGCCGCAGCAGCGTCAGCCAGTGCACCGGTTGACCCGCCGCTGTGAGGAAAAGGACTACCCACAGCAGGTAGAGGGTGTTGAGGAACGAGGCCAGCGAAGCGTCGAGGCGGGAGAGGCCCGAGTAGTAGAGCAGCGAACCGAGCCCGTTGACGACACCGACGCCGATACAGCCCACCAGCTCCCGCCAGGTGATGCGCAACCACGAGCGCCAGACGAGGCCGTAACCCAGCCACAGCAGCGCCACAGCGACCAGGGTGCGAACAGCAGCCAGCGTAAACGGCGTGACCCCGTAGGCGTAGGCGATTTTGCCCAGGATGGGCGACCAGCCCAGGAAGAAACTGGCCAGCAGCGTGTTGCGGATGCCCCTGGTTCGCTCAGGGTTTGTCCACCTGGAAAGGCGATGCTTGCTTGGCAACTTGCGTTCCTCGTGTTACACTGGGCCTGTGAAACGGCTCATGCGCTGGTGGCCTGTTGCGCTGTTGCTCTTTGTTGCCATGGCAGGAGGGCTGTTGGTGGCGCTCGCTGTGCGCCCTCAGCCGCTGCCGGTAGCCTTTGTTTCTCCCCTGCCCGCCGACTGTTTCTATGAGCCTGCGGCGCGCCTGGCCCAGGCCGGGCTGGCCGGGCGGCTTGCGCTTGGCAGTGATGGCACGCTGACCGTCGAACTGTCGCTTCCTGACCAGTGGCCCACCGACCAGGCTGCGCAGGCTGTCTGGGCAGCTTTCAATGCGGTGACGACGATGCCCTCTACCTGTCCCTATCAGCAGCTCGAGGTGCTGGTCTCTACGGACGCAGCGCGCCTGCGTGCTTCCGTCTCTGCTGCGGACCTGTCGGCCTGGGCAGCAGGAGAGATGAGCGACGACGAGCTGATTGAACAGGTGCTCTACCTGGAAGAGCCGCTTCCCTTTTTCCCCTAGGGTGTTAATGATTGTACAGGGATTATGGCAGGAGGGCAAGCGTGGATCGCGTATCGCGTATCGCTTATCGCTTATCGCTTATCGCAAATCGCTTATCGCGCATCGCAGATGGGGGGGCGGATTATTTGTCATACCCTATGTCACCCTGAGCGAAGCGAAGGGTCTCGTTATGACACGGATCTCTTTGTCACCCTGACCATGAACGGAGGGGGAAAGGTCTCGTTCCTGGCAAGCAAGAGCTATTTTCAGGCTACAAACTGCCCTTGCAACACGCAACACGCAACACGCAACACGCAACACGCGATACGCGATACGCGATAAGCGATAAGCGATGTAGGAGCAACGAATATGGCTGACTGGTTTCTATGGTTTGTGGCGCTGACCGGCGGCTATCTGCTGGGCTCGGTGCCGGTGGGCTATCTCGTCGTGCGCTGGTTTCGCGGCATTGACATCCGTCAGGTGGGCAGCGGGCGTATCGGCGGGACGAACGTCCTGCGCGCAGCGGGGTGGAAGGTGGCGCTGCTATCGGGACTGCTGGACGGCGTCAAAGGGCTGTTTGCCGTGTTGATCGCCCGCTGGCTGGGCGGGCCGCCGCTGCGCTGGGCCCTGGCCGGCGTGATGGCGGTGGTCGGGCACAATTATCCGCTTTTCCTGAGCTTTCGCGGCGGCGCCGGCACGTCGACCTCTATCGGCGGAGCGGTGGGGTTGTGGCCCTGGAACCTGCCGATTCTGGCGACGGTGCTGTTCGGATTTGCCCTTGGCTCTCGCCACGCCTCGCTCGGTTCGATCGCCGTGGCCGTTGTCCTGCCGACGATCTTTATCGTGCGCGCAGCGTTGGGACTGGATCCCTGGGCGTTTGTGCTGTACGGCGTCCTGACCTCGGCGGTGACCCTGTGGGCGCTGCGGCCCAACATCGACCGCCTGCGGCGCGGCCAGGAACGCTACATCGACTTCAAGGCCAGCATGAGCTGATCCGATGACGATTCGCGCTCTTTCTCCGGTGGTGGCGGCCCAGATTGCGGCCGGCGAGGTGGTCGAACGGCCTGCTTCCGTGGTCAAGGAACTGGTCGAGAACAGCATCGACGCAGGAGCGCGCCAGGTGCGCATCGAGATAGAGCAGGGTGGGCGGCGGCTCGTCCGCGTGGCCGACGATGGCTGCGGCATCCCCGCCGCCGAGGTCGAAATTGCCTTCCAGCGCCACTCGACCAGCAAGCTCGTCGATGCTGACGACCTGAACCGCATCCGCACGCTCGGTTTTCGCGGCGAGGCGCTGGCTTCCATCGCCTCGGTCAGCCGCGTCACGCTGACCACCCGCGCGGCGACGGAAGAGACGGGGGTGCTGCTGCGTCTGGAGGGAGGGCAGGTCGTGGCCCGTCGGCTTGTTGGCCGGCCGCCAGGGACGACGGTCAGCGTGGAGGACCTCTTCTACAACGTCCCGGCGCGCCGCAAGTTCCTGCGCGCCGAGGCCACCGAGCGCCGCGCCATCGACGCCTGGGTGACCCGCTACGCCCTGGCCTACCCCGCTCTGCGCCTGGTCCTGACGCACGACGGGCGGGAGGCGCTCCACGCGCCGGGAGACGGCGATGTGCGCCAGGCGCTGCTGGCCGTCTTTGGCCTGGAGGTCGGCGCGGCGCTGCTCGAAATCCTGCCCGAGGCCGGCAGCGCCTCGCCGATCCGCGTCAGCGGCTTTGTCAGCCCGGCCTCGCTGCACCGTGCGGACCGCGGCAGCATCACCCTCTTTGTCAACGGGCGCTGGGTGCAGGACACGCGGCTGACCTATGCGGTCATCCAGGCGTACCACACCCTCCTGCCGACGGGGCGCTATCCGCTGGCTGTGGTGATGGTCGACCTGCCGCCGGAAGAGGTCGATGTCAACGTCCATCCGGCCAAGGCCGAGGTGCGCTTCCGCGACGCGGACGCGGTCTTTCGGGCGGTGCTGCGGACGGTGCGGCAGACGGTGCAGGGTGCCGGTCCGCTGCCCCAGGCCATAGCAGGACGGACGGCGTGGGCCGCGCCGGGCCATCCGGCGGGGTGGGGCGCCCCTCCAGCTCAGGCGCCGTCGGTGTTTCAGCCTGCGCTGCTTCCGCAACGGGAAGAGGCTGTTTCCGCCCTGCCCATCCTGCGGGTTATCGGACAGGTCGGCGCGGCCTATATCGTCGCCGAAGGGCCGGATGGCCTCTACCTGGTCGATCAGCACGCGGCGCACGAGCGGGTGCTCTACGAACAGTTGCTGGCCCAACGGGAGGAAGGGGCGCCCTCGCAGCGGCTGCTGGAGCCGGCGATGGTCGAGCTGTCGGCTGAAGGGGCCGGGCTGGTCGAGGCGCACCTGGAGGAGCTGCAGCACCTGGGGTTCGAGCTGGAGCCGTTCGGCGGGACGACGTTCCTGGTGCGGGCGATGCCGGCGCTGCTGGCCCATTCCCTGCCAGCGCAGGTACTGCCCGAAGTCGCCGAGGGGCTGGAAGAAGGGCGCGCGCAGGTGGACGAGGAGGCAGAGCGGGCGGTGATCCGCCGCGTCTGCAAGCAGGCGGCGGTCAAGGCCGGCCAGGTGCTGACGCGCCAGGAGATGGAAGAGCTGCTGGCGGCATTGGAACGCTGCGTCAGCCCGCGCACCTGTCCCCATGGCCGCCCGACGATGATCTACCTCAGCGTCGAACAGTTGGCCCGCCAGTTTGGGCGAGAAGGATAACCTTGCCAGAAACCCCGCTCCAGTTTATAATGTGGACTCGGCTGCGGGGAAGTGTCGGAATGGGCAGACGAGCGTGACTTAGGATCACGTGGGGTCACCCGTGCGGGTTCGAGTCCCGCCTTCCCCATCGCTCGGGGCGCCCTGCGCCCCGCAAATTTGCCTGGAGGGTGAATCGTGGGAGCTTCTGATCTGACAGTAAAAGCCGAACCTTCTGGCACGCGTCAGCTTCGTCTGACGGTCGACGTGCCCGAGGAGCGCGTCCAACAGGCGATGCGTAAGGTTGCGCGCCGCCTGGCGCGGGAGCGACACATCGCCGGCTTTCGCAAGGGCAAAGCGCCTTATGCGATCATCGTGCAGCGCTATGGCGAAGAAGCCATCCGTGAAATGGCCGCCGAGGAGCTGGTCGACCCGGTTTACAGGGAAGTGATCGAGTCAGAGGGCCTTGGCCCCTATGGCGCGACCAGCCTGGAGGATATGGAACTGAACCCGCTGCGTTTTGTCTACGAGGTGCCGCTGATGCCGAGCGTGGAGCTGGGCGACTATCGCGCGCTGCGCATCAAGCCGCCCAAGGTCAAAGTGACCAGGAAGGAAGTGCAGGAGGTTCTGGAGGCGCTGCGGGAGGAACACGCCATCCTGGAGCCGGCAGGCGACCGGCCGGCGAAAAAAGGCGATCGGGTGCGCTTTAGCGTGGTGGGGCGTAGGGAGAATGGTGAGGTTTTCATCGACGATGATGAAGCCGAGTTGCTGCTCGACCCTGACGAAGCCTTTCCCTACCCGGGATTTCAGCGTGAACTGGTGGGGATGGAAGAGGGCGACGAACGCACTTTTCAGCTCGATGCGCCCAGCGGCAAGGTCGAGTTTACCGTCCGTTTGGTGGAACTGTTTGACCGTTTTGTGCCCAACATCGATGATGACCTGGCGCGGACCGTGGGCCATTTCAACAGCTTGAAAGAACTGGAAGAGGACATCCGCGCCTATTTGCGCGAGCAGAATGAGGCGGAGGCGCAAAGGACGTATGTGGACAAGATCGTCGACGCGCTGCTGAAAGGAGCAAGGATCGAATACCCGCAGGTGGCGCTGGATGACGAGATCGACGATCTGATGGAGGATCTGGAAGAGCACGTGCAGAAGGAGCTGCACATCAGCCTGGAAGACTATATCAAGTTGACGAAAAAGAGCGAAGAGGAACTGCGGGCGGAACTGCGGCCGCGGGCTGAGGAAAATCTGCGGCGTGCTCTGGTCTTAACCGAAGTGGCGGTCGCAGAGGGGGTCCGGGTCACGGATGAGGAGGTTGAGAGCTATCTCCAAAGTATCGACCTGGGCGAGGGTGAAGAGGGCGAGAAAAGACGGCGCCAGATCAAGAATGACAAAGAGGTGATGGATGTCATCCGAAGCAAGTTGTTTGGCGACAAAGTGACCCGCCGCCTGGTTGCCATTGCGCGCGGCGAGGCGGCGCAGGAGAAGGGGGAAGAGGTTGACGATGAGGCAGAACAAGATGGTGTATGATGTGATCCCGATGGTCGTCGAATCGACCGGGCGCGGCGAACGCGCTTACGACATCTTTTCGCTCTTGTTACGAGAGCGAATTGTCTTCCTGGGCACGCCGATCACCGACCAGATTGCCAATCTGATCGTGGCCCAGTTGCTCTTTCTCGACCGCGAGGACCCCGAGCGGGAGATTCAGCTCTACATCCACAGCCCCGGCGGGGTGATCTCATCCGGCCTGGCGATCTATGACACGATGCAGCTCTTGCGTGCGCCGATTTCGACGATCGCTGTGGGCATGACCGCCAGCATGGGCACGGTCTTGCTGGCGGCCGGCACCAAGGGGCGGCGCTTTGCCCTGCCCCACGCGACGATCCACATGCACCAGCCGCAGGGCGGAGCACAGGGTCAGGCGGTCGACATCGAGATCGCCGCCAGGGAGATTTTGCGCCTGCGCTCGCTGCTCAATGAGTTGCTGATCAAGCACACCGGCCTCACCGAAGAGCAGATCGAGCGTTTCACCGACCGCGACTTTTTCATGACCGCGGCGCAGGCGGCCGAGTATGGCCTGATCGACCAGGTGCTCACGGGCGGCAGGTCGTAGCGCTGCTCACCAGGTCAGCACGACGGTCTTGCCTTCGTACAGGCGGGCAAAACGAGCGCCGTCATCGGCCGTGCCGATGCCGGCGCCATAGTGCATGGGCACGACGATCTGCGGCCCGATGACGCGGGCCGCTTCGACCGCCTCTTCGACAGTCATCACATAGGTGCCGCTGACCGGCAGCAGCGCCACGTCGCAGGCGAGGTCGGCCATCTCGGGAATCAGGTCGGTGTCGCCGGCGAAGTAGAGCCGCATCCCCTCTATGGTGACCACATAGCCGACGTGGCCGGCTTCCTTGGGATGGAACGGCACGCCCGGCGCGCGGAACTTGGAGACGTTGTAGGCCGGGACGGCCTCGACCTCGATGCCGGCTGCGCTGAGTCGCTCGCCGGGGCGAATGGCCTGCGCGCCGGCGAGCTGAGCCGCCGCTGCGCCGCCCGCAATGACGACCGTCCCCGCCCCGCTGATTCGGGCGACGTCGTCGGGCGAGCAGTGGTCATAGTGCTCGTGGCTGACCAGCACCAGGTCTGCCGCTGGCAGCGTCCCCTTGAGCTGCCACGGGTCGAAATAGATGATGGGGGGGCCATCGAGGCGGAAGCTGTCGTGGCCCAACCAGTGCAGTTTTTTGACCAGTTCTTCGGCGTTCATTGTACCCTCCCTAATACCCCTCCTGTTCCAGTCTCGCTATGGCTGGCGCGAGGGTTTCCAACGCTGCGTTCACCTGCTGTCGCGCCGGCCCCCACTGCTGGAAGCCAATCGATCCCGGCTGAGGATTGATCAAATAGTTCCGGCAGTTTTGGGTCATATCGGCCGCTCCGGCCGAAAACACGCCGATAGCCGCCCGGTATCTGTCATGGGCCCAGCGAACCGATTCGCTGCTCCCCGACACGTTGTACGTCGGCGCCCCCACGATCGCATCGTAGGAATTGACCTCTACCTGGCAGTCGATGTACCCCTGCCGCAGCGCCACATCGATCAGCCCGCCGAAACTCTCCAGTTGCCTCCGTACGTTCCTCATTGTCGCCAGTAACGTGCTCCCCATATTTGTAGCAGGCGCTGTTGGCGGCGATGTCGGTACTGCTGTCGGTGGAGGAGGGGGGGTGTCCGTCGGCAAAGGCGTTGCCGTCGGCTCAGAGGTCGAAGTGGGCAGTTTTGCAGGCGTCGCCGTCGGCGGTGGCGTGTACGTTGGATAGGGCGTGTAGGTGGGATAGGGCGTAGGCGTTGGAGGTGGAGGAGCAGTGGGCGTTGGTGTTCTCACCAGGCCGCAGCTTAGAGATACGCATACCAGGAACAGACAGATCGCCAGGGGAATTGCTTTTTCGTGCATCGCTTCTCCCTCAGATAGTCAGGCTAATAGTTTCCCTCCATAAATGGCAGCAGCGCCACTCCTCCAGCGCCCATCACGATGCCCAAAACGACAAGGCAGCAGTAGATCAGCGTGGAGATGATGGACAGGACCAGGCATGTCTGCCCCAGCCGCTTCGACTCGGGGTCAGGGCGCGTTGCATAGATCAGGGCGAGGATAAAGCCCACCAGGGGGATCGTGCATGACAGAGCGTAGAAAAAGAACTTGAGACAGCCGCTGTAGCGGGAGCCATAATAGACTACCTGAGGTGGCTGATAGTATTGAGCCATGGGTTTTTCTCTCCTGACAGGGATACGTTTGGGTTTTACAACTCTTGCCGTCTTTCCAACGCGTTGGCCAGCGTCACCTGATCAGCGTACTCCAGATCGCCGCCGATGGGCAGGCCGCGCCCCAGGCGGGTGACGCGCACGCCCAGCGGGCGCAGTTTGGAGACGAGATAGGCAGCGGTATAGTCCCCCTCGCCGGTCGGGTTGGTGGCCAGGATGACCTCGCTGACCCCGCCGGCCTGCACTCGCTTCAACAGTTCGGCGATGCGCAGGTTCTCGGCAAAGATGCCCTCCATCGGCGACAGCGCGCCGTGCAGGACGTGATAGAGGCCACGGTACTGCTCTGTCCGCTCGATGGCCAGCACGTCCAGCGGCTCTTCCACCACACAGATCAGCGAATGATCGCGCTGGGGCTCGCTGCAGATGGGGCACGGGTCTTGCTCGGTGATGTTGTGGCAGATCGAGCAGAGACGGGTGCGCTCTTTGAGCGCCTGCAGCGCCGCCGCCAGCCGCAGCGCCAGGTCCGACTCGCCGCGCAGCAGAAAGTAGGTCAGGCGAGAGGCCGTCTTGACGCCGATGCCAGGCAGCTCCGCCAGCGCTTCGATCAACTGCGTCACCGAGGGAGGGACAGAGGACACACAGCCTCCTCCGGCCTCAGCCCAGGCCCAGGCTGCCCAGGTCGATGCCCAGATCGGCAGTAACCGCGTTCATCCTGGCTGCCGCTTCCTGCTCCACCTGCTCCAGTCCCTGGTTGACCGCAGCGACGATCAGGTCCTGCAGCATTTCGACATCCTCCGGATCGACGACCTGGGGCTGAATGACGATCGACTGCAGGCGGCGGTCGCCAGAGACGGTGGCGGTGACGGCGCCGCCGCCAGCGCTGGCAGTGACGGTCAGGGCCGTTGCCTCTTCCTGGGCCTTGAGCAGCTCTTGTTGCAGGTTTTGCATCCGCTTGAGGATGCCAGCCTGGCCCATCACGCCAGGCCCTCCTCCACCCAGCCTTCGCTTTGCCACGTGACTTTTCCTCCGTCTATTCGGTTGCTTTCATTTCGACAACGCGGGCGCCGAATTCTTTCACGGCTGCCTGCACCAGCTCGTCCTGTTCGGCTGCGGCGGCGGGCGATTGGGCGGCGGCAATCTCGCAGCGGAGGCTCATCGGACAGCCGAACAGCCGGCTCAACACTTCCTCGATCAGGCGGCGGTTTGCCTCTTCCTCTACCCGCCCTTTGTGGAAGGAATGGTCAAAGCCGATGATGAGGGCATTCTGCTCGACCCGCAGGGGCCGCCCCGAGCTGAGCACGGCCTCCAGCAGGATGTTCTTTTGGCGTACCATCCGCCGGAACTGGGCCCACTGGGCCTTGACCTGCTCCAGCGACGGGGGATCGCCGCCCGGCGCGGCAGCCGGCGATGGCCTGGGCGGCGGCTGAGGGCGGGACGTCGCGGCCGGCGGAGTGGGGCGTGCAGCAGCCGGGGTGGGAGCAACGGGCGCAGGGTTGGCGGGTGTGGCTGGCTCGGACGGCAGTGCTGCATCGATCAGCGCCAGCTCCAGCGGCAGTTGCGGCTGCCAGGCGGCGCGGGCTTCGAGCGCCGCCTCGTTGAAGAGGCGCGCCGCGCGGCTGAGCTGGCGCGGGCTGAAGCGCCCTGCCTGCGCCTGGAAGGCTTCGCGCAGGCCCTCCGGCAGATGCAGCGGCGTCGCCGCCGATCCCAGCCGCGTCAAGAGCAGGCCGCGCAGATGATCGACCACCTGGCGGGCGAACTGGCGCGGGTCGGCGCCGCGCTCGATCGCTTCGTTGATCACGGCCAGGCCGCGGCCGGCGTCGCCGTCGGCCAGCGCATCGACCAGCGCCATGACCGCCTCCTCGTTGCCGGTCCCCAGGGCTGCCTGCACCACTTCGACGGTGATGCCGCCTTCGGCGTAGGCGGCCAGTTGGTCGAGCAGGCTCTCGGCGTCGCGCATGCTGCCCGTCCCCTGCCGGGCAATGGCGATCAGCGCCTCGTCGTCGGCGATGATGTGCTCCTGGTCGGCCAGAAAGCGCAGCCGCGCCACCACATCGATCAGCGGGATGCGCCGAAAGTCAAAGCGCTGGCAGCGGGAGAGGACGGTGGCCGGGATTTTCTGCGGCTCGGTCGTGGCCAGGACAAAGATGGCGTGGGGTGGGGGCTCCTCCAGCGTCTTGAGCAGGGCGTTGAAGGCAGAGGTGGAGAGCATGTGCACTTCGTCGATGACATAGACCTTGTAGCGGGCCTCGTTGGGCCGGTAGCCAATGCGCTCGCGCAGCTCGCGCACGTCGTCGACGCCGGTGTTGGAGGCAGCATCGATCTCGATCAGGTCCATCAGCCGCCCCTCGTTGACCGCCGTGCAGATGGCGCAGGCGTTGCAGGGACGGTTGGCGGGCGTTTCGTCCAGGCAATTGACCGCCTTGGCCAGCAGGCGTGCGGTGGTCGTCTTGCCGGTGCCGCGCGGACCGGTGAAAAGATAGGCGTGGTGGACGCGGTTCATGTCCAATGCGTTGCGCAGTGTGCGGGTTACATGTTCCTGGCCGACGACCTGCTCAAAGGTCTGCGGACGCCATTTGCGGTAGAGTGCCTGGGTCATGTCTCTAGTCTAACACCAAAGCAGTTTCTGTACAATCTGCGGTTTATTCCTCTTTGCCCAGGAGGTCTGCCAACCCGCGCAGGAACTCGATCGGCACGGGGAAGATGATGGTCGAGTTCTTTTCCACGGCGATCTCGGTCAGGGTTTGCAGGTAGCGCAGTTGAATGGCGGCTGGGACCTGGCCGATCGTTTCGGCGGCCATAGCCAGCGTTTGGGCGGCCTGCTGCTCGCCTTCGGCGTGGATGATCTTGGCCCGCTTCTCGCGCTCGGCCTCGGCCTGGCGGGCCATGGCCCGCTGCATCGTCTGCGGCAGCTCGACGTCCTTGACCTCGACGATGCTGACCTTGATGCCCCACGGCTCGGTCTGCTCGTCGATGATGTGTTGCAGTTGGGCGTTGATCTTTTCGCGGTGAGCCAGCAGCTCGTCCAGTTGCATCTGGCCGATGACGTTGCGCAGCGAGGTCTGGGCGATCTGCCAGGTGGCGCGGCGATAGTCCTCAATCTGAACGATGGCGTCGTTGGGGTCGACGACGCGGAAGTAGGCCACGGCGTTGACCTTGACCGTGACGTTGTCGTTGGTGATGCACTCCTGGGCGGGGATGTCGAGGGTCACGGTCCGCAAGTCTACCTTGACCATGCGGTCGATGAAGGGGATGATGAAAAAGAGGCCAGGACCTTTGGCGCCGACGAGACGGCCCAGGCGAAAGATCACGCCACGCTCGTACTCCTGGACGATCTTGATCGACGCGCTGGCCACGGCGATGAGGAACAGCACGATGACGCCTATGACGCAACCGACTCCAGTGATGATTCCTTCCATTTTTTGTCCTCCTTTCAGCAGTGAGTAGAGAGGGTTTTCTCCTCCGTAAAGGGGCTCGCAGAGTGATTATACTCCGGGATGGGCAGAGGTGCAACTTGTCGAGGGGGGGCGTAGCAGAAAGCTGACGTGGGGCATCCCCTGCTCGGCGGGGGTCTGTGACCCCCGCCAGTGGGGGGGCCGCCGTTTTTTGGCCACAGATTACACAGATTTCACAGATTTCACGGCTTGTGACCGTCGCCAGTGGGGGGCTGCCGTTTTTTGGCCACAGATTACACAGATTTCACAGATTTCACGGCCTGTGACCCCCACCAGTGGGGCCCGCCGGGTCACAGACCCGGCGGGAACAGGGCAGGCACGGATTCCTGGCAACACAGACTTGTCACCCTGACCCTGAACGGAGTGAAGGGGAAGGGTCTCGTTGCGACACGGGTTCCTTGCAACACGGATTATTTTCCCCTTGCCCGGCGGGGGTCACAGACTCCGGAGCTTGCTCCGCCTGTTGACCGCCTGCTCTGCATGTGCTATACTGCATCCCGAGGTCGCTTGCTGATGCGCGAGGAGGGGGAACGTGGGAAAAGCGGTCGAGTTCTTGAACCCTGAACAGGCGCGGCAGATGGTCGAGCTGGCAGAGCGAGCGAGGGCAGCCCTGGCCAGGTTTTCTGGCCAGTCTGTTGGCTATCATGCCACGGCCCTTCAGCTTCTCGACGAGTGGATCGAGCGCACCCCATCTCCTTCGCGGGAGCTGCGGGTGCTGTGGGTGGCGTTTGTGGGGGAGATCTTTCGCCGCCGTCACGGTGGGGAGTGGATCATCAACCGTGAGGAAGGAGGCCGCCTGGCTGTCCTTTGTCCCACCGAGACGGGCGGTGTGCGCCGGGTGT
>DAOTYD010000017.1:0-2573 GCA_034435295.1 Anaerolineae bacterium | reverse complement strand
CTATGCGCCTTCTCCGCCTGGGGAGGGAGAGAAAGCGGCAGCGCTGCGCGCCTGGGCGGCGCTGCGGCTGCGGCTGGCGTGGGCCAGGCTGCGGAGGGCGGCTCCCCGGCGCCGGTCCGAAAGGACGTAGGGCAGGCCTTCGGGCCTGTCCGGACAGCCTGGAAAGGCTGTCCGGCGCCTCGCAAGTTGCGGCTGCGTCTGGCGTGGGCTGTGGCGCAACGCTACAGCGCGCGGAGGCTTTCCCGAACCTGTTCCGCTACCGGAGAACCGATGCGCTCCAAGATCTCCAGCGCTTTTTGATAGCAGGCGCGGGCCTGAGGGGTGTCCCCAGCGCTTCTGGCGTTGTTGCCCAGGCGTTGCCAGGCCAGAGCGATATTGAAAGGTATACCGATATCCTCATAGACAGTCAGCGCCTGGCGGTAGAGTGTTGCGGCAGCGGCATAGTTGCCCGTTGCACGCTCGATATCTGCCAGACCAAAGTGGCAATTGGCTTCGCCCAGGCGGTCGCCGATCTGGCGGTAGATGGGCAGGGCCTCTTCGTAGCGCTGCCGCGCCGCCCCGTACTCGTCCAGCCTCACGTGCACGTCGCCCAGACTCTGGATGGTGTTGGCGCGGAGCAGGTGGTCTGCGTCGGCCAGTTCAAGAGCCTGTAACAGCGCAGAACGGGCTTCCTGGTTGTGGTAATGCCAATACTCGGCCAGACCTTTATAGTAAAGTGCCCAGCCGCTGGTGCGGCCGCTCAGCCGTCCCTCGCCGACATGCTCATACACTGTCTGGGCCAGAACGTAGAGCAGGTTGTAGCGAGAGGTAGTCTGCCATTCGCCTGCCAGCCTGCTCAGAGCGTCGATTCCCTCATCTTCATTGGCGATCAGCAGATGATAAACGGACTCGATCCGCTCTTCGGGCTGCGCGCGCTGCGCAAAGCAAGCTGCGGCGCGCGCCGAAAGAAGGCGGTATTCGTCGTGGCGGGCGGTCCACCAGTCGGCAAGGAGCGCACGGCGCGTCAGTTCGTGGAGGTTGTGACCACGCCCAGGAAACGGCTCCACAAAGGGCAGCGTTTGCAGGCTGGCATAGAGCGCCTGGGCTTCTGAAGAAGGCATCTCCAGCAAAGCAGCCAGAATATCCGCATCGAACCAGTGCGGAATGGCCGCCGCCCAGGCTGCAGCGCGCAGGGACGCGGGCAGGCTTTCCAGCAGGTCGCGCGTCACGATCAGCGTGCGCTCTTCCGGCGAGGCGGCGCTGCGGAGCTGGCGGAATAACTCTTCGCTCATCGCACGCCTCCGCGCACGGAGACCAGCTTGTCCAGCGCTATTGCAATCTGGAGGGGATGACCGTCAAAGTAGACGCAATAAGCCTCGATCATCTCCAGAGGGATGGAGAGAGAGGGGTCGAGCTGTTGCAGCCCGTGCTGCCAGTCTTGGGCGCTGGAGATGGGCCTGAGGCAAATGCGCTCACAGCAGGCAGCCCAGGTGGTCAGAGTTTCCAGCGGTGGCTGTCCGGCCAGGACAGCAACGACATGGGGTGCGGCGCGCACGTGGCCCAAAAAGAGGTTCAACAGCCAGTCACGTACTTCCGGCGTGGCATTGTTGAGTGTGTCGATGAGAAAGACGATCCGCTGACCAGAAGCGAGCAGGTCGGCGAAAAAGGCCTCGGTCAGAGCGGTGCGACGGAAGCGTTGCGCTTCTGCGTCCGGCGCCTGCAGGGCAACGGCGATCTGGGGCTGGCCGATCAGCACGTTCCGGGCAACGTTGACCTGCTGGGGCTGAAGCAGTTGTTGAAGGAGCAGGCGGAAGGCGGGGAAGCTCACTGCTCCCAGCCCCCGGATGAGCAGGGAGAAGACTTCGGCCAGATCGAGGCTGGTCTTTAAATCGAGCGGCACACAGAGGATATCCCCGGGTGTGCGCCGTTCGTACTCGCGCAGGAGATGGCTTTTGCCGATGCCAGAAGCCGCTTCGATGAGCAAGATGCGCGCTGCTGTCTCGCCGGCAACCATGCGATCGTAAAGCGCCAGCTCGGCGCCCCGGTCAGCTACCAGCGAATGCCATGCGGCAGTCATCGGCGTTGTCCCTTTCTGGGTGGAGAGTCGGGAGGCATCTCTCGCACGTCGATTGTGGGGTTGCCTGCCAGCCAGTTACGGACCACCCGCACGCCGCTGCGCCAGACGCGGATGATGGCAGAGCCCAGCATCACATTTCCAGAGATTTCTACGGATGGCGGGGAAGGAGAAAGTGTCGTGGTCGGGGCTGGAGTCTCTTCCTTTTTTGACGGGGGCTCGATTTTGGCTTTGACGAGGGGTGGAAGCGAGACCTCGATCTCTTTGACGCGGAGCTTGCGTCGCCGCAGGGCGACGATCAGCGGAATGGCAAAGGCCAGGACGGCGAGCGCCAGCGCAACGAGCGCCCATGGCGGCAGGGGCAGGTCGCTCCAGTCCATCAGCACCCTCTCTGTTTTGCTTTGCCGCCTAGCGCGCGCTGAGGATGCTCTGCAGGCGCAGCGCCAGGCTCATGTCGCCGCTGATCTGGAGTTTGCCCTGCATAAAGGCGGCCATGGGGTTCAGCTTGCCCGTCGCCAGG
>DAOTYD010000016.1:0-9146 GCA_034435295.1 Anaerolineae bacterium | reverse complement strand
CCCCCGCCAGTGGGGCCCGCCGAGCAATGGGAAAATAATCCGTGTTGCAAAGAATCTGTGTCGCAACGAGACCCTTCGCTACGCTCAGGGTGACAATGTTCTGCTACGAACACCCGCAATGGTGCGCAGGTTTTCTTTTGTTTCAACTGTGGTAAAATACGCTCGTCCACTTAAGGAGGAGACCATGGCCGAGAAAATCCTGGTTTGCGTAGCCTGGCCCTATGCCAACGGGGACCTGCACATGGGCCACCTGGCGGGCGCCTATCTGCCAGCCGATATTTTTGCCCGCTACCATCGCCTTGCTGGCAACGATGTCTTGATGGTCTCCGGCTCCGATTCGCACGGCACGCCGATCACCGTGTGCGCCGATCAGGAGGGCGTCAGCCCGCGCGAACTCTTCGAACGCTACCACGCCCGCTTCCTGGAAACCCAGCAGCGCATCGGCATCAGTTATGACCTGTTCACCCACACCGATACGGCCAATCACCACCGCGTCGCGCAGGATATGTTCCTGCGCCTGTTGGAGCGGGGTTATCTGTATCGACAGGTGCAACGGCAACTGTACTCCGAGACAGAGGGACGTTTCCTGCCGGACCGCTATGTCGAGGGGACGTGTCCTCGCTGCGGCTATCCGGAGGCGCGGGGCGACCAGTGCGACAACTGTGGCGCGCTGCTGGATGCGCTGGAGCTGGTCGAGCCGCGCAGCAAGATCGATGGCAGCGTGCCGGTCGTGCGCGAGACGGAGCACTTTTTCCTCGACCTGGCCGCGTTCCAGGATCGCATCGCTGCTTATCTGAACACGGGCAAAGACCACTGGCGGCCCAATGTGATCAACTTTGCCCGCAACTATGTCGAGGGCGGCCTGCGCGGCCGGCCCATCACCCGCGACATCGACTGGGGTATTCCTGTCCCTCTGGACGGCTATGAATCGAAGCGGCTCTATGTCTGGTTCGAGGCGGTTATCGGCTACCTGTCGGCCAGCATCGAGTGGTCGCGCAACGTCGGCCGCCCCGATGCGTGGAAGGAGTGGTGGTACGACCCCGCCGCGCAGACCCACTACTTTATCGGCAAGGACAACATCCCCTTCCACGCCGTGATCTGGCCGGCCGAACTGCTCGGCGTCGAGCGCCTCTACGAGGACGACCCCGACAAGCGGCTCAATCTGCCCTATGACGTGCCCGCCAACGAGTTCATGAACCTGGAAGGGCAGCAATTCTCCAAGAGCCGCGGTTGGGCGGTCTGGCTGCCTGACTATCTGGATCGTTTCGCCCCTGACCCGCTGCGCTACTATATCGCCGCCGTCATGCCCGAGACGCGGGACTCGGATTTTTACTGGTCCCATTTCATTCAGCGCAACAACGACGAGTTGGTGGCGACGTGGGGCAACCTCTGTCACCGCGTGCTGACCTTTGCCTGCAAGCATTTCGACGGGCATATCCCCGTGCCGGGCCTGATGGACCGCGCCGACGTGGGCCTGCTGGCACGCATTGACGTCGCCTTCCGCCCCATCGGACGTCTGCTTGCCGAGTCCAGGTTCCGCGCCGCGCTGGGCGAGGTGATGAACCTGGCCCGCGAGGTCAACAAATATCTGGACGAAAAGGGGCCCTGGTTCCAGATCAAAGAAGACAGCAAAGCAGCGGGGACCACCATCTATGTCGCGCTGCGAGCGATCGACTCGCTCAAGGTCCTCTTTGCCCCTTTCCTGCCCTTCTCTTCCGAAGCGCTGCACGGCTATCTGGGTTACCAGGGACGTCTGTTTGGTCGGCAGTACGTCGAGACGTTCGATGAAGATGGCCGCACGCACCAGGCTCTTTGCTATGACTCCAGCAGCGCGACCGGCCGCTGGGCGCCCAGCGAACTGCCTGCCGGTCAGGCTCTGAACAGGCCTGCGCCGCTGTTCGAAAAACTGGACGCAGAACGTCTCAATTCGAACTGATAAGAGGTGAGTCCATTTGTTGTGAGATAGTGATTGCTCACCTTCTTCACCACAAAGGACACGAAGGACACAAAGGGTAAAAGTACAGCCGTGATGGATTCAACCTTCGTGTCCTTTGTGTCCTTCGTGGTAGAGGAAAACGGGCTACGCTATGCGGGAGGTGCCCACGGTGAGCAGTTACAAAAATTTCCCCACAAAGGCGTACAAGGAGACAGAAATGAAGAAAAGCGTTTTATTGATCGTTGTCCTGACTCTGGCAGCAGCAACGCTGGCCTGCGGCGGCAATGGCGGTACCTCCGTGCCGACGGAGCCGCCCCAGGATGTCCTCTTCCAGGATGATTTCAGCGATCCCGGTTCGGGTTGGGAGGTCGGCCAGTACGATGACGGCGATGTGGGCTATGGCGATGGCTATTATTTCGTCACCGCTACACGCCGTGGCGGAGTGATGTGGGGGGTGGCCAATCGCAGCTTTACCAACACGATTATCGATGTCGATGCCACCCAGGTCCGCGCGCCGGCCAATAACAACAACGCCTATGGCGTCAAGTGCCGGGTGCAGCCCGGCGGCACGGGAGGGGACGGCTATGCGCTGATGATCAGCGGCGATGGCTACTACTCCATCCAGATCATCCGCGAGGGCGACTATGACGCGCTGGTGGACTGGACTACCTCCAGTGCGATCCGTCAGGGCAACGCCACCAATCACATCCGCGCTGTCTGCGACGGCAGCCGCCTGGCCCTCTACGTCAACGAGCAACTGCTCACCGAGGTGAACGACAGCACCTATACCTCTGGCGACATCTCGTTCATGGCCGCCACGCTGGAGAACGAGATGACCGAGGTTCACTTCGACAATCTGGTCGTCACCCGGCCGTAGCGGCGGATTATCCCCGCTGCCTCCCCTCCCGCAGGTTCTAGCCTGCGGGAGGGGAGCGGATTATCCCCGATATTGGCGCACCTGCCACATCTGGCGGCCGACCATGCGAAAGGCCCGCTGCTCGGCCTCGGCGCGGATGCGCTCTTCGTCCAGCGTGGTCAGCTCGCCGTCCTCCAGCAGGGCCTGTCCGTCGCAAAAGACATATCGCACGTCTGCCGGATGGCTGGCATAGACGACGTTTGCCGCCAGGTCATGGCGCGGCGTCCAGTGCGCGCGCCGCGTGTCCATGAGAATCAGGTCGGCGGGCGCGCCGGGCCGCAGCACGCCGCTCTCGCCAAAACCCAGCGCGCGGGCTGATCCCTGCGTCGCCAGGCGCAGCAGGGTCTGGTTGGGGAACGCCGCCGGATTGCCGATGCGGTTCTTGTGCGTCAGCCCGGCGATGCGCATCACTTCCAGCATGTTCAGGTCGTTGTTGGAGGCTGGCCCATCGGTGCCCAGACCGGTCTCTATCCCCGCTGCCAGGAAGCGCTCCAGCGGTGCCATGCCCATGGCCAGCTTTTGGTAGGTTTTGGGCGTGTGCGCCACGCAGACGCCTTTTTCGGCCAGGATGGCCAGGTCCTCGTCGCTGACGACGATACAGTGCGCGGCGAGCGTCGGCCGCTCGAACACGCCCAGGTGCGCCAGATGCGCCACCGGCGTCCGCCCATACGCCGCCAGCGAACGGTTCACCTGGTCCTGCGATTCCGAGAGGTGGATGTGGATGCCCACGTCCAGCGCCGTTGCCGCCTCGACTGCCCGCCGCAGCCAGTCCGGCGGGCACATATAGGGGGAGTGGGGGCCCAGCATGCAGCGGATGCGCCCGTCGGCGGCGCCGTGCCAGCGGCGCACAAAGGCCAGGGTGTCTTCCAGCACCGCCCCGCCGATCTCGTGCTCGGCGCCGATGCCGAACTGGCACCAGGCCAGGCTGGCCTTCATCCCCGCTTCCGCCACGGCCCGCGCCGTCTGGTCCATCCAGAAATAGTGGTCGCCAAAACCGACCATGCCACAGCGGATCATCTCGCAGCAGGCCAGCGCCGCGCCCCAATAGACGTCCTCTTCTTCCAACGCTGACTCGGCGACCCAGATTTTCTCGTTGAGCCAGCGGTCGAAGGGCAGGTCCTCGGCCCAGCCGCGCTCCAGGGTCATCGCCGCGTGGGTGTGGGCGTTGAAAAAGGCGGGCAGGGCGACGTGCTCCCTCCCGTCGATGACGCGGTCGGGCGCAAAATCCGGCGGCGCCTGCCCGACGGCAGCGATGCGCGTCCCGTCGATGGCGATGTCGACGCCAGACAGGATGTGGCCCTCCTCGTCCAATGGGATAGCGGTCACGTCACGAATCAGCCAGCGCATGCTCCCTCCTTACTCCCTCCACGGCCAGCTCGCGCGCTCCTGTATCGACAAAGCCGATTGACTCGGCCAGGCGGATGGAAGGCTCGTTGTCCTCGGCGACGATGTAGAGCGGCTGCGCGCCGGAGCGGATGATCCAGGCCACACAGCCATCGACCACGGCCTTGCCCCAGCCGCGCCCGCGCACCTCTGGCGCCGTCCAGACGTAGACTTCGGCAAAGTGGGGCGACTGCCAGTTGATTCCCGCTTCGGCAGCGACCTGGCCCTGGGCGCGGATGACAAAGCGCGGCGTGCCGCTGGCGGAGGGGGCCGGCGTCACCAGCACGTTGAGCGTCGGCACGTAGCGCCGCAGGTCGAGCCGGTAGATGCGGTTGACCTCCAGCCGCTCGATGGTCAGGGCCTCTTCGACGGCGGCCCGCAGCTCTGGCGTGGTGAGCAGGTAGTAGGGCCGCCCGGCGACGAGCGCCTGCTCCATAAGCTTGCTGGCGCTCTCGGCGCGGGCGGCGCGCAACACGGCAAGCAGGCGGAAGAGATCGCGCCCGGTCTGGCAAACCGCCAGAAAGCCGTCGCCCGTCTGGCTGAGCCACAGACGGGTGCGCGCCGGGTCGTGGTAGAGGGCGTAATAGGCGGCCAGGCCGTCGCGCGGGGCGGAAAGGTCGAGCAGCGTCCGCGCGCGCTGGCGCAAAGTCAGCAGTTCATTCTCGCGGTTCATTCGTCTCCAGTTCGTAATACCAGAACAGCGCCACTTCGCCAGCGGCAATGTCGCGGTTGGTGTAGAAATGGTCATCCACCGCGCAGAGCTGAAAGCCCACTCGCCGGTAGAAATTGAGCGCCGGCCAGTTGTTGGTCTGCGTCTCCAGGGCCAGGGCGCGCAGCCTGCGCTGCCGTCCCCAGGCGATGGCCGCGTCCACCAGCGCCGCGCCGATGCCCTGGCGGCGGTAGGGCTGGTGGACGAGCAGCTCCCAGATGAACCCCACCGACCGCCATGTTTGCGCTTCCAGCTCGACAAAGGCCACCGGCCCGCCGTCCGCCTCGACGACAAAGCCCTCCCTCGTCCCGGCGAGCAGGTTGCGCTCCAGGGCGGCCCACTCTTCTGGCAGGGGGGCGGTGTCGAGCGAAGTGAAGGGGTCAGCGAGGGGTTGCGGGCGCAGGCGCCAGGTCACCGCCAGCCCCTCGACTGTCTTTTCCACCGCCAGCGCCTGGGACGAGATGAACTGGTAGTCGAGGGCGCGCAGGCGCGGGAGGTCATCGGCGCGGAGGGGACGGATGGGCCAGGGCATTACAACACGTCTCCCATCTCGTCGCGGCCCAGCATCATCGCCCGCACCAGCGGCACGGGCGGCGCGCCGTAGGAGAGGAAGCGGTCGTGGAAGCGCTTGAGGTCGAACGCTGCGCCCTCGCGGGCCTGCACGTCCTGGCGCAGTTTGAGCAGCACCAGTTTTCCCACGGTATAGTTGAGGTACTGGGGGTCATACGTGCCGCGCACGGCCTCTTCTTCCGCCGTCGCCGCTTCCATAAAGGCGTCCTCCATAAAGCGTCGCCGGGCCTCGGCGACGGTCATGCCGGCGGTGTGCAGTCCCAGCGCGCAGACGAAGCGGACGTTGCGCACCAGCGCCTCGCCGAGCTGTCCCAGCCGCGCCCACGGGTCATCGGCGCGCCAGCCCACTTCCAGCATCATCTGCTCGCAATAGTGCGCCCACGCCTCGTAGGAGGAGTAGGCGCCAAACGCTTTGGTCGCTTTCGACGGCGCGTTGCGGATGTGCAAAAAGTGCAGGTAGTGGCCGGGCCAGGCCTCGTGGACCGAGATGCCGCGCAGGATGTGGTAGGCGAACTGGCTCATCCAGCCGGCGGTTTTGGCTTCGTCCCAGCCGCTCTCCGGCGGGGTGACGTAGTAGAAAGCCTCCCTGGCGACCTCTTCGAAAGCGCCGGGCGGGTCCATCATGGCAAAGGCGGAACGCAGGAAGGCAGGCGTCTCGTCGACGATGCAGTTTTCGTCGTAAGGGACCGAGACCAGGTTGTGCTCGATGACATAGCGGCGCAGGTCGTCGACGATGCGGCGGGTCTCTTCGACCAGGGTTTCCGGGCGGGGGTGATTTTTCATCCCTATGGCGATGACTTCTTGGGGACTCTTGTGCGGGTCGATGTGCGCCGCTGTCTCCAGGTAGGCCGCCTTGTTGCGGGCCAGGTCGGCTTCGGCGACCTGCCACAGCCGTTCCAGCGGCAGGTCAACTGCTTCGCCCAGGTAGAGCATGCGCGCAAAGCGCTGCGGGCCGATGGCAAAGTCGGCGTTGGCGCGGGGGGCCAGCTCGTCGCGCAGCCAGGCCACGGCCTGGCGCACCTGCTGGACCGCCTCGGCGTTGGCGGCGGCAAAGGCTGCGCGCAGTTTATCGTCGTCCAGATCGGCCACCGCCAGCGGCAGGTCCTTTTCCAGAAAAGCCAGCGTCCCCTCGGCGATGCGGATGCCGATCTCGACGACCGGGCGGGCCACGCAGGTCAGGTTCTCCTTCATTGCCGCCAGGACGGCGGGGAAGCCGGAGAGGTGGTCGATCAGCGCCTGGACGCGGCGGGGCAGGGGGGCATAGTTGCGCAGGACATAGCCGCTGCCGTCGAGGATGTTGAAGTAGAGCTGCGGGTCGCGCTCCCAGGGCCGCCATTCGGTCAGTGAAAAGAGCTCGAAAGCGGCGTTGTGGTAGACCACGTGATAGTCCAGCCAGCCCCGGTCGTCCAGCGTCGCCGGGTCGATCTGCGCCAGCGCGTCGAGGAAGCGGCGCAGGTCAGCGGCGCGCGCTTCGATGGCCTGGCGGCGCAGGTCGGGCAGGCGGCCGTCGTACTGGTGCAGCCCCTGCCAGACGGCGAGGTTGGGATAGGTTTCGCAGTGGGCCAGAAAGTAGGCGTCGATCAGGGCATCCAGTTCAGATTGTCGAGTCATATTTTCTCCTTATTTGCCGCCGGGCAGTGCCTCCGATTGAGTGTTGTTGGCAATTTTCTGCCGCTCCGTTCGACCAACACTCAAGAAGGGGACTCTACCGGCAAGAACCCAGAGTTTTTTCCTTTGCGTTCTCCGCGCCCTCTGCGGTTAGACCTGTTGCCAGCCGCACCATGTTCACGTCCTCCGGCGACATGTCGGCCGGCAGCGCGTCGGGGTCGACCCAGCGCGCGGCGAGGATCTCGCCGCTGAGGTGTGTCATCTCGCCCTCGGCGCGGCACAAAAAGCCCGTCTCCAGGTGTCGCGGCAGGCGGCCGGGGCCGACCAGCAGAGGCGGCCCGACGCGGATGTCGAGGCCGGTTTCCTCCAGCAACTCGCGGCGCAGCGCCTCCTGCGGCGTCTCGTTGTGGCGCAC
Organism: Anaerolineae bacterium; assembly: GCA_034435295.1. Lineage (GTDB taxonomy): Bacteria > Chloroflexota > Anaerolineae > B4-G1 > DUEL01 > DAOTYD01. The sequence continues at coordinate 1,609 of DAOTYD010000016.1, read as the reverse complement.
CCAGCCGCCCGGCAGTCCCCACGGGGCATCGCGGCGAAAGACGTGCTGCAAGACCAGCACCTGGCCGGCCGCGTTCAGGATCACGCCCGTCACGCCGACGGTGTAGCGGGCGGCGATGGCCTTGACGCCGTAGAGCGTCAGGGTGTAGGCCAGCGGGACGTGGCGCATCAGCCAGGCCAGCCGTTCTTTCCACCGTTTGGCGCTCAGGGGTAGACCCTTTTCAGCATGCGCGGGAAGGCGATTGTTTCCCGCAGGTGGTCGAGGCCGCAGATCCACGTCACCGTGCGCTCGACGCCCAGGCCAAAGCCGGAGTGGGGCACCGAACCGTAGAGGCGCAGGTCGATGTACCACTCGAACGCCTGGCGCGGCAGCTTCCAGTCCTCGAGCCGCTTGAGCAGCAGGTCGGGGTCCGAGATGCGCTCAGAGCCGCCGATGATCTCGCCGTATCCTTCCGGCGCCAGCAGATCGACGCTCTTGGTCACCTCCGGCCGTCCCGGCCACGGCTCCATGTAAAAGGCCTTGGCGATGGTCGGGTAGCCGTAGACAAAGAGCGGCTTGTCGAAGCGTTTGGTCAGCTCCGTTTCGTGGGGCGAGCCCAGGTCGCTGCCCCACTCCAGGCGGAGCAGCTCTTTCCGTTCCGGGTCCTCTGTCTCGGCGCGGATCTCGGCCAGCATCTCCAGCGCCTGGTCGTAGGAGAGGCGGGGGAAGGGCGGGGTCACGTTTTGCAGCAGCGTCGTATTGCGCCCCAGCAGCGCCAGCTCCTGCGCCCGTTCCTTCAGGCAGGTCTGGACGATGTAGGAGACGAATTGCTCCTCGATTTCCATCAGTCCGTCCAGGTCGCAGAAGGGGATTTCCGGCTCGACCATCCAGAACTCGGTCAGGTGGCGGCGAGTCTTGGACTTTTCAGCGCGGAAGGTGGGGCCGAAGCAATAGACCGGGCCGAAGGCATAGATGTTGGCCTCGTTGTAGAGCTGGCCGGTCTGGGCCAGATAGACCGGCTCGCCGAAATAGTCGGTCTCGAAGAGCGTTGTCGTGCCCTCGCCGGCGGCGGGGGTGAGGATGGGCGTGTCCATGTTGATAAAGCCGTGGCTGTCGAGCCAGTCGCGGATGGCGCGGATGACGGTGGCGCGCACGCGCAGCACGGCCCACTGCCGCTGCGAGCGCACCCACAGGTGGCGGTGGTCGAGCAAAAAGTCGACGCCGTGCTCTTTGGGCTGGATGGGGTAATCGCGCGCGATCTGCAGCACGCGCAGGCCGGTGACGCTGAGCTCATAACCGCCCGGCACTCCGGGCGCCCGCGCGTCCTGGCGCACAGTGCCGCTGACAATGAGGGAGGATTCCTGCGTCAGCCGGCTGGCTTCCTGGTAGACCTCGGCGGGGACATCCCGCGCCGAGACGACGCACTGGACAAAGCCGCTGCCGTCGCGCACCTGGAGGAACTGGAGCCTGCCCTTGTCGGTGCGGTTGTAGAGCCAGCCCTGGATGCTGACCTCCTGGCTCACATGCCGGGCGATTTCTGCAATGCGGATGATGGGGGCCATCGTTATCTCCTCTCATTTGCCTGACAATCAGCGTCGATTGTACCGCAGAACGGGGAGGGGGGCAAGGG
>DAOTYD010000015.1:0-7152 GCA_034435295.1 Anaerolineae bacterium | reverse complement strand
AGACAGGGATACGGCTGTCCTGCTCTTTGCGCTGTTCAGTTGGGCGCTGCCGACGTTCTTCCTGGGCATCATCCTGCTCATCCTGGCCCGTGGACACCTGCCCGTCGGTGGCATGGCCACCCCCGGCCTGAGGCCCGCCGACGGCCTGATCTACTGGCTCGACGTGGGCAAACACCTCATCCTGCCCACGATCACGATGGCCATCGTCTACACCAGCGAGTACATCCTGATCATGCGCAGCGGCGTGATGGAGGTGCTGGCCGAAGACTATATCCTCACCGCCAAGGCCAAGGGCCTGAGCACGCTGCGCATCCTGCGCGACCACGCGCTCAAGAACGCCATGCTGCCGATGGTGACCATGATCGCCCTCTCTTTCGGCTACATCGTCGGCGGAGCGATCCAGGTAGAGACGGTCTTTTCGTGGCCCGGCATCGGCCGGCTGATGTACGAGGCGGTGCAAAAGCGCGACTATCCCGTGCTGCAGGGCGCCTTCCTGCTCCTGGCCGTCAGCGTCATCCTGGCCAACCTGCTGGCCGACCTGCTCTACTCGGTGCTCGATCCACGGGTGAAAGCGGAGTGAGCCATGCTGTCTGTCACCCCAAAGAACGGTAAGGTTTCATGCAGGCCTTGACCCAATTCCTCCACAACCCCATGGGTATCATCGGCACGCTGATGCTCCTGGTCGTCGTGGCGATGGCCGTCTTTGCCCCCTGGCTGGCCCCCTACGACCCGCAGGCGCAGATCCAGGTCTCGCCAGACCAGATTCTCACCCCGCCGGATGCCCAACACCTGCTGGGCCGCGACGACGCCGGCAAGGACGTGTTGAGCCAGCTCATCTACGGCGCGCGCGTCTCGCTGATCGTCGGCTTTACCGCCTCCTTCATGTCCATGGTCATCGGCACGACCGTCGGCCTGGTGGCCGGCTACTTTGGCGGGCGCATCGGCAACCTGCTCATGCGCCTGGTCGATTTCCTGATGGTCATCCCCGACCTGCCGCTCATGCTGGTCGTCATCGCCGTGATGGGGCGCGGCCTGCTCAACATCATCCTGGTCATCGGCCTGCTGGGCTGGACCTACACAGCGCGGTTGGTGCGCTCACAGGTGCTCTCGATCCGCGAGCGCCAGTTCGTCCTGCGCGCCCGCGCCATCGGCGCCAGCAGCGCGCGCATCATCCTGCGCCACGTCCTGCCCCAGGTATTGCCGCTGATCATCGCCCAGGCTGTGCTGGACATCTCGGTGGCCATCCTGGCCGAGTCGTCGCTGGCTTTCCTGGGCCTGGGCGACCCGACGCTGGTCAGTTGGGGGATGATGCTCAACTTTGCCTTCGAGCGCGCCCTCAGCCGCCAGGCCTGGTGGTTCCTCCTGCCGCCTGGCTTTGCCATCGTCTGGGTCAGCCTCTCGCTGGTGCTGATCGGCAACACGCTCGACCAGATCGTCAACCCGCGCCTGCGCACCCACCACCTCTTCGATCCGCGCCGCATGGTTGCTCTCCGGCCAGAAAGGGAGTGAGCTGTGGCCCTGCTGGACGTGCGTGACCTCTCGATCGACTATCTGGCCGACGACGGCACGCCGCTCCACGCCGTCGAGAACGTCAGTTTCCGCCTGGAGCAGGCCAGGTCGCTGGGGATCGTGGGGGAAAGCGGCTGCGGCAAGACGACGGTGATGATGGCCCTGCTGCGCCTGCTGCCGGAAGAAGGGCGCATTGTCGGCGGGCAGGTTCTGCTGGACGGGCGTGACCTGCTCCAGCTCAGCGAGGCCGAGATGCGCCACGTGCGCTGGCGGTCGATGTCGATGGTCTTTCAGGGGGCGATGAACGCGCTCAACCCGGTGCGCACGGTCGAGAGCCAGATCGCCGAGGCGCTGCTGCTCCATTCCGTCGTCGACAGCCCGCGCGCGGCCCGCCAGCGCGCCGGCGAGCTGCTGGCCATGGTCGGCATCCCGCCGCAACGAGGCCGCCAGTATCCGCACCAGTACAGCGGCGGCATGCGCCAGCGCGCCGTCATCGCCATGGCCCTGGCCTGCAACCCGCGCGTTCTCATCGCCGACGAGCCGACCACCGCCCTCGACGTGATGATCCAGGCCCAGATCCTCGAACTCCTGACCCGCCTGCAGGCTGACCTCAACCTCTCCCTGATCGTGGTCACCCACGACCTGGGCATGGTCGCCGAGGTCTGCGACGACGTGCTGGTGATGTACGGCGGGATGGTTGCCGAGGTCGGCAGCAGCGACGCCATCTTCAACGACCCGCACCATCCCTACACCCAACGGCTGCTGGAAGCGTTCCCCGACATCGAACGGCCCGGTTCGACGCTGGCCTCGATCCCCGGCAATCCGCCACGGCTGGACGACCTGCCGCCCGGCTGCCGCTTCGAGCCGCGCTGTCATTGCCCCTGGCGCGAGGCAGTCTGCGCGCGCCAGCGCCCGCCGCTGGTCGAAATCGCGCCGGGCCACAGCCTGGCCTGCCACTTTGCACGGAGGCTCGCCTGATGGAGAGAGAGCCGCTGCTGCAGGTAGTGGACCTGCACAAGTACTTTCCCCTGAGCCGTGGCCTGGGAGACCTGCTGGCCCGCCGTCCACGCCGCGCCGTGCACGCTGTGGACGGGGTCAGCTTTACCATGCAGCGCGGCGACATCCTGGCCCTGGTTGGCGAGTCCGGCTCGGGCAAGACGACGGTGGGCATGAACGTGCTCGGCCTGCAACTGCCGACGCGGGGGCGGGTGCTGCTGGAGGGCTGCGACGTCAGCGAGTGGGCGCGGGGACACGGCCACTCGCTCGAAGCGGACAGCTATCTGGCAGGCCTCAGCCCCCGCCGCCGCGTCATGGCGCTGCGCGAGCGCGCCCAGATGGTCTTCCAGGACCCCTACGAGTCGCTCAACCCGCGCCAGCGCATTTTCGACATCGTCGCCGAGCCGCTCGAAATCCACAAACTGACCCGTTCCAAAGAGGAAAAGGCAGAGCGGGTGCGCGCGGCGCTGGAGACGTGCGGCCTGGCGCCGGCAGAGCACTTTTGGGAGCGCTACCCGGCCGAGCTATCGGGCGGGCAGCGTCAGCGGGTGGTCATCGCCGGGGCGCTGGTGCTCGAGCCGCGCCTGCTCGTCGCCGACGAGCCGGTCTCGATGCTCGACGTCTCCATCCGCGCCGACATCCTCAACCTGCTGCACGCCCTGCGCCGCGAGCGCGGCATCACCATCCTCTACACCACCCACGACCTGGCCACAGCCGGCTTTTTCACCGACCGCATGGCGGTGATGTACCTGGGCCGCATCGTCGAGCTGGGACCGACAGCGGAAGTGCTCTCGCGGCCGCGCCACCCCTACACCCGCGCCCTGCTCTCGGTCGTGCCAGCGCCCAACCCGCGCCGCCGCCGCAAGCGCCTGATCCTGGAGGGCGAGATTCCCAACCCCATCGACATCCCGTCCGGCTGCCGCTTCCACCCCCGCTGCCCAGAGGCCGTCGCCGACTGCCGGGCCATCGATCCGCCGCTGCGCGCAGCGGCAGAAGGGCATGAGGTAGCCTGCTTATTAGCCAGTCACGGAGGATAACATGACTTTTACCTACACCATCCTGGGCGCAGGCCGTCAGGGCACTGCTGCCGCCTATGACATGGCCCGCTGGGGCCAGGCCAGCCGCATTCTGATGGCCGACTGCAACAGCCAGGCAGCTCGCCAGGCCGCCGGGCGCGTCAACAGCCTGATCGGCCGCGCCGTTGCCGAACCGCGCCGGGTCGACGTCACCGACCAGGTTGCCCTGGAGCGGTTGCTGGCAGAGACCGACGCCTTTCTCAGCGCCGTGCCCTACTACTACAACCTGCCCATCACCCAGGCCGCCATCCGCGCCGGCGCGCACATGTGCGACCTGGGCGGAAACACCGACATCGCCCGCCAGCAACATGCGCTCGACGAGCAGGCCAAGGCCGCCGGCATCAGCATCATCCCCAACTGCGGACAGGTGCCGGGCATGGGCACCAGCCTGATGGTCTATGCGATGGAACTGCTCGACCAGGCCACGGACGTGCTGATGTGGGACTGCGGGCTGCCACAGAACCCCCGCCCACCCTTCAACTACCTGCTCACCTTCCATATCGCCGGGCTGACCAACGAATACGCCGAGCCAGCCGTCTTCCTGCGCGACGGCAAGATCGTCGAGGTCGAACCCATCAGCGAACTGGAAGTGGTCGAGTTTCCCGAACCAATCGGCCCGCTGGAAGCGTTCGTCACTGCTGGCGGCATCGACACCATGCCCTGGACCTACGAGGGCAAACTGCGCACGTTGCAGAACAAGACCCTGCGCTATCCGGGCCACTATGCCCAACTGCGCGCCTTTTTCGACCTGGGGCTGTGGAGTCTGGAACCGATCCGCGTCGGCGATGTGCAGGTCAAGCCGCGCGATGTCTTTCACGCCCTCTTCGAGCCCAAGGTCACCTTCCCCGGCGACAAAGACCTGATCATCGTGCGGGTCAAAGCCATCGGCAAGAAGGACGGTCAGGATGCCGAAGCCGTGGTGGAAGTGATCCACTATTACGACGAAGAGACAGGCTTTACAGCGATGGAGCAAGGCACCGGCTGGAGCGCCGCCATTGTCGCCGAGATGATGGTGCGCGGCCAGACGCCGCGTGGAGCTGGCGGGGTCGAACGCATGGTGCCGGCGCGCCCCTTTGTCGAGGCGTTGCGAGAGCGCGGCTTTGCGGTGACGGAGCAGGTATCGCCTGCTGCCGATCGCTGATCGCGTCCCCCCGTCTACCGATACTCCACCCGCACTCCACGCAACCGCGACAAGACCTGCTCGACCAGAAAGATCGCCAGGGCAAAGGGCGCGTCGATGGCCAGGGTCAGCGCAAAAACCGCCGCCAGCCAGCGCAGCGTCACCGCCAGCGCCGCCGCCAGCGAGGGTCCCAGCCCCAGCAACGCCACCAGCCCGGCCACGCTTCCCAGGAAGAGAAGCATCACCGGCCAGGCACGCATGTCCGAGCTGCTGGGGAGCATGGTGTTGCTGACGGCAAAGATCAGATAAGCCCACACCCAGGCGTTGCGGGCGCGGGTCGCCTCGATCAGATCGCCCCAGGCCATGGCCCAGTTGCCGTTGGTCAGCGCGGCGCCAGCCTCCCCCAGCCCCAGGGCCAGATAGCCGATCAGCAAGAGCGCGATGCAGCCGGCAACCAGCGGCGCCAGGCCGATGATGATCGTCTGCAAGAGACTCGCCGCCTCCAGGGAAACAAAGCCCAACTGGATGCGCCCCTCGACGCGCGCCGGCATGATCGAGATGCGCTCGACCCGCGCGCCAACCGCCATACCGGAAATGGCGTGACTGAACTCGTGGAGGATCACGCCAGGGAGCAGCGGCAGGGCATAGAGCCAGACCGCCGCCTCGCGGTCGCCCACGGTGAGCAGCGCCACTCCCTGCAGATGGCGGTGAATCCAGCGCTCCATCAGCAGGAGGCCGCTGAGCGCCACGGCAAACCAGATAAAGGGCGCCCAGTTCATTGCCGTCTCGTGATGCTCCTGGCGGCAATCAGCCGCCGTGCGCCGCCAGGCCACGGCGGACGATGGCGGCGAAATCGGCCGCCTTGAGGCTGGCCCCGCCGACCAGCGCGCCGTCGATCTCTGGTTCGCTCATGAACTCGGCAATGTTGTCGGGTTTGACCGAGCCGCCGTACTGAATGCGCACCGCCTGGGCCACGTCGTCGCCGTAGAGATCGGCCAGCGCGGCGCGCACCACGCCGCCGATGATGCGGGCGGCGTCTGGACCGTAGGCGGGCACTCCCGTGCCGATGGCCCAGATCGGCTCGTAGGCGATCACGACCCCACGGGCCTGTTCAGCCGTGACGCCGACAAAGGCAGCCCGCACCTGCCCGCCGACGAACGCCGCCGTCTCGCCAGCCTGGTTCTGGGCCAGGTTCTCGCCGACGCAGACGATAGGCCGCAGGCCGTGCGCCAGAGCAGCGTGGAGCTTGCGGTTGACCATCTCATCCGTCTCGCCAAAGAGCGTCCGCCGTTCCGAGTGGCCGATGATCACATCGTCGCACAGCCCCTGCAGCATAACAGGCGAGACCTCGCCGGTGAAAGCGCCGGCCTCTTCCCAGTGCATATTCTGCGCGCCCAGACGGAGCGGCGAGCCGGCCAGCGCCTGGCGCACGGCGGCCAGCGCCGGGAAGGGCGGGCAGACGCCCACCTCGATCCCTTCCACGCCGCGCAGCAGGTCGATCAGCTCGCCCACCAGCGCGACGGCCTCGTCGATGGTCTTGTACATCTTCCAGTTGCCAGCGATGAATGGTGTGCGCATAACAATCCCCTTCCCCGTTAACTTCGCAGACCAGAAGATGGCCACCGGCCGATCCGGCCGGCCAGGAGGGCGCGACCTCCGTCTGCGTAGCGGCGGCCTTCACACAGGCCATTATAGCATGATTTCGCTGCAGACACAGCTTAGCCAGGGGGCGTCACACATCGGGGACAGGCTTCTCAAAGGCAGCGGCTGGCCCTACAGATGGCCGCGCTCCTGCAGAAGCCGTGTCAGCCAGAGACCCTAAAGGTCTATTTCGCCGTTCCTGGGTCGCGGACACCCGCAGGACCGGCAGGCGGAAGAGGCGAACCAATCCCTCCAGCGCGGCCTCTCGTGCCAGCAGATTCTGGGCCCACTGCTTGCGCAGTGCCGCGGCAATCTCCTAGTCCCAGAGCGACGACGGCCTCCACGCTTTCTCCATTTGGCACTCGCGTGCCTCCCGGACCTCTCTTACGGGGTCGCCTGGGTAGACGCCATAGCGGGCTTCCGTTTCGGCCCGGAGGTGATCCAGTTCGGCCAGAATTTGTCCGTGGAAGGCGTTGGTCGGCGGCCTGGAAATGGGGGGTGTTCTTCCTGCCTGGACTTTAAGAAACGGATAAAATCCAGGACTTCGGGGATGCGGTCTTCTGCCAGTCCCTCCAACTCCTGCAAAACGGTCTCCCGGCCAATGAACTGAGCCATAGTACCTCCCGGTGGTCGAGCCAGAGGGCGGAACAGCGTTCCGCCCCTACCTGGGCGGCCCGGCCTTATGGGGTTCAAATTCAGTATAGCATAAAGAGGGGGAAGGGGCAACCACGACATACTGCCCGCCTGTCTGTCACTTTTTTGCGCGAGAAGGGGAGATGGCTCATTTTCCTGAACCCTCCCTGCATGTCC
>DAOTYD010000014.1:0-13439 GCA_034435295.1 Anaerolineae bacterium | reverse complement strand
GCTGACCTGGCCGGAGCGATGCGCCTGCGCTATCCGCCCAATGTGCGCATCGTCGAAGTGCCGTGTTCGGGACGGGTGGAGCCGGTCGAAATCCTGCACGCCTTCGAGCGCGGCGTCGACGGCGTGATGGTCGCCGGCTGACTGGAAGGGGAGTGTCATTACCTGGAGGGTAATCTCAACGCCAAACGAAGAGTCCAATACCTGGCCGACCTGCTGGACAGGATCGGCCTGGGCAGGAAGCGAGTGCGGATGGTCAACCTCTCGTCTGCTATGGCCGTGCAATTTGCCGAGATCATCGCTGAGATGACCAGGCAGGTGCGCGAGTTGGGACCCAATCCGCTGTGTCGTACACGGTCGTAATCTGCAATCCGTATCGGAGGTCACAATGATTGTTGGCGAACAAAAACCGTTAGAGGAAATCATGGGGCTGTTGGGCGATGCCCGCAAAGTGCTGGTGGCAGGCTGCGGCACGTGCGTGACTGTCTGCTTTGCCGGCGGAGAGAAAGAGGTGGGCATCCTGGCCTCGGCGCTGCGCATGAAGAGCCAGTTGGAAGGCCACCCGATGGAGGTCGACGAGGCGACGGTGCAGCGGCAGTGCGAGTGGGAATACCTGGAAGCCCTGCGCGAACGGGTGGGGGAGTATGATGTCGTGCTGAGCCTGGCCTGTGGCATCGGCGTTCAGGCGATGAACGAGTACTTTCCCGACTCGATCACCCTGCCGGGGATCAACACGACCTCGCTCAGCCTGCCGGTGGAGCAGGGGGTGTGGGAAGAGCGCTGTCAGGCCTGCGGCGACTGCATCCTGGGCATCACCTTTGGCATCTGCCCGGTGGCGCGCTGTTCCAAGCAGCTCTTCAACGGCCCCTGCGGCGGCTCGCAGCGAGGGGTCTGCGAGGTCAATGCCGATATTCCCTGCGCCTGGCAGCTCATCTGGGACCGCGCTGTCAAGCTGGGACGGGTCGAGCAGTTGATGCAGATCCAGCCGCCCAAGAACTGGTCGCGCAGCCGCGACGGCGGCCCGCGCAAGATCGTGCGCGAGGATTTGCGGCTGGTAAAACAAGAGTGAGGTGCATCGATGGCAGAAGAACAAGCAAACGGCTTCAAATCGGGCAGTAACCTGGAAAAAATCCTGCGGGCGGGCCACTTTGCCGTGACCGCCGAGCTGGGGCCGCCGCAGAGCGCCGACGGCGACGAGATCCGCCACAAGGCCCATCTGCTCAAGGGCGCGGCTGACGCGGTGAACATCACCGATAACCAGACGGCCATCGTCCGCGTTTCCAGCATCGCCTCGGGTGTCATCGCCATCCAGGAAGGGCTGGAGCCGGTGGTGCAGATGACCTGCCGCGACCGCAACCGCCTGGCGATGCAGTCGGACCTGCTTGGCGCTTATGCGCTGGGCATGCGCAACCTGCTCTGCCTGACCGGCGACCATCAGAGCTTTGGCAACCATCCGCAGGCCAAGAACGTCCACGACCTGGACTCGCTGCAACTGGTGCAAATGGTCAAGGCGATGCGCGACGAGGGCATTTTCCAGTGCGGCGATCCGATCAAGGGCACGGCGCCGCGTTTCTTCATCGGCGCAGCGGTCAATCCCTTTGGCGATCCTTTCGACTTCCGTCCCTATCGCCTGGCTAAAAAGGTCGCTGCTGGCGTCGACTTTGTCCAGACGCAGTTGATCTATGACATCCCCCGCTTCCGCGAGTACATGAAGCGCGTGGTGGACATGGGCCTGCACGAAAAGGTCTATATCCTGGCCGGCGTGGGGCCGCTCAAGTCGGCCGGCGCTGCCCGCTACATGCGCGACAAGGTCCCCGGCATGATCGTGCAGGATGTCTATGTCGACCGCATGGAGGCTGCCGTGGCCAACATCCCCAAGGAGGACAAGGCGGGCCGCCGCGACGCCTGGCAGGCGGAGGGCATCAAGATCTGCATCGAGCAGATTCAAGAGCTCCGCGAGATCGAGGGGGTGGCCGGCGTGCACATCATGGCGATCGAGTGGGAGTCGGCCGTCCGCCCCATTGTCGAAGGGGCGGGGCTGTATCCGCGTCCGACGGTGGAGTAAAGGAAATGGCGATTACCCTGAGTCCGGATCTGGCCAGGTTCATCCGTGAAGAGTGCGGAGAGAACGTCTACCTCTGCTACCAGTGCGAGCGCTGTTCCTCCGGCTGTCCCACCGTCGAGGCGATGCGCTATCGCCCGGCTCAGATGATGCGCCTGGCCCAGTTTGGCCTGGAAGACAGGATCGAGACCGATGCCAGCATCTGGCGCTGCCTGGGCTGCGATACGTGTACGGCTCACTGTCCACACAACCTCAGCGTGCGCCGCCTGGTCGAGGTGATGCGCCAGAAGGTCGTGCAGGAGCGTTACCTGCCCGGCGGCGTGGAGGCTGTGGACGGTGACGAGGCGTTGCAGAAGGGCCTGCGCGCTCTGGGTATGCTCAGTTCCCGCATCGGCGCCTTCCACAACGTTTCTGGCGAGAGCAACGACGCCCGCCTGGCCTGGACGGAAAATCTGTCGCGGAAGCCGGAGGGCCTGGTCGGAGATGCGCAGGCTGAGATGGCCTACTTTGTCGGCTGCGTCTCGGCCATGTTCCCGATGAGCTATGGCATCCCGCAGAGCTTTGCCACCGTGCTGACCCGTGCCGGCGTGCGCTTTACGACGTTGGGCGGCGACGAGTGGTGCTGTGGCTTCCCGCTGCTGATGGCCGGCCAGCTCAAACAGGCGGAGGAACTGATCCGCCACAATATCGAGCAGATGGAGGCGTTAGGCGTGCCCCAGGTGGTGGCAACCTGTCCTTCCTGCTACCACATGTGGCATCACGTCTATCCCCAGATTGTCGGCCGCCAGCCGACCTTTCACGTCGTGCATGCCGTGGAGGTGTTGCGCGATCTGGCGAACGCCGGCCGCCTGCCCTTTGGCCAGGCCAAACGGCCGGGCGTGGTCACCTACCACGATCCGTGCGACCTGGGCCGCAAGGGCGGCATCTATGACGCGCCGCGCCAGGTCATCCGTCAGGTGCCGGGCTATACCTTTGTCGAGATGCAGCAGAACCGCGAGCACGCGCTCTGCTGCGGCGGCGGCGGCGACCTGGAGACGTTCGACCCGGAGCTGGTGGAGCAGGTTGCGGCCCGGCGGGTCGCCCAGGCTGCTGAAGTCGATGCCGCTTTCCTTGTCTCGGCCTGTCCGCAGTGCGTGCGCACGCTCTCCAAAGCCGTGCGCAACCAGAAACTGCGCATTCGCGTCCTCGACATCACCCAGTTCGTCGAGATGGCGCTGGAACAGGGGGGATGATGGCTGCGCTGAACAAGATCGCTATCACGGGCAAGGGCGGCGTGGGCAAGACCACCCTGGCTGCTCTCCTGGCGCACATCTACAAGGAGCAGGGCCGCACGGTGGTTGCCATCGACGCCGACCCGGCCGGCGGCCTGGCGGCGGCGTTGGGCGTGCCGCCTGACCTGGCCGAACGCCTGACGCCGATTGGGGAGATGGATGACCTGATCGAGGAGCGCACCGGCGCCCGGCCCGGCACCTATGGCGGCATCTTTAACATGACCCCGCGCGTCGACGACATCCCGGAGCGCTTTAGCCTGGTCCACGAGGGCATACGCCTGCTCAAGCTGGGTTCGATCGAGCTTGGCGGCTCTGGCTGCATGTGCCCGGAGAATGCCCTGCTCAAGGCGCTGGTGACCCACCTGCTGCTCTACCGCAACGAGATGTTGATTATGGACATGGAGGCGGGCGTGGAGCACCTGGGCCGGGCCACTGCCGGGGCGGTCGATGTGATGCTGGTGGTGGTCGAGCCAGGGCAGCGCAGTTTGCAGGTGGCGGAGCGCATCCGCGACCTGGCGGCTGACCTGGGGCTGAAGCGGCTCTATGCGGTGGGGAACAAGGCGCGCACGGCGGATGACCGCGCTTTTATCGCCGAACGCAGTCCGCTGCCGCTCCTGGGCGTGCTTTCGGCCAGTACGGAGGTCATCGAGGCGGACCTGAAGGGGCTGGCGGCCTTCCATGCTGCGCCGGCCGCCGTTGCCGAGGCCCGCGCGGTGGTCGCTGCGCTGGAAGAGCAAATGGCGAGGGAAGGATAACTTTGCGCCGTGCGCTTTGTTGGCTCGTGCTGGCGGCCCTGTGCTTCTCCTGGCCGGTCGTGGCGCTGGCCGATCCCGATGTGCCCCGTGCGGCCTATGTGGAGGGCGTCGTCGGCCATCCGCAGATTCGCCCGCTGAGCTGCGAGTCCCGCTCGGCGGTTGACCTGGCGGCCTTTTGGGGGGTGGCGGTGGAGGAGGGGGCGTTTTTCGAGACGTTGCCCTCGTCGGACAACCCTCACCTGGGCTTTGTCGGCGACGTCGATGACCGGCCGGGCAGCCTGCCGCCCGGCGGCTATGGCGTCTATGCGCGGCCTGTCGCCGTGGCGCTGCGTCGCTACGGCCTGGATGCCCACGCCCATAGCTGGCTGGGCCTGGAGCGCCTGCAGGCGGAGCTTGCGGCGGGGCGCCCGGTGGTCATCTGGGCGACCTACCGCATGCTCCGTCCCGAGCTGGCCTCCTGGGTCTCTGCCGATGGTTCGGTCTCGGTCATTGTCCAGTGGGAACACACCTTCATTGCCGTTGGCTATGACGAGGAGGGCGTCTACCTCATCGACGCCTACGACGCGCAGACCTATCACTACCCTTACGATCAGTTCGTCTCGGCCTGGATGCAGTTGAACCAGTTGGCGGTCACAGTGAACGGTCCCCTGCGGGACGCGGCCTATCCCTGGTGGGAGGTGCGAGCTGCGGGCGGACCGACGTTGAACGGGCAACTGCTGGGGGGGCGTCACTAACCTTCTAGAGGTGAATCCATGGAAAATCTGGTTGAACCCTTGGTGGAGCTGGTGCGCCGGGCGTCGACCGACTTGCCGGCGGATGTCGAGGCGGCGCTGCGGGCAGCCCTGGCGCGGGAAGAGCCTGGTTCGGCGGCGGCGGGCGCGCTGGAGACGATTCTGGAGAATGTCGCTATGGCCCGCCAGCGCTCCGCTCCGGTCTGTCAGGACACGGGGACGCCGATCTTTGTCATTCGCCATCCCCAGGGAGTGAGCACGCGCCTGCTGCAACAACAGGTAGAAGCGGCGGTGGCTGAGGCCACCCGGCGCTCCTACCTGCGTCCCAACGCCGTCGATTCGCTCAGCGGGCGCAACAGCGGCAACAACCTGGGCGTGGGCTTTCCTTCCTTCCATTTCGAGGAGTGGGAAGAGCCATATCTCCAGTTCGACCTGCTGCTCAAGGGCGGTGGCAGCGAGAATGTGTGTGCCCAGTACAGGCTGCCGGACAGCGCGCTCGGGGCAGGCCGTGACCTGGACGGCGTGCGCAAGGCGGTGCTGGATGCGGTCTACCAGGCGCAGGGGGAGGGCTGCGCGCCGGGCGTGCTGGGCATCGCCATCGGCGGCGACCGCGGCACGGGCTATGTGCACGCCAAGGAGCAGCTCTTCCGCAGGCTGGACGACGTCAACCCCGAGCCGGAGCTGGCGGCGCTGGAGGAGCGGCTCTTGCGCGAGTGCAACGAGCTCTGCATCGGACCGATGGGTTTTGGCGGCAAGACGACCGTCTTTGGCGTCAAGATCGGCGCCTACCATCGTCTCCCTGCCTGCTACTTTGTCACCATCGCCTACATGTGTTGGGCCTGTCGCCGCGCTCGCCTGGTTGTGCGCGACGGAGAAGCGACGTTTTCGTGAGGGAGGTGGCGCAATGGCTGTTTACGATCTGAAGATGCCGATTTCCGAGGAAGAGATTCGCGCCCTGCACGTAGGCGATACCGTGCGCCTTTCCGGCGTGATGGTCACGGGGCGGGATGCGGCGCACAAGTACATGGTGGAGAACTTTATCCGTACCGATGGGGTGCCGGAGAGCGAGCGCGCTTTGTACGAGGAACTGAAGAAACTGCTCAAGGGCGGCGCTATTTACCACTGTGGGCCGGTAGTGCGCCAGCGGGAGGATGGTCGCTGGGAATTTGTCGCCGCCGGCCCGACGACCTCCACCCGTGAGGAGCCTTATCAGGCCGATGTGATTGCCCATTTTGGTCTGCGCGGTGTGGTGGGCAAAGGGGGGATGGGCGCCGGTACCCTGCGCGCCTGTCAGGAGCACGGAGCGGTCTATTTTCACGCCATCGGCGGCGCTGCCACGCTCATCGCTGCGGCGGTCAAAGAGGTCGTGACTGTCTACAAGAAAGAGGAGTTTGGCGTGCCAGAGGCTTTTTGGGTCATTCGCGTCGAAGGCTTTCCGGTTGCCGTGACGATGGACAGCCATGGCCGCTCGATCCACGAAGAGGTCAAAAAAGGCTCGCACGAGGCTCTGCGGCGGTTGATCGGCGCCTGAAACACGGGCCCCCTGGCGGGGTTCACAGGCCGTGAAATCTGTAGGCGGCGAAGCCTGCCCTGAGCGAAGCCGAAGGGAATCTCGTTAGCGGAAAAACGAGATTCTTCGTCGCTTCGGCCGCTTCGCGGCCTTCGCTCCTCAGAATGACATCTGTGAGTAGCACAAAAAGTGTTGGGCGGCATATGCGTGCCTGCCAAATCATGGGAGTTGGATACGGAGGTAAAACAGTATGAGTTTGCAATCCTTTGAAGTCATTTGGAACGTCACGATCAAGCAACCCCATACCATAGTGGCTATAAGGAGAGCAGGTTTCTGGAAAGACGAGTTGAAGATGATCGTTGATGACCAAATCGTGTTGTCCGAGGCGGTCACTCAGTTTAAGCTCAGCGGACACAAAGTCATTGAGATAGATGGGGAACCTGTTGAAGTGAGTTGGAAATGGGGCGTCCTGAGCGGTGCACCGAAGTCCATCATGCTGAGACATGGAGGACAGGTTCTAGCGGAGTATCCCAAGGGATCAGGTATCACCCTGAATACAAATGCGGTGGATACGGAGTTGGCGATGCAGATGGTGAGGGCGAGCGGGGGGCAAATGTCGGTGGCGCGGATTCGGATGCTTGAGGCAAAGGCAAGGAGTGAAAAGCAAGTCAGAGGGGGAGCGAGTTGGTTCTATTGGATTGCTGGTTTGTCAATGGTCAATTCACTTTTGATGTGGTTGGGAGGGGGCATCAATTTTCTGATAGGTCTGGCGGTGACTCAAATGATAGATGGTTTCATCTATGCCGTAGGTGCTGAGTTGGGGGTAGAAAGCAACGTCATCATTGGGTTGATAGCATTGGCGCTGGACGCAGTTGCAGCGGGGGTTTTTGTGGTATTTGGTTACTTTGCGAGGAAGAAACACAAATGGAGTTTTGTGGCGGGGATGGTGTTATATGCGTTGGATGGAGTGGTTTTCTTGATGTTTGGGCAGATTGCGAGTTTCGCGTTTCATGTTCTTGGTTTGATTGGGTTGTATACAGGAATCAAAGGCCTCAGGCAGTTGAAGGAAGTGGAGAAGTCAGAAGCTGCGGTGTTTCCGGGATGATGATTAACGAATGCCCCAATAACTCGCTCCAGCCGACCAGGCTATCGAGCCTGGGTTGGTGACGGTTTGCGTTTTTGGTGGGTTTCGGGTCACGTTGGGGGGCACTGCGCCAGCCGCCTGGCGGCTGAGCTCGGTGGCGTTATCCTGTTCCCGAACCCTCCCGAGAAGGGAGGGAAATCAGCCTGTGGCCGCCCATGACGACATTGGGCGCGGTTTGGAGAGCGGCTAGAGCCGGGTGTACGCAAAAAAAAATGACGGACACCCGGCCAAAAAGGGGCGGTTGACAATTCTCTGCCTGTGGATAAAATACCCTTCATCTCGGCCAGGAAAGAACCTGTGTTCGCTTTTGGGGAGCAATCAGAACAGAGAACAACATATCCAGATGCCGGTCGCCGGCGCGAGTGCGGCTCGTGTAGCGCTTTCTAGCTCTTGCCTGTGGGGCCAGATTTCTCTTTGAGGATGATCGAGCCTCGCAGGCAATGTTTTTTACGTTCATTCCCGACCGCTAAAGGTTGGAACAAGGAGATGAAATGGAAATTCAATTTTTTCACATCTTGCAGGAGGCAACGCTTTTCGAGCGTCTGGGGCTCTTTGCTGTGCTCCTGACGGCGGTCGGCGCCCTGGTCTATGCCTGGATGCTGGCCCGTGAGGTGTTGCGCGAGGATTCGGGCACGGCCAGGATGCGCGAGGTCTCGGGGGCTATCCGGCAGGGGGCGGTGGCCTATCTGAACAAGCAGATGGAAGTGGTCGTTCCGATCTCCTTTGTGCTGGCTATTGCCCTGTTCCTGACGGCGCATCTGGCCAGAGCGCCGCTGAGCATTTCGCTCGGCCGTGGCGCGGCGCTGCTCCTGGGGGCCAGTTGTTCGCTGGCCATCGGGCAGATCGGCCTGCGCTACATCGGCACGCGCGGCAATGTGCGGGTGGCCAACCAGGCGCGCCTGGGCTCTTTCCGTGGCGCGCTGCGCGTGGCCTACCGCTCGGGCACCATCGCCGGCATGCTGGCCGATGGCCTGGGCCTGCTCGGCGGGACGCTCATCTTTCTGCTCTATGGTCAGCACGCCCCGGAGGTGCTGCTGGGCTTTGGCTTTGGCGGCACGCTGCTGGCGATGTTTATGCGCGTGGGTGGCGGCATCTACACCAAAGCCGCTGACGTGGGCGCGGACCTGGTCGGCAAGGTCGAAGCGGGCGTGCCGGAAGACGACCCGCGTAACGCCGCTGTCATCGCCGACCTGGTTGGCGACAACGTGGGCGACTTTAGCGGCATGGCCGAAGATGTCTTCGAGTCCTATGAGGTGACCATAGTCTCGGCCATGATCCTGGGCCTGGCGGTGATGCAGATCGACCCGGCCCACAGTCTGAAGTGGATTGTCTTTCCGCTGCTGGTGCGGGCGATCGGCGTTTTCAGCAGCATCATCGGCACCTATGCCGTCTCGCTCTGGCCGACCAAAGGGGATGCCTTCCGCGCCATGGACCTTTCCTATGACCTGTCCTCGATCATCTCGACGACCTCTTTCTTCTTCCTGGCCTTGTTCTACGTTGGCGACCTGCGCCTCTTTGCCGCGACGGCGGCTGGCATTTTGCTGGCAGTTGGTTTCAACAAGTACACGGCCAGCTTTACCCAAATGGGCACAGCGGCGGTGAACAAGCTGGTGCGCTCGGCCAGAACCGGGCCGGCGACGATGCTGCTGGCCGGCCTGGGCGTGGGCTATGAGAGCACGGTGTGGGCCATCATGATCATCGTGCTGAACATTATCCTGTCGATCTCCATCTACAGCTTTACCATCCCGGCAGCGGTCAAGCCGTTCATCATCGGCGGCGCTGCGTTGTTGGGCCTGGTGGCCGGAATCTATCTGGCGGTCAAAACAAAGCGGATCGAGAACGGCGTATTCGGCGCGGCGGGCGTTCTTGTGATTGGTTTGATCCTTTCCACGTTCCAGCGCGCCCCGGCGGGACACGAGTTCATCTTTATCATGTACTCGGTGGCGCTGGCGGGCATCGGCATGCTCTCCCACACCGGCAACAACCTGGCGATGGATGCCTTTGGGCCGATCGCCGACAACGCCCAGGGCATTGCCGAAATGGCCAAGGCGGATTTCGACAGCCCCCAGTCCCTTGCCACGCTGGCCGAGCTGGACGCGGTGGGCAACACGACCAAAGCGATCACCAAGGGCATTGCGATCGCCTCGGCGGTCATTGCTGCGGTCAGCCTGTTTGCCTCCTACATCGAAGTCACCGGTCTGGGAGCGGCTGGCCTCAACATTGCCGATCCGCTGGTCTTTATCGGCCTGCTGATCGGCGGCGCGCTGCCCTTCCTTTTCAGTTCGGTGCTGCTCAACGCTGTCGAGCGGGCGGCGGCGCTGATCATCGAGGAGGTGCGCAAGCAGTTCCGCCGGCCGGGGGTGTTGGAGGGTACAACCCCGCCCGATTACGGGCGTGTGGTGCGCATCTGCACCGACGCGGCGCAGCGCGAGCTGATCGTGGTGGCCATGCTGGGCATTCTCGTTCCCATCATCGTCGGCTTTCTCGTCGGCGAGAGGGCGCTGGGCGGTTTTCTGGCCGGCATCATCGTCACCGGCCAGTTGCTGGCGGTCTTTATGGCCAACTCGGGCGGCGCGTGGGACAATGCCAAGAAACAGATCGAGGCCGAGTGTTGCGATCCGGGCAGGAATATGGGCAAGGGTTCGGATCGGCACAAGGCTGCCGTGATTGGCGATACGGTGGGCGATCCGCTGAAAGACACAGCCGGACCGTCGCTGAACCCCATGATCAAGGTGGTCAACCTGGTCTCGCTGCTGGTGGCGCCGTTGATCCTCACGGTGGCTGAGCAGGGCGGGACGATGCGCGTTGTGGCCTATGTGCTCTCTCTCGTCTTTCTCGTGGCCGTAATCGGCGGCATCATGTTCAGCAAACGCGAGGCCAGGACGACCCTTTAGCGTGGTCCGTGAACTTTACAACTGCGGAGATTGCGTCCAAACCTGCGGGAGGGTAGGCAGTTACGAAGAAGGTAGAAATGGCCGGCGAACGGATCTTTGTCGCAGGTGACGAGTCGCACATTATCCATCTGTGCACCCAATTACTTGCCCAGAATGGCTACGCGGCCGAGGGGATAGCCGACGGCCCTCAGGCCATCGCCCGCCTGGAGGCCGAGGCTCGTCCCTGGGGTGTCGGTTTTCACCTGCTGGTGGTAGACATCGCGATGCCAGATATGGACGGTCTGACCGTGCTGCGCCGGGGCCGAGAACTGGACCCCCGTCTGGCCGCTATCGTCGTCACCGATCCCGACAGGCTGGAAAGAGTCATCCAGACTATCCCCCCCGGCCCACAACGGTTCCTCATCAAACCTTTCCATCACCACGCGCTGATCCAGGCTGTTGAAGAAACCCTGTTCCACCAGCACAGAGAGCAGGAGCAATGGTGGCAACAGGTCCAGTTGCCCGTCCTGCAAATCGGTCAGGCCCTGCTGAATGGCGACCCAGGCTCGCTGGTCAGCGATTTCCTGGGAGTCATCACAATGCAGATCGGTGCCGATTGGGCATCTCTCCTGCTTCTGGAAAACGGAACGGGCAAGCTGTACATCAAAAGAACTACCGGTCCGCCAACTGATGGGGACGTAGAAGCCCCGATTCCGGTGGGCCCCCCTGTTGTGGCCTGGGCCTCGCGCCAGGAAGAGCCTCTGGTCCTGCCCGGAAACTCCCAGGTGATGCTGGATCCCTCTGTGCAGGCGTTATTGATGGGTGCGGAGATGCCCATCGGCGTATGTTTGCCCCTGCGCACTCAAAGGACCATCGGGCTTCTCTCTCTCAGCCGAGGGGCCGGCCGCGCCCCTTTTGCTTCTGCCGACATCTACCGGCTCCACATGATGAGCGGCCAGATCGCAACGGCGATAGAGAATGCCCGCCGTTACGGGGAAGTTTTGGATTCGTGCGATTATCTCCGCGCTGTGTTGGACAGCCTGCACGATGAGATCATCGTGTTCAACCGCGAGCGTATCGTTATTGACGTCAACGCGACCTTCCTGCGTCGTACCGGCCTGAAGCGGGAGGAGGTCATCGGCCGCCCCTGTCAGCATGTATATCACCCGCAGGTTGCGCCGTGTGACGACCCGGCCCATCCCTGCCCGGTGGCTGAAGTGGAACGCACCGGTCAACCGACCCAGTGCCTGCACCTCCATTATGACGGGACAGGGCAGGTATATTACGTGGATATTGTGGCCTCCTCTCTCCGCAATAGACGAGGAGAGATTGTCGGCATCGTTGAAGCGATGCGCGATGTGACGGACGAATTGCAGTTGGAAAGCAGCCTGGCGATCGCGCGCGCCCTGGGACAGGAACTGCTCCTGTCCCTGGACGAAGCCAAAATCGCCTATTTGGTGGTGAACGCGGTTGAAAAGATCATCGACTCTGACCGGTGTGACCTGTGGCGGGTAGACGAGGAAAAGAAGGTTTTGCAGTTGCTGGCCACCACCGCTCTTTCCCCAACTCCTTTCTCCCCCCTGCCTCTGGATAACGCAGGCGGTGTTATCGGAACCGTGGCCCGCAGCGGACAGCTCATCTACCTGCCTGATGTTCACCAGGACTCCCCGGGCGAAACAGCCACGGCCCGTTCCGAAATGGGGACGCCCCTCAAGATAAAAGGCCGGGTTCTGGGGGTGCTCTATGCCGAACGCGCCCGGGCAACCGCTTTTGAGGAAGCGGACCGTCGGCTCTTTGTCACCCTGGCCGACCAGGCCGCCCTGGCTCTGGAAAATGCTCGCCTTTACCAGATCGTCGCTCAGGCCGAACGGGAATGGGCCGAAACCTTTGATGCCATCACCGATGGCATCTCCATCCACGGTGCCGATTTTCGCATTGTGCGCGCTAACCGCGCCGTGGCGGAGAGACTGGGCGTCACACCGCAAGCGCTGATCGGCCGCTCTTGCTACGAACTGTTCCACCGCAGCAATGCCCCGATGGAGAGCTGCCCCCATGTCCGGACGTTGCAGAGCGGCCAGCCTCAGACTACGGAGGTGGAGTTGCCCGATCTGAAAGGCGTTTTTCTGGTCTCTACCTACCCGATACTGGATGAACGCGGAGAGCTCAAGGCTTCCATCCACGTGCTCAAGGACATCACCGGACAGAAGCAGGCGCAGGCCCATCTGATTCAGACAGAAAAGATGGCCGCCCTGGGGCGGCTTGCGGCCTCTCTGGCCCACGAGATCAATAACCCCTTGCAGGCCCTGCGCAGTGGTCTGTCCCTGTTGATGGGCCGACAACTGGGCGAGGAGAAGCGCCGACGCTACCTGGAGATCGCCAACCGGGAGGTAGAACGGCTGATCGCCACTGTGGAACAGATCTTGAACTTTAGTCGCCCTTCCGCTGAGCAGCGAGAGCGCGTCGATGTCAACGCTTTGCTGGAGGAGACGCTGGCCCTGGTCGGCAAACAACTGCAACACGCCCGCGTGACCGTGCGGCGCTCACTGGCCCCGAAACTGCCTCCGGTAGAGGCTGTGACCGGCCAGATCAAACAGGTCTTTCTCAACATCATCCTCAATGCCCTGGACGCCATGCCGGACGGCGGCGAATTGAGTGTGACGACGGGTTGGGATCGCGAACAGCAGGCCGTGTGGATCGCGTTTACCGATAACGGGATAGGCATCTCGGCGGAAGATCTGCCTCATATCTTTGAGCCGTTCTTCACCCGTAAGGGCGGAGGCACTGGCCTGGGCCTGACCATCAGTTACGGTATCGTTGAGCGGCATGGCGGGCGCATTGAGGTAGAGAGCCAGATCGGGCAGGGGAGCACGTTCACCGTGTTCCTGCCGACATGATTTTGGAATGCGGAATGCGGAATGCGGAATCTCCGCATTCTACATTCCGCATTCCACACTCCGCATTCCGCATTCCACAATGGGGGGGCGATGGGCAAAGAAGATCTGCGGCAGCGGACAAAGCAGTTTGCGCTGCGGGTAATCCGCTTGGTCGAGTCGCTGCCGAAAGGGCGAACTGCAGAAATGATCGGACATCAATTGC
>DAOTYD010000013.1:0-7901 GCA_034435295.1 Anaerolineae bacterium | reverse complement strand
CGGGGCCAGGTCGCCACGCCGGTGGTCGTCAACGCCGCCGGGCCGTGGGCTGGCCAGGTCGGCAGGATGGCCGGCGTCGATATCCCCATCGTCCCCGTGCGCCGCCAGATCGTCGTCACCGGGCCGATTCCAGAAATCCCCCCCGATTTTCCTTTCGTCATCGACTTTGCCCAGTCGCTCTACTTCCACCGCGAAGGGCCTGGCATCCTCACCGGCATGTCGAATCCCAATGAGCCAATCGGCTTCGACCAGTCGGTCGATCCCGATTGGGAACTGACCCATCTGGAGGCGGCGATGGCGCGCCTGCCGATCCTGGAAAAGGCCGGCCTGGCCAGCCACTGGGCCGGCCTCTACGAGGTCTCACCGGACGCGCACCCCATCCTGGGGCGCATCCCGCAGGTCGAAGGCTTCTACTGCGTCGGCGGTTTCAGCGGGCACGGCTTTATGCACGGCCCCATCTGCGGGCTGCTGCTGGCAGAAGAGATTCTGGACGGACAGGCGCACACGCTGGACATTTCGTCGCTCTACATCGACCGCTTCCAGAGGGCGGATACACGCATTGAGTACAACGTCGTCTAATCAGAGGCGGTATGCGGCAGGCGACAGGCGATACGCGTTCGTCGTCCTGCTGCTTGTCTTGCTGGCTGCCTGGCCGTTCCTGGCGCGGCCCGGCCTGCCGCGCGACACGGACGCCGAGCTGCACGTCCTGCGCGCGGCCGAGTTGCTGGCCTGCTGGCAGGGCGGTGTGCTCTATCCGCGCTGGGCGCCCGATTTCTACTATGGCTATGGCTATCCCATCTTCAACTACTATGCCCCGCTGACCTATCACCTGGCGGCGCTCTTTTCTCTGCTGCCGGGCCTGGACATTGTGGCGGGGGTCAAGGCCGTCTTTGTGCTGGCGCTGCTCCTGGGTGGGGTGGGGTGCTATGGTCTGCTGCGCGACCTGTTCGGCGCGGAGGCGGGAATCGTGGGCATAGCGGCATTTCTCTTTGCGCCCTATGTGCTGTTCATCGACCCGCATGCCCGCGGCGACCTGGCCGAGTGCTTTGCCGTAGGGCTGTTGCCGCTGGCACTCTTTGTCCAGCGGCGGCTGGTCGGGCGGGGGGGGCGGCCTGCGCTGTTCGGCATGACCGTGCTTACTGCCGCGCTGCTGACCAGCCACAATCTGCTTGGCCCGCTCGGCGCGGGCCTCCTGCTGGCGGCGCTGCTTTGGCAGGCTGTCGTCGAGGGGGCGCGCGAGGGGGCAGGGCAGGGGCTGCTGGCGCTGCTGCTGGGCCTGGCCATCAGCGCCTTTTTCTGGCTGCCGATGCTGCTCGAGCTCGACCAGGTGCGGTTAACCGTGGTGGGAGCGGGCCATTTCGATTTTCGCAACCACTTTGTCTCCCTGGGCGAGCTGCTGGCCCCCTCGCGCCGCATCGACCTGGGGGCGACTGCGCCGAACTACCGCCTCAACGTCGGCCTGGGCCAGTGGCTGCTGGCGCTGGTCGGCGCGGCAGCAGGACTCGGACAGACCACCCACCGGCGCCGCGCGCTGGTGTTCTTTGCCCTGTTGGGCCTCGGCCTGCTTTTCCTGATCACGCCCACCTCCCTGCCGTTGTGGGAAGCCATCTCCCCGATGGCCTACCTGCAATTTCCCTGGCGTCTGTTGGGGCCGGCGGCGCTGGCCCTGGCTGTTGGAGCGGGGGCGGCGGTGACGTTGCTGCCGGAACAGCGCTGGCGGCCAGCCGCGCTGGGGGGGATCGTCCTGGGGCTGCTGTTGCTCGCTCTGCCCACCGTCTTTCCGCATCCATGGGCCGCCGATTTTGGCGACACATCTCCCGCTGGCATCGTTCGGTTCGAGTTGCAGGGCAAGGTTCTCGGCACGACATCTACAGGCGACTTTTTGCCGCGCACGGTAGAGGTCGATCTGCGCCCGCAAGAGAGCCTGGTCGCCTCTTACCTGGGGACGGGCCCGATCGACAAGGTCAACCGGGCGACTTTGCCTGCCGGAGCCGTGGTCGAGGTGCTGGAGCATGGCCCGGCCCATGACCGCTTCCGCGTCGTGAGCGAGGGCGGGTTGATCCTGCGCGTCTATACGCTGTACTTTCCCGGCTGGCAGGCCATGGTCGACGGCGAACCGGCGCCCATCGAAATCGGCCGCCCGGAAGGTTTCGTTACCGTCAGAGTCCCGGCAGGCGAGCACAAAGTGCTGCTGCGTTTCGAGGACACACCGCCGCGCCGCGCCGGCTGGGGGATCGCTGCCAGCGGGTTGGCCGTGCTGCTGCTGGCCTTGCTGCGGACGCGCCCGGCGCAGGCTCGCCCCTCCGAACAGACGGCCGGCTCGACGCCGATCTGGATGGTTGGGGCGCTGCTGGTGTTCGTCCTGCTGCGGCTGCCCGGCGAGGCGCAGCCGGGCTGGTTCTACTACCGTTCGCCGCCGGGCCAGGCCCAACCTGCCCGCTACAGCCAGCATGCCGTGCTGGGAGAGCAGGTCGAGTTCCTCGGTTATGACCTGCCCCGGCAGCGGGTGCGCTCTGGCGAGGAGCTGGTCATCACCCTCTACTGGCGCGCTCTGCAGCCGCTGGACACAAACTACCAATCCTTTGTCCACCTGACCTACCCGTCGGCCATCTCGTGGGGTCAGTCGGACGCGCTCAATCCTGGCGGGTTGCCGACGACACGCTGGCCGACCGATCGCTATGTGTGGGATACCCATCGCCTGCGGATTCACCCTGGCACGCCGCCGGGAGAGTACGCGCTGGAAGTGGGGCTGTACACGCTGGCCGATGGCCGTCGCCTGCCGGTGGTGATGGAGGGAGGAGCGGCGGGAGAGACGGTTGTGCTGCAGGTGCCGGTCGAGGTGCTGCCCTCCCGCCGCCCGCCGCCGTTGAGCAGCCTGGAGATGGAAGAGGTCGGCGCGGTCTACGATGGACAGGTAGCGCTGCTGGGCTATAATACACCCGGCCCGGTGACAGATGTGCCCGGCTTTTTGCGCCTGACCCTCTTCTGGCGAGCCGAGCGGCGCCGGCCGGACGATCTGGTTGTGACCGTGGCCATTGTCGGCGCGGATGGCCAGGTCGAGGGGATGGCTTCCGGCCCGCCGGTCGTTGGCCGCTATCCGACCTGGCGCTGGTCGCGCGGCGAGATCGTGCGCGATCCCTACGCTTTCTGGCTGGGGGATGATTTTGCGCCGGGGGTGTACACGGTGGGCGTCGCCGTTCATCGCGGCGACCAGCCGATCACCCCGGCAGGATTTGACGATCCTTTCGTGCAACTTTTCACGGTGGAGGTTCGCCCATGGCAACCATGAGCAGGCGCGAACGGCTGGAGCGGGCCATCGTCGGGGAGGCAGTCGACCGCATCCCCCTCGCTCTGTGGCAGCACTGTCCGGGGGACGACCGCACAGCAGAAGGGCTGGCTGCGGCGACGCTGCGCTTTCAGCGCGCCTTTGATCTCGACCTGGTCAAAGTCACGCCGGCAAGCTCCTTCTGTCTCCAGGATTGGGGCGTGAGGGACGAGTGGCGCGGCAATGTCGAGGGCACGCGCGAGTACACGGTGCGGGCCGTGCATGGGCCCGATGACTGGGGCAGGCTGCCGCTTCTCGATCCCCGCCAGGGCGCGTTGGGCGAGCAACTGCGCTGTCTGGAGATGATCACAGGTGAACTGGGCCCGCAAACGCCCGTCGTCCAGACGATCTTTAGCCCGCTGGCGCAGGCCAAAAACCTGGCCGGCGGCGAGCGCATGTTGCTGCACCTGCGCCGTCATCCCGAACAGCTCCATGCTGGCCTGGAGCGCATCACCGCCTCGACGATCCGCTTCATCGAGGCGGCAAAGGAAACGGGCATTGCTGGCATCTTTTACGCTGTTCAGCATGCCCGGTACAGCCTGCTCAGCGAGGCGGAGTACGCGACTTTTGGCCGACCCTACGACCTGCGCGTTCTGGAGACAGTCCAGGACCTCTGGCTGAACGTGCTCCATCTGCACGGCAGCGAGGTGATGTTTACGGCTGTGGTCGATTACCCCGTCCAGGTGCTCAACTGGCACGACCGTGAGAGCGGCCCGTCGCTGGCCGAGGGGCAGCGCCTTTTCCCGGGCGCGGTCTGCGGCGGGCTGGCGCGCTGGGAGACGCTCGTGCGTGGCACGCCGGAGCAAATCGAAGCCGAGGCGCAAGACGCCATCGCCCAGACCGGCGGACGCCGCTTCATCCTGGGCACCGGCTGTGTCGTCCCCATTGTCGCGCCGTGGATCAACCTCAACGCCATCCGCCACGCGACACACGATTTGCGATAAGCGATTTGCGATACGCGATAAGCGATTTGCGATACACGATACGCGAGGAGAAAAATGAACGAAAACGTCCTGCAATCCATCCATCGCCATCTCGACGCAGACGGCAAGCTGACCTGCGCGGCGGCCTTTCGCGTCGCGGCGGAGACAGGCGTGCCGCCAGAGGTGGTGGGCCAGGCGGCTGACGAGGCTGGCATCCGCCTGACCCGCTGCCAGTTGGGCCTCTTTGGCTATGGCCCCAAGGCAACGGGGGAGCACAAAATCGTCACGGCGATGGGCAATGTTCCCCCTGCGCTGGAGCAGGCCATCGGCGAGAGGTTGGACGAGGGCAGGCTCCCCTGCGCGAGCGCCTGGGAGATCGCCTCGTCATTACGAATCGCCAAAATGGAGGTCGCGGCGGCAGCAGAGGCCCTGGGGATCAAGATCGTCCGCTGCCAGCTCGGGGCGTTCTGAAGGCTGCGCTAATCGCCGTGCTGTTCGAGCGTGCGGCGGAAAATGTCCTCTTGTGCTGTGCGGACGCCGCGCCGCGTCTCGACGGGACGGGAGCGTTTCTTGGGGCGGCGCTCGCCCTTTTCGGCGCGACGGAAAGCCAGTTCGAGCGCGGTCAGCCTTTCCTCTTCGTCTTCGTCGTCCTCGTCAGAGGACGTGTCGACCCGGTCTTCCATCGTCAGATCGATGCGCTTCTTCTGCCGGTCCAGCGCCGTGATGCGCACCTCGACCTCGTCGCCGACGCGGAACAGTTCGGAGGGATCTCTGACTACACGCCCGCCCATTTCGCGGTTGTGCAGCAGGCCGGGGCGGCTGGCGCCGATGTCCACAAAGACGCCATAGCGCTCCATGCGGATGACGCGGCCTGTGTAGACCTGGCCCTCCTTGAGATCGCGCCATTCGATCTGGGGCGGCTCGACCATGGTCAGGGCGATGCGTCCCTGCTTGGGGTCGACGTCGGTCACCCAGACCGTCACCCGGTCGCCCTCTTTGACCACGTCCGAGACCTTGTCCACGCGCCGGTCGCTCAACTGGGAGATGTGCACCATGCCATCTCGTTCCAGACCGAGGTCGATAAAGGCGCCGTAGAGCTCGGTGCGCCGCACGACCCCTTCCAGCCGCATCTTGGGCCGCAGTTGCGAGATTGACGTGGGCCGGATTTCTTCTGTTTGCTCTTCGCTCACACTTCACCTCTGCCACAGGTGGGCAAGATAGCGCCCGGCTTTTTGACCGGGCGACTGGGATTATAACGCCGCCCGATGGTTCTGTCAAGCCTACCAGGCAGCATCGGGATATGTGCAGACGCCGGCATGGACGCCGACGCGCTTGTACATGCGCACGTTGGTAAACGGCTCGCCCAGGATGCCGTCGTGGATGGCCCACGAGCGGCCGCGCACGCTGTTGGCCGCCTCCGGCTGGCGGAAAGGCGTCGAGCCGTCCAGGCGACGGTGCAGGATGCCGCCTGGAGCAAACTCTTTGTGAATCCACTCCATTTTGCCCTGACCCAGCGTGTAGGCAAAGCCGCAGCGCTCGAAGAGAATGGCATTGTGGTAGGCCAGCGGCTGGATGTGGAAACGGTCATGGCCGAGCTGGCAGACAAACTCCTCAAAGCGGGGGATCAGCCGCCGCGTCAGGCGGGCGCCGTGGCGCACTTGAGCCGGGGCCAGGCCAGCCTGCATGGCCCGCACTTCCTCTTCGACGTTGCGGCAATCGACGCCAAAGTTGGTGGGCCGGCCGTTGGGCATGCAGTCGACGTCGAAACGCTCTGACTCTGGATCGTTGACGATAAAGAGCAGCACCTCGAGCTGATTGTTGGGCGTATCGGTCATTTCCAGGTAGAGCACGGGGTCTGTAAAGTCCCAGCGGTGGCGCAGGGCCAGGGTCAGCGAACCGGTGCCCTGTTCGCATCTACAGGAGAGGAGAGAACGCCCCTCATCGTCGGTCAGCGAGAGCGGCACGCCAAAGCGCAGCAGCGCCTCAGGCGGGATCAGGGTGCGGTAGATGGCCTCTTTCTGTTCCAGCGGCAGGTTGTTGATCTGGCGGATCGAAAAGAGGCGCTGGCCGTCGACGAGGAGTGGGGTGGGGCACTTCATTCCTTCTCCCCGTACTCTTTCCAGTGGCGGTGGATCTCGCGCTCGGTGTCGCGCTTGCGGATAGCCTCGCGCTTGTCATATTTGCGCTTGCCGCGCCCCAGGGCGATTTCGACCTTGGCCCGTCCTTCCTTCAGGTAGAGCTGGAGGGGAATCAGCGTGTAGCCGCGTTCCTGCATGCGGCCGATGAGGCGGTTGATTTCATGGCGGTGCAGGAGCAACTTACGCGGGCGCAAGGGGTCGTGCCCCTGGCGGCCGGCCGGGTCGTAGGGGGCGATGTGGACGCCCACCAGCCACAGTTCGCCTTCCCGCGCCTGCACATACCCCTCGCGCAGATTGACCCGCCCGGCGCGGATCGACTTGATCTCGGTGCCGGTCAGCACCAGGCCGGCCTCAAAGCGCTCTTCGATGAGATAGTCGTGAGTCGCCTTGCGATTGCGGGCGATGACCTTGATCCCGCTCAACTTATTCTCCGCTCAGCAGATATTGCACCGCCCGTTCCAACTGCGGGTCCTGTCCGGGCTCGAGCGTTTCCGGCAGAACAACCTGGATGTCGGGCGCCAGCCCCTCGCCGTGGATGGCAACGTTGTTAGGGGTATACCAGCGAGCGATGGTCACCCGTAGCTCAGAGCCGTCCGAGAAGGTGTAGGGGCGCTGCACAGAGCCCTTGCCAAAAGTCTGCTCGCCGATGAGAATGCCGCGTCCGCGGGCCTGGATCGCTCCAGCGACGATCTCGGAAGCCGAGGCGCTGCCGCCGTTGACCAGGACCACGAGCGGGATGCTCTCATAGGGCTGACCGTCGTACGAGCGAAAGACCTGCTCGCTGCCATCGGAAGCGCGCTCGATGAGGACAACGCCTTCTCCCAGGAACAGATCCGCCACGCTGACTGCCTCATTGAGCCAGCCGCCGGGGTTGTCGCGCAGGTCCAGGATCAGGCCGACCGGCTGTTGGGCCATCAGCTCTTCCAGCTCTGTTTGCATCTGGGATGTTGCCGTGGCGCTGAACTCGGTCAGGCGGATGTAGGCAACGTTGCCCTCCAACATCTCGCTTTCGACCAGGGGAATCTCGATGCGGGCGCGGGTGATGGTCACTTCGAACAGTTCGGGCTGACCGGGCCGTTCGATGAGCAGCGTGACCCGAGTGCCGGCAGGGCCACGGATGAGAGCGATAGCCTCATAGATGCCCAGGCCGACGATCGAATGGCCGTCGACCTGGAGCACAAGATCTCCGCTCATCAGGCCGGCCGCCTCAGCGGGCGAGTTGGGGATGATGCTGACGAGCTCCAGCTTGCCGTCGTCGCGCATGCGCACGAAAGCGCCGATGCCCTGGAAGGAACCGCTGGCATCTTCGCGGGTGATGGCCGCAATGTCCGCCTCGATGAACGAGGTGTATTCGTCGTCCAGCGTCTCCAGCATGCCGCGGATCGCCCCGTAGGTGACCGTCTGCATGTCGGGCAGTTCGCCGTAGAACTCGCGCTGGACGATCTCCCAGACCTCCCAGAACAGTTGAAAGGTCTCCTCGTCGGCGTTGGCCGGGGGCGGAGGCGTGGGGAAAGC
>DAOTYD010000012.1:0-48772 GCA_034435295.1 Anaerolineae bacterium | reverse complement strand
CCTGGCGCAGAGATGTCACGCTGTATGCCGAAGAGCGGATCGGCGGATCGCGAGTGGTGCTTTCCGTTCAATCCGTTCCCAGAATCCGTTGACAGTATGCCCCGATCGGGCGGTGTCAAAGCGCGGCGCAGTAGGGTAAGCAGATACCCTGCGGGAGGGTAGGGGGTAGGTAGATACAAAAAAACGCAGAAGACACCCCCTTTAACCAATCAACCCCCTTCCCATTTCCCATCAATCTCCGGGAGAGGGGAGGGGGCTGGCCCGGCGTCCCCCCGCGGTGTAGGACAACTGCTCGCAGCAATCCTACAAACTGTGCGGCTCACAGAGCCGGCGGACGCGGAGAGCAATCCACGTCGCAACGAGATCCTTCGCTTCGCTCAGGATGACATGGGTTTCGCTATATGCGATAAGCGATAAGCGATAAGCGATACGCGATACGCGATACGCGATTAGTGACCGAGCGCGCGGACGCTCTCTTCGCGGCCCTGCAGAAGCAGGCGGTGGCCCTTGAAGCGCATCAGAAGCTGGCGGGCGCGGTGGCAGAGGGCGCGCATGCGATCATCCTTCGCCTTCCATGCGCCCTCGATCTGGCGCAGGACGAGGCTGCTATCCCCGCGCACTTCTACGGTAAAATCGGCCGGGTCGCGGCCGGCGTTTTCGATGCGCGCGATCACCCCCTCCAGCGCGGCGATCAGCGACTCGTACTCGGCCTCGTTGTTGGTCATCTGGCGCCCAAAATCGAGGCGCACCACATCGCTGCGGCCGTCGGCAACGCGGACCAGACGGTAGCTGCCATAGCCAGGGCCCGGATTGCCCTGGCTGCCACCGTCGAAGACGATCATATAGTCCGCCGGACCTTCGAAAGCGGCTGTCTTGAAAGCGAGCGGCAATTCTTCCTGCGGCGGCAGGCCATACCGGCCGATCAGGCGGCGCAGCAACTCCTGGCGCGTCTCTTCCGACAGCGCCTCCACCGCCTCCAGAATCCGTTCTACGCGCTCATTCAGCATGCTGGATCAGCCGATCGTAGAGCGAGAGCAAGTTTGCGCGATGCAGGTCAGGCGCCCGCCCGTTCAACGCCACGCGGGAGAGGCCACACTTTTCGATGTCGACCTGAAGGAGCGTCTCCCGTTTTCTCCCCCCGGCAATCGTCTTGAGCACCACCTCGCGAATCGTGTCCAGGTAGTCAATGAGCCGCTGAAGGAATTCCTGTACCTCGCCGCGCAGGATCACTTCACCGTGGCCAGGCACGATGCAATCCGGCTGCATGGTCATCAACCGCCGTAGAGATGCCTGCAACGTCTCCAGGTCGCCATCGACAACGAGCGGAACCGGCATCACCGTGTCACTGGCAAAGAGGACATGGTCCTCCTCGACCCAGACCGAGATCACGTCATCGCTGTGGCCGGGCGTGTGGAAAAGGCGCATGCTCTTGCCGCCCAGGCACAGATCGATCTCACCCTCGTCAAAGGTCAGGTTGGGCAACCGCAGAGCGACCTCTTGCAGTTCGGGCGACTCGGCTTGTGCAGCGGCCAGCCCCTCCCTGCCCCGCGTCTCCAGCAACTGGCGGCAGCGGGCATGGGCCAAAACGTTGACGTCAGGGAAAAGATAGGCGCCGTAGGTGTGGTCGGCATGATAATGGGTCAGGATGATGTGACGGACACTGTTCGAGCGCCGCGCGACGAATTGGGCCATGGCCCGCGCCTCGATGGGAAAAGGCAGCGTATCGATAATGACCGTCCCTTCCGCGGTCATAATCACACCCGAAGTGACCTGAGCGTACAGGTCGCTGGTGAAGACGTAAATATCAGAAGAGACTCTTTCCTGCAGCATTCAGCCTCCGCAACAGCAATGTTCGACAGAAGGAGGATAACACAAAGCAGGGTCAGTGTCAAGGATTTTAGCTGGTAACGAGATTCCCTTCGACTTTGCTCAGGGCAAGCTTCGTCGCTCCGGCCGCTTCGCGGCCTTCACTCCTCAGAATGACACAGGTTAGCCCAGCAAAAGCAGGTCGGCCAGGTAAAGCCCCCAAACCATCGTCACCCAGCCGCCCAGGACCAGGTAGGGGCCGTAGGGAATGGGGTCGCGAAGGGAGCGGCGGCGCGTGATGAGCAGAATCAGGCTGACCAGGCCGCCGCTGAGGACGGTCAGCAGCAGCGCTTCGATGATGAGCGGAAAACCGACAACCAGGCCAACGAAAGCGGCCAGCTTGACATCGCCGCCGCCCAGCGATCCTGGCCCTACTGTCGCGTTGCCGATCCAGGCCGCAATCAAAAAGAAGAGATAGCCGATCAGCCCACCCAGCAGCGCGCTCCACCAGGTGATGCCATCCAGCAGCAGGGCGCCGAGGAGCGCCAGAGCCATCGCCGGAAAGGTCACCACGTTGAGGATCAAACGCCGCTCCAGGTCGGTGACTGTCACCAGGGCAAAGACCACCGTGTAGAGGGCATAAAAGAGCAGCCGCATGCCGGGGCCGTAGCGCAGGTAGAGAAAGGCAAACAGGAAGCCGAGCGCCAGTTCGACCAGGGGGTAGCGCAGCGGAATCTGGGCGCCGCACTGGGGACAACGCCCTCTACCGAGAACATAAGACGGCAGAGCGATCCACTGGTAGAGCGGTCGCCGGTGGCCGCAATAGGGGCAGAGGGGGCGCTGCGGCGAGCGACGGGCCGGCAGGTCCGTCGCCAGGCGGTTGACCAGCGCGCCCATCACCACACCGAGGGCAAAGATGAGCAGAACCACAGAGGCCGATTATACTCGGGTCGGGGAAATGCGCAAAAACGGGCAGGCTTTTGGACAACTGCGAGCAGTTGTCCTACCAAAGCAAACCGCCTTCCTTGGGCGGAAGGCGGTTTGGGTTCAGGATTGCTTCAACAGCCGATCACACTTCAATGATGGCGTCGTTGGGGCATTCCTCCTGGCAGGTGCCGCAGTCGGTGCACAGGTCGGGGTCGATGACATAGTATTCATCGCCCTCGCTGATGGCTCCTTCCGGGCAGACCTCAGCACAGGTGCCACAGGCAATGCAATCTTCTGTAATCTTGCGCGGCATGGATTCCTCCTCTTTTGATTGGAATGGACGCTATTATACACCACGGGCCAGTTTGCACAAACGCCTTCCGCGCGGCAATCAGCGCCCAACTACACCGCCTCGACGCCGGTGACGCCGGGAACTCGCTCGCGCAGAATGCGCTCGATGCCCATCCTGAGCGTCATGATCGCTCCAGGGCAGCCGTGGCAGGCGCCGACCAGGCGGACCGACACCACACCCTCATCGCTCACGTCGACTAACTCGACATCGCCGCCGTCCCCTCGCAGGTAGGGCCGGATGCCCTGCAGGGTCTCATCGACCTGCTCACGCAACGTTTTCTCGCTCATTCTCTTCTCCTGATGTTTTCTCAGCCCAAAGGCCGAGCTCCTTTCTAACACAAAGAGGCCAACCTGTCAAGCGAAAGCCTCTTCTTCCAGAGCCTGGCGCTGGAGAAGGACGATGCGCTGACGGTCGATCCGGATCAAACCGGCGTCGGCAAAGGCGCGCAGCGTGCGCCCAACCACGTCCCGCACCGTGCCGATCTGGGCCGCAATCTCGTCCTGCGTCCAGCCGCGATCCAGGGCGCCCTCGTCAGCATGCTCCAGCAGAAAGCGCGCCAGCCTCCCGCGCACGCTGCGCAGGGAGAGGTCTTCGACCAGGTCGCTCAGATGGTCGAGGCGGGCAGCAAAGTCGCGCAGAAAGACCAGCGCCAGTTCGGGAATCTCCGTCACCAGGCGGAGCATGGCCGCGCGCGGCAGCGCATAGAGCACCACAGGAGTCAGGGCCACAACCGTCGCGTGATTGGTGCCGCGATCGCAAAAAGGCGGCACGGTGTTGAACGCCTGGCCCGGCCCCAGGCGGGCCAGCACCTGCTCCCGTCCGCCCGGGGAGGAGCGGGAAACGCGCGCGCGGCCCTCCAGGAGAAAATAGGCCGCTTCGCAGTCCATGCCCTCTACAATGATCGTCTCGCCAGGGCTGAACTCGCGCCGCAGGGCGACCTGCGCCAGGCGAGCCAGGGCCTCATCCGCAAGAGACGCCAGGAGCTGGACCCGCCGCAGTTCTTCGACCGTTTTGCTCTGCCGATCCATTGCTCTGCAGAGCAGCCGCACCGCTGCCCCCACTCCCTCAGCGACCTGTCAACACCTGCTCGATCCGCTCCAGCGCCCAGTCCACCTGCTCGCGGGTGATCACCAGTGGCGGCGCAAAGCGGATCACCGTCTCGTGCGTCTCTTTGCACAGCAATCCCTTCTCCTTGAGCGCCTCGCAGAAGGGACGCGCCCCACCCGACTCGCGCTTGACCTCGACGCCGATGAGCAACCCCCGCCCGCGCACCTGGCGCACGTGTTCGCTCTCGATGCGCTCCAGGCGGCCGCGGAAATAGTCGCCGATCTCGGCGGCCCGCTCGATCAAGCCCTCGTCGACCAGCACCTTGAGCGCCGCGCGGGCCACGGCGCAGGCCAGCGGGTTGCCGCCAAAGGTCGAACCGTGATCGCCAGGCCGAAAGACGCTCATCACCCCCGGCGAGGCCAGCATCGCCGAGACGGGGTAAAAGCCGCCCGAAAGGGCCTTGCCGATGACCACCACATCGGGGCGGACACCCTCCCACTCGCAGGCAAACAGCTTGCCCGTGCGTCCCAGGCCCGTCTGGATCTCGTCAGCGACAAAGAGCACGTTGTGGCGCGTGCACAGCTCGCGCGCCCGCTGCAAATAGCCCGGCGGCGGGATGACCACGCCGCCTTCGCCCTGGATCGGCTCGACGAGAAAGGCGACGGTGTTGGGCGTGATCGCCGCCTCCAGCGCGTCGGCGTCGCCGTAGGGCACGGTGACAAAGCCCGGCGTGAAGGGGCCAAAGCCATCGCGGTACTGCGCGTCGGTGGAGAAGCTGACAATGGTGATCGTGCGCCCGTGAAAGTTGCCGGCGCAGGCGATGATCTCGGCCCGGTCAGGCGGCACGCCCTTGATCTCATAGCCCCACTTGCGCACGGC
The DNA here is from genome assembly GCA_034435295.1 of Anaerolineae bacterium. GTDB lineage: Bacteria > Chloroflexota > Anaerolineae > B4-G1 > DUEL01 > DAOTYD01. Next base: position 43,761 of record DAOTYD010000012.1, on the reverse strand, counting down.
CTTGAGCGCCGTCTCGACCGCCTCGGCGCCCGAGTTCATCGGCAGCACCTTTTCATAGCCGGTCAGCTCGCACAGCTCTTTCTCCAGCAGCGGCAACTGGTCGTTGCGGAAAGCGCGCGAGGTCAGGGTGAGCCGCTGCGCCTGTTCGACCATGGCCTGCAGTATGCGCGGGTGGCAGTGGCCTTGATTGACCGCCGAGTAGGCGCTCAGGCAGTCCATGTAGCGCCTGCCCTCCACGTCCCACACCCACACCCCTTCGGCGCGGTTGATGACAACATCCAGCGGCTTGTAGTTGTTCGCGCCAAACGTCTCTTCGAGCTGAATATAGTCTCTGGTCTCCATAATCTACCTCGTTTTGCAACTGTTCAGTTAGAACAGATTCCACCACCAAGTCACTAAAGTGGTAGAAGACACGAATGCTTCCTGCTACAGGTAAACCACCTGTTTTCCTTTGTGTCTTTGTGGCCTGGTGGTAAAAAGCCGTCAGACCGAATAGATACCTCGTTTTTTTTCGTAACCGCACAGGCCAGTATTTTACCACCAAGACGCAAAGACACAAAGGCGCTCTTCTCAGCAGGGGGTGCTGTTTTTTGCCACAGATTACACAGATTTACCAGGTGTTCGTAGCAGAACATTGTCACCCTGAGTGCAGCGAAGGGTCTCGTTGCGACACAGATTCTTTGCAACACGGATTATTTTCCCCTTGCTCGGCGGAGGGCCGCCGGCTCACAGACCCGGCGGGAGCAGGGAAAGTGGCGGGGCGCTCTATCCTTTTGCTTCGAATACCCTCGAGAGCGTATCACACGGGGGACATATAGGGATGGTTCATTGCCCGCCCGGCAGCGAAGCACGGCCCGCCATACTCAAGGCGAGCCAGAAGCCTGGAAGTAGGGGCGGGTCAACTCGACGGCAGACGCAGCAGCTTCCTCGACCGAAATCTGGCCATAGAAAGCCTGCTCGATCTGGCGGCTGGCGGTCTCCTCGATGGCCGGCCAGTTGGCCATGATCGGAACCGCGCGCAAGAGGGGCACGGTGTCGATAAAGACACGGCTGTTTGCCGGCGGCAGAGCAGGATCGAGAAAGGCTGGCGAGCTGGCAATGCGGACGAGAGAGGGCACCGTGCGCCCGGTGGACGCCATCAGTTCCTGGCCTGGGGGCGAGTTGGCAAACTCGATGAGGGCCCAGGCGGCCGCCTTGTTCGATGCGGCGGCCGCCATGCAATAGCCGTCGCTATGCAGGATGCCGGCGGCCTGCCGCCCGCGCGGCAGCGGCGCGACATCCCATTCGAAAGCCACGATCGTGCGGTACGTGGGCACCCCGCGGCGGCTGTTGAGGTACATGGCCAGGCGGCCATTGAGAAAACGGCTTTCGCTATCCTCGGTGGTCTCGGCCACCAGGTCAGGAGCCACGCCCTCTTGCACCTGCAGATCGACGAACCAGCGCAGCGCCTCGAGCGCGGCGGGACTGTCCAGCGCCAGGCGGGTCGGCTGGAGGGGGTCGTCGACCAGCTCACCGCCGTTCTGCCAGATGAACGGCGCCAGACGGAAAAGACCGGGCGAGAGGCCCACGCCGTACTGGTCGATCTGCCCGTCGCCGTCCGTGTCGCGCGTCAGCGCTCTGGCACGGGACAGGAACTCGTCCCAGGTCCAATCATCGGTCGGATAATCGACCCCTGCCGCGTTGAAAAGGTCGCGGTTGTAATAGACGACCAGGCTGGAGACGTTCTGCGGGATACACCAGAGATGGCCCTCGAAGCGAAAAGCCTCGATCGTCGGCGTGAAAAAGTCGGACTCGTGGATCAGCTCGCTCTGGGCCAGATAGGGCCCGAGCGGCTCCAATCCACCCTGGGCAGCAAAGAAAGCATAGCGGCGGTAATTGAGCAGCATCACATCAGGCGGGTTGCCGGAAGAAAAAGCCGTGACCAGGCGCTGCTGGTAATCACCCTGACTTGCCACATGGCTCAACTGAACATCGATCGCGGGATATTGGGCCTCGAAAGCGGCGACCAACTGCTCATAAGCAGCCACTTCGGCCGGCTCGCCAAAGACCATAAAAGAAACCGTCTCCGCCACAGGGCGGGGACGGCAGCCCATACAGAGCAACAGAATGGTCAGCCAGACAAAACATCGTTTCGACATCACGGCAACTCCAGGCGGAACGGAAAATGAGCCGCTGAGAACGCCGGGTTCGTAGAGTTTTTATTTCTCGGCGATTTCTGCGCCCTCTGCGGTTGAAAAACCCACAGGCAGGGTAAAGCAGAACGTGCTGCCCCGTTCCGGCTGGCTCTCGACCCAGATATGCCCGCCGTGCGCCTCAACCACCATCTTGCTAAAGGCCAGCCCCAGGCCGGTCCCCCGCCGCCCCGGCTGATCGACCAGGCCAAAGACCTCAAAGATCGCCTGCTGATTTTCGGGGAGGATGCCTACCCCCGTGTCGGCCACGCTGACCAGCGCTGTGTCATTCCCCTGGCGATGGGCGCTGAGGGTGATCTGCCCCCCCGCCGGCGTATACTTGATCGCATTGGACAGCAGATTGGCCAGCACGCGGCCAATGAGCTGGCGGTCGCAGCGGACAACAAGCGGCGCAGCGTCCACATCGACGGCGATGGTCAGCTCTTCCGCGTCGGCCAGCGCCGACACCGTCTCCACGCTCTCGCAGCACAAAGCGCCCAGGTCCACCTCCTCCCGCTCAAGAGTCAGTGCGCCAGCTTCCATGCGCCGCACGTCCAGCAGTTCATCGACCAGGTCCACCAGCGCGCGTCCGCTGCGGCGGGCCGATTCGAGCAGGCGGCGCTGGCTCTCGTCGAGGCGGGCAGTCGCAGTGAGGTGAAGCACCTCAACCCCGCCCATCAGCGCCGTGAGCGGATTGCGCAGGTCGTGGACGATCATCTGGGTCAGGCTCTCGCGCAGGCGCTCGGACTGGCGCAGGTGGGCGTTAGTGCGCCGCAGCCGCTCGGCCAGGCGGCCGGCCAGCTCAGCAGTGAAGAACGTCGGCACGGCGACCGCCAGCCAGTTGATCGCCAGCAGCACGCCGCGCTGGCGCGGGTCGAACTCCTGGCGCCAGATGAGCACCATGCTCAACAGGCCATAGTATTCGAAGAAGAGGATGACCGCGTAGGAGGCAGAACTGAGCAGCGCCATAAACATCGCACCGCGCCGCCCCAGCAGGAACGAAGCAGCCACCACAACCAGCAGGTAGAGCGCCGGCATGGGCGTCTGCGGCCCGCCGGTAAAGTGAACGGTCAGGGAGATGATCAGCGTGTAGGCGACCAGCACAGCCCAGGCCACCGACTGCACCGGCAGTCGGGCGCGCAAGGCGACCAGCGCCGCCGCAGCGACCAGCGCCCCCGCCAGCGCCATCAGGCCGTTCTCCAGCGTGGGAATCTGGAGCACGCCCGAGCGCGGGTCGGAGGCAAAAATCATCAGCGTAAACAGCAGGATCGTCAGGGCGCCCACGTAGAGCGCCTGGCGCATATCCCGCTCCAGGTCGATCTCTTCCGCACCCAATAAGCTCTTGTCAGTCGGTTTTTTCTTCTCGCTCATTGCCTCTTTCCGTGGAGCGCGCATGCAGGGGCAGGCAAACGTAAAAGCGGCTGCCTGGACAGCGCACCTCGTCGTACCCCTCGCTCTCGACCCAGATCCTGCCGTCATGAGCGAGGACGATCCCCTTGCTGATGGCCAGCCCCAGACCAGGCCCTCCTCCCTTGAACTTGGTGCGCCCCGACGAGTGGAGGGAAACCTCACCCGTCTGATAGAACTTTTCAAAGATCAGCTCGTGGTGTTCTTTGTCGATGCCGATGCCGGTGTCGGCCACCACGATTTCGACCGCCGGCCTGTCGCCTTCCATAACCGACCGCCCCTCGATAGAGATGGCGCCCCCGTCCGGCGTGTACTTGATCGCGTTGCCGACGAGATGGTAGAAAACCTTGTACAGCAGCGAGGGGTCAGCCTCGACCGGCGGCAGCTCCTCCAGATTGCTCATCGTCAGGGTCAAATGGCGGTCGCGCAGCGCCGGCCGGTACTCGAGACAGGTCCGCTCGATAATGTCCGCCAGCACCACCGGCTCGCGGTGACGCTTCAGCACCTGGATATCGACCCGCGCCGCGTCGAGCATGCTGTTGACGATCTCGTGCAGACGCGCCTCGCCGTCCAATATGCGCTGCATCAGCAACTGGGCGTCCTCGCTCTCCTTCAGCGCCGGATGCGCAGCCAGCATCTGGGCATATCCCTTCACCACTGTCAACGGCGTGCGCAATTCGTGCGCCGCCACATCGATGAAATCGGTCTTGGTCTTGTCGAGCTGCTCCAGCGTGCGATAGGCGCGCTCCAACTCTGCCGTGCGCTGGCGGACCATCTCCTCCAGGTGGGCGTTGAGGCGGCTGATCTCGTCGTAGAGGCTGGCGTTCTCCAGGGCAATGGCCGCCTGCCCGGCAAAGGTGGTGACCAGTTGAACGTCGGCAGGGGTAAAGGCCGCAGCCTCGCGGCGGGTCAGAGAGAGCATGCCAATGACGCGATCCTTCGAGATCAGCGGCACGCCGATCCACGAGCGGTTCAGCGGCAGCCACTCCAACTGCTGCCAGCCCGGATCGAGCGACACGTCATCGACCAGGATGGGAGCGCGGCTGCGCAGCATGCGCTGAAAGACGTCCTCCTCCGTCTCGCGGATGGGCACGTAGAGGTCCTCTTCCGAGCGCTCCTTGGGAAAACCGCGCTCGGCGACGATCTTGAGCGCGTTCTCCATCCGCAACATGACCGACCCCCGCTCGTAGGGCACAACCGCGGCGAGCTGGTCCAGAATGCGGCCCGGCACCTGGCGCAGGTCGAGGCTGCTGGAAAGGACGCGGCCTGTCTGTTCGAGCGACTCGGCAAAGAGGCGGCGACGCTGCTCCAGCCTGTACAACTGGGCGTTGCGGATGGCAATGGCGATCTGGTCGGCCAGGTTCTGCAGCACCATCCGGTCATCCAGGCTGAAAGCGTGCGGCACGTCGCTGAGAATATCCAGCGCGCCCATCGCCGAGGCGCCCACGCGCAGGGGAAGGGCCAGTTCGGAACGCGCCGCCGGCAGGGCGTCGATGTGCAGGTAGTCAACTGCCTGGCGCACGTCGTCGAGCAGGCGGTACTGCCCGCTCCTGCACACGCTCACAATGACGCTGGCGGCATCAAGCGGGATGGCACTCTGCTCCAATTCCGTGGTGCCGGCGCGCAGGACAACCTGCCGGTGCTCCCGCTCCACCAGCCAGACGCCGACGAAATAGTAGCCAAAGCGCTCCTGGATCAGATGAACGACCTGCGTCAGCAACTCGTCCAGGTCCAGTATCGAGGTCACCTGCTGGCCGACCTGGCTGCTGGTCTCGAGCTGGAGGGCGCGCCGCGAGAGGCCCTCGTTGGCCCGTTGCAGCTCGGCCGTCCGTTCGGCGACGCGCTGCTCCAGCGTGCGCGCCCAGGCCTCCAACTCGCGGTTGGCGCGGACGCTCTCTTCGTACAGGCGAGCGTTCTCGATAGCGATCGCGGCCTGGTTGGCAAAGATGGTCATCAGGTCCAGGTCAGTCTGGGCAAAGCGGCCGCTGACCGAACGGTTGTCCGCATAGATCATGCCGATCAGCTCATCGCGGCTGATGAGGGGCACGCACAGCACCGAGCGCAGATTCAGCTCCAGGACGCTGCTCTGGCGGCCAAAGCGCTCGTCGGCCAGCGCGTCCTGCAGCAGCACCGCCTCCCTGCTCTGGGCCACAGCGCCAATGACCGTATAGCTAATGTCGGAACGGGCGCTCTCGATCTCCTGGCGGTCGATGCCGCGCGCGACGCGAAACTCCATCCGCCCGCTCTCGTCCAACAGCACCAGAAAGCCGCGCTCGGCGCCGCTCAGCTCGATCACCTGGTCCATCACGTACTCGAGCAGTTGATCGACCTCGCGGGTCTCGTTCATGCGCACGCTGATCGCCAGCACGCGCTTCAGGCGGTCTTCGACCCGCTCGAGCTCAAGGGCAAGAGGGGCCGGGGCCTCGGCAACAGTGAGGATTTCGGGAGAAGAGTCGTGGCCCGCAGCGCGGCGGGAGGCGGACTGGCGCGCCCATTCGGTGATGATGTTGCGGTTGACCTCGACACGGTTCAAATAGTTGCGGCGCAGTCCCTCGTCGCTCAGCGTGGCGATGCCGGCCATCATCGCCTCTCGCGCCTGCTGCAAGACCTCCCAGGCCTGATCGTCCAGCAGCGCCTCGCCCGCGCGGGCCGGCGCCGCTTTGAGCACCTGGTAACGGACCCACCAGACATCCTGGGCGCGATAATCTCCGGCATTGCCGGCGCTCTCCAGGTTGGCGACCGCCTCCAGCGTGCAGCGGTCAGCGGCCTCCCAATCCCCCAACGCCAGATACGCAGCGCCCAACCACCCCTGCGAAGCGGCCAGGTATCCCACCGTCCCCAACTGGCGCTGCATCTCGCAGGCCATCCGAATCAGCTCACGGGCCTCCTGGGGACGTCCGCGCGCCAGCGCGACGCGGCCCAGCATCATCCAGTAGAGCGACTCGGACCAGCGGTCGCCGATGTCGATGGACACAGCGCGCCCTTCCTCCAACGCCCGATGGGCCTGCACGTACTCGCCCAGATCGCAATAGATGCGCCCCATGGTCTCCAGATAGGCCGCCAGGCTGGAGCGTTCCTGCATGCGGCGGGCGAGCGAGACCGCCAGTTCCGCCTCCTCCCGCGCCCGACTGTAGAGACCCAGGCTCCAATAGATGATCGCCAGGTTGTTGGAGGAGCGGGCCTGGTTGGCCAGGTTGCCCAGCGCCTGGGCCAGAGCCAGCGATTGCTCGTGATAGCTGCGCGCGCGGGCATAATCGGTCGAGATGATGCCGAGGGCGTTCAGCGCGTCACATTCGCCGTGCCGGTCGCCTATGGCGCGATAGATCGCCAGCGACTGCTCATACGCATCGTGGGCTTCGGCGTGATGTCCGAGGCGGCGGGCCACGTCCCCCAGGCGGCGCAGGCTGACCGCCACGCCAGCGCGGTGGTCCTGCTGTTGGGAGAGGCGCAGCGCCAGCTCGTGACAGGCGCGGGAGGCTTCGAACTCGCCCAGGTTGATACACGCCTCGCCCAGCGCTGTCAGGCTCTCCACCTCCAGGCGCTGATCGCCGATCTGGCGGGCCAGCGCCACGGCAGCCTCGGCGGCCTGGCGCGCTTCGGCATGGTCACCCAACTGATTCGCCAGCGCCACGCGGCGGGTGGCGACCTGGATGCGGCGCGGCATGTCATCCAGCGCCTCGGCGATCTGCGCCATCCGCTCCAGATCGGCCTGCTGGGCCTGGCGCTGACCCAGCACCCTATGGCAGTCCTCCAGGTCGGCCACGATGTCATACTCACTTTCCAGGTCGGCCAGCGGGGGATGCTGGCGGAGGAAGGAGAGCGCCCGCTCGTAGAGCTGCGCCGCCCGCTCGACCGCGTTGGCCTGACGCGCCCTGTCGGCAGCCAGGCGGGCGTAACGCAGCGCCTGCGCCCAATCTTCCGCCTGCTCAAAGTGGCAGGAGAGGCTCTCGGCGACCTGGGCTTCATCGTACAGCCGCTGCATCGCCTGGCCGATGCGGCGATGGCGCTTCCTCTGCTCGGCCGGGGAGAGCGTCTGACAGATCGCCTGGCGCACCTGGTCGGTGCCGAAATGGTACACCGTCTCTCCCGCCCGTTCCCCGGCGGTCAGAACGTGATGCCGCACCGCCTGGTTCAGGTGACGGGTGAGGTCATCGACCTCGACGTCGCACACCGCTGCCAGAACGCGCAGGTCGAGCGAGTGGCCCATCACGGCAGCCCACTGCAAAAGCTCCAGACTCTCCCTGTCCAGGCGGCTCACCCGCCGCTGCGCCGCCTCCATAATGCTGACCGGCGTGCGCTGGAGGCCCTCGACATCGACGCGCCAGCTCTGGCCGTCATAGTGCAGCAGCCCTTCTTCGACCAGGCTCTGCATCACGTCTTCGACAAAGAGCGGCGTCCCATCCGTCTGCGCCATCAGGCGGGGCAGCAAGCCGGCGGGCAGTTCGCTGACGCCCAACATCGACTGGACCAGCGCGGCGGTCTCGCTCTCGGAGAGCGTGTCCAGGTGCAGCAAGTCATACGGCTGATCGGCCGGCGGCGTCCGCAGTTGCTGAGTGCGGTCGAGCAGGCGGGCCTGGCGCGCCAGCGCGGTCAGGGGGTGGGTCTCGTCGATGCCGTATTCGCGGTAGAGGCCGCAGAGGAGCCAGCGGGCCTGGGCAGCGCGTCGGGCCAGGAAATCGAGCAGCTCGATCGTTCCCGCGTCGGCATGGTGCAGGTCTTCCAGCACCAGGAGCAGCGGCTGATCGCAGGCCAGCAGAAAGCGCGCCACGGCGTCCAGCAGGCTCCCCCTGTCGGCAGGCAGCTCACCGCCCCCGGCAAACGGGCCAAGCTGTTCAGCCAGTTCGGGCATCAGGCGGCACAGCGAGGGGCCGTAGACGCGCAGCGTTTCCGGGCTGCGCGGGCGCTGGTGGACGATGAGCTGCTCCAGGATAGAGAGCCAGGGGCCGAAGGGTCGCCGCACCTGCTCGTGGCAGCTCCCCTCGCAGACAAAGACGCGCTGCACCTGGGCGCGCAGCTTGAGCTCGCTGACGAGGCGGCTTTTGCCCACGCCGGCAGCGCCGGTGACCAGGACCAGTTGGCCGTGCCCGTGGATGGCGCGCATCAGCAGGCCCTGCAGGCGGGCCAGTTCCACCTCTCGCCCGACAAAATTGCCGCTGGCGATATAGCCGGGCATCGTCTCTCGGGTCTCCAAGGGGAAAGCCAGACCGGCCTGCTGATTGAGGGTTTGCAGCACCTCGGCGGCGCTGGCAAAGCGCCTGGCCGGGTCTTTGGCCATCAGCTTGAGGATGAGCGCCTCCAGCGGAGCGGGAAGATAGGGGGCAAAGCGACGAGGCGGGTCAGGCGTGGCCTCTACCTGTTGGCGCAGCACCTCGGCGGTCGTTTCGGCGGCGAAGGGAAGGCGGCCCGTGGTCACCTCGTACAGCGTGATGCCGAGCGAATAGAGATCGGCCCGCCGGTCCACCGGATCGCCGCGCACCAGTTCGGGGGCGACGTACTCCGGCGTGCCGCGCAGCCGGACCTGGCCTTCGCCGCGCGGCTCGCCGATGAGACCAAAATCCATCAGCCGGACCTGGCCTTCGGGGGTGATGCGGATGTTGGATGGCTTGAGGTCATAGTGGATGAGGCCGCGCGAGTGGATGTACTGCAAGGCCCGGCAAAGCTGGGCGATGACATCGTAGAGCCAGTCGTAACTGGCAGGCGCTTCGGAGAAGCGGCGCAGGGCCAGCGCAGCCAGGTCCTCGCCCGCGACGTACTCCATCGTGAAGCAAAGCTCCTGGGCGTCAAAGTCATAGACCCTGACCACGTTGGGATGGCGCAGCCGGCTGAGGACGGCGAACTCGTGCCCGAACTGGGCCAGGTCGCGCTCGCTCAGCAGGCCGGGGTGCACCTTTTTCAGCGTCATGAGCTGATTGTCGCGCAAAGAGTCCTCGACGAGATAGGCCGCCCCCATGCCGCCCTCGCCTAGCTTTTGCAGGACGCGATAGCGGTTGTGCACCTCAACAGCCATTCAGCGCCTGGCCCCCTCTGCCAGTTCAACCCCAGTATAGCGCAAGTTGAAGACGGACACAAGCTGTTGCAATGGCCCTCAAGGGACGCCTCCCTCCCCCACCCAAAGCAGCGGCAGGTAAAGGAGCACCTTCTGGCGCTGCAGGGCCAGGTCCAGGACCGTGCTCTGGCCTGGCAGGACCAGCACCGTCGGCACCGTCGTGGTGACATAGCCGGGCCGCGCAGCGGTGAGCGCATAATAGCCGCCCGGCAGGGTCATCGTATAGCGCCCGCTGGAGTCGGTAAGCTGAGCCGGCAAGAGCTGCGGCTCGACAGTCAGCTCAACAGCAGGGAGAGGCGTCCCCTGTTGCTCGTCGACCACCTGCCCCTGCAACTGGCCCGTCTCTGCGCTGCAGCCGCCAAACCACTCGATGATGCGTTCCATCACCGCCGTGCCGTTGGCTGAGCTGTGGGCATAGACCGGCACCCATGACGTGGCAAAAAAGACCGTCCGCCAGGCCCCGCCATCTTTATCGAGCACCAGACGATTCCCCGCCGCGCTGCTGCGGAAGGCAACCGAAGCTCCTGAAGCAGGAGAAAGGATATCGCCATAGTCGCTGAAACCGGAGGGGTAGGTCAGCGGGTAAGGACCCAGGCCATCGCCAATGGGGTCGCCTGCCACGCCGACCATCTGCGTGGCGTTCCCCTCATCGTTGGTATAGCCAGCAACGCCCAAATAGTCCCGCCCAAAGCTGGTCAGCCCCATATCGTACAAATAGTCCTGGCTGGAGAGGAAGAGATGCCCGCCGCCCTGTAGATAAGCAGCCAGGGCCGCCTCATCCGCCGCGTTGGGGCCGGCCTTGGGCGTGGTGGTTGAGTACTGGTCGCCGGAGAACCAGAGCACATGGCGATAGTCTGCCATCGTTTCCAGGGACGGCCCGTTGCCGCTCCCGCCGCCGACATCAAAGACATCGTAGCTGTAACCCAAACTGTCCAGTGCGGCGCGGTAATAGGGACGCACGTCGGGGCTGTTGTTGTCGTCATCGACCAGAAGAATGCAGGGCATGGGATCGAGCACAAAATCCAGAGTCTGGTCGCGGTCGATCACGACCGCCTGCTCGACCGGGCGATGCCGCGTTGCCTCTACACGCACGGTATACGTGCCCTGGGAAACCGTCGCCGTGTAAAAGCCGCTCCACAGCTCCGCCGTCGTCGTGACGGGCGATGGGCGGAAGCTGATCGTGGCAGCCAGCGGAATGCCGCTCCCTGCCTGGGTCACTGTGCCAGAGACAACCCAGGAAGGGGCAGGCTGAAGGGCAATATCCTGGTGCGTGACCGTGTCCGTGACGATGGAGACAGCAGGGATCACAGCAGGCAGATAACCGTAAGCCGACGCGGTCACGGTATAGAGGCCGGTCAACAGAGTGCGGCTGTAGTAGCCGCTGCTGTTGGTAACGGCAGGAAACTCAAAGCCAGCCGCATCGGCAGCCACAACCGTCGCATCAGGCAGCGGTGCGCTGCTCTCGGCGTCGGTCACCGTGCCGTCGAGGTAGCCGGTGTCGGCAAGCAGGCAGCCCATATGAGCAAAGGTGCCCAGCGAGGCGCGGACGAACTCGGTGAAATAGCCCATATTCAGCGTGGAGAGTTGATCGTTGGTTGTGTGGTAGTAAGGGGTGAAATCATCATTGTCCTCGATGGCCAGGATGGCCGCATAACCCTGATCCCAGAAAGATTTGTTGTCGCTATAGTTGCCCAACGAGGCGTTGATGAAAATGTCGGGGTCGAGATCGAGGTCATAGGCAGCGACGACATCGGCAAAGAGATTGGCCATAGCCACCGAACCGGGGACCGTACTGCGGGCATAGAGGTCGAGATAGGGCAGCGAATCCGAGTTATAGGCGATCATGTCCATATTGAGCACGCCGAGGATGTTTTCGCCGGCGGCGGCAGCCTGCTGGGCATAGACCCGGCTGCCCAAAAGCCCCTGCTCCTCGCCGGTCCACAGAGCAAAGCGGAGCGTGCAACCCCAGCGGTACTGGCTGAGGATGTCAGCGGCAAGGAGGACAGCCGCCGAACCGCTGGCGTTGTCATCGGCGCCGGGCGCCACTGCGCCGGACGGCATGTCGTCGATGTGGGCGCAGATGATCAGGATGTCATCGGGCGCTATCTCCCCCGGCAGCGCGGCAATGACATTGCGGCCCGAATAGCCCGACAGGCTCCAGTTGTGATAGGTCACGTTCAGCCCCAGGTTCTGAAAGTGCTCGTAGGCAAATTGGGTGGCCTTTTGGATCGGCGTGCCGCTGGTGGTGTTGCGGGTGAGGATGGTGTAGGGCGAACCGCCAATCGTGGCTGGCTGGACGCCGGTCAGCCATGCTTCGTACTGATAGAGCGTTGTCGTCTCGACCTGGCTCAGCATCTGCGAGACAAGAGGGTCGGGTTGGACGGCGGTGGGGACAGTCACTCCCTGGCGGGGGGCGAGGGAGATGGGCTGCAGCGCCAGATAGGCAATCTCGGCGCCCGACGCAGCCAGCCGTTCGGCGTCAGCCGGGGCAGCGCGCAGCAGCACCTGGAAGCCATCGTCGAGCAAAAGTCTGCCATAAAGCTCCCATTTGGGACGCGGCTGGGCGCGCGGCGGCAACACCAGGAAATAGGAAGCCGCGCCGGTATCGGCATCGAGGACGCGAACAGGCAGGGCCAGCGACGCCAGGCGACTGCGGCCGGCAGCGTCGGCTCCCGCCAGCAGGTACTCTTCCTGCCGGCCGTAGAGGTGAGCGTAGGCCGGCAGGCCGCTGGCCTGGAAGCGGCTCAGGGCATCCGGCGTCGCCAGGGAGACGTAGAGCAGAGCCGGGCCCTCTGCGGCTGGCTGGCTGTGGACAGGCAAGACAGAGGAGAAGAGCAAAACAATCAGGATGCTCCAGGGCAACAGGCGACGAGACATTTTTCCTCCCCAGGTTCAGGTTTCTCTCCATTCTATCCGACTTTGGCCAGGGCACAACCGAGCCGCATCTCGGGCAGACCCTGGGGGGGAGGCTCACCCCACCCCCTGGCTCCTCCCCTCTCCCGCTTGCGGGAGGGTGCTGAAAAAGTCTTGATTTGCACCGCAGAGACGCAGAGGCCGCTGAGTTTTTATCATTCCTCTGCGTTCTCTGCGCCTCTGCGGTGGGAGGGAACACTCTTTTAAGCACCCTCTGCGGGAGAGGGGAGGAGGTAGAGGGAGCAGACCGCCTACGTGGGCGAGCTGTTCGAGGTCGAGATCGGCGCCTCGGCGACCATCAGCCGCAGCATTGACTACGCCGGGTCGCAGCGCGTGGCGATGCGGGCAAGCAGGACACTGGACGCTCGCAGGCAAATGTGATAGAATAGCCATGTGCTCACCGGCGGCGAGCGTGACCTGTCCACAGCGGAAGGCCGCGTCGCCCAGAGCCAGGGGGTGGAGCCATGTTCGGTTTCGACCGCATTACTTTCGACCCAGAGATCCTCGGCGGCAGGGCGTGCATCCGAGGGATGCGCATTTCCGTCGCCCTGGTCGTCAACCTGGTCGCCCATGGCATGACGCCGGAAGAAATTGTCGCCGAGTACCCCGATCTGGAACTGGAAGATGTCCAGCAGGCCCTGCAATACGCGGCCTGGGCTGCTGAGGATGTCCTCTACATCCCTGCAGGAGTCCCCGCGTGAAGTTTCTGCTCGACATGGGCATAAGCAGCAGCACTGCCGTCTTTCTCCGCGCCAGGGGATACGATGCGGTTCACCTGCGCGATGAGGGACTGCAGCGGATGAGCGACGAGAAGATCGTCGAGAAGGCTTTTGCCGAGGGGCGTGTGATCCTGACCCACGATCTTGACTTCAGCCGGATCGTCGCTGTTAGCCAGGGCCGTGTCCCCAGCGTGATCACTTTGCGGTTGGCCGATATGCGGCCGAGTCGGGTCAACCACCACTGGCGGAAGTGCTGTTGCGCTTCGCCGCATCACTGGAAGCCGGGGCTCTCGTCAGCGTTAGCGAACAAGGGATTCGCGTGCGCTCCCTGCCCGTGCAACAGACGAGCAGACATCCGTAGAAACGCGCGGTCCGCCGGCAGCGTGTGGCTGCGCCAGCTCCTGGAGCAAGGACAAGGAGGTCACGCACCATCAGGCCTGGTCACCACACGCAGGTAAGCAACCCACTGCTCGCTAATTCGCTGTCGCGGGTGATCAACGGCAGGCCCAGGCACAGCGCCGTCGCGCCGATGATGCGATCAGGCATCTCTGGCACACGCTGACGCGGGATCCGTCGCAATGCTTGAACGACAGCCTCGTCGAGAGGGGCTACCCGGTAGCGACTACCCGGAGCGCCGGTCAGAGCCAATACGCGATCCACCCGATCCGATGGCACGTGTTCGCGCTCACAAAGGTAAACCACCTCGACCAGGACGATGCTTGGAATGACTATTCCAACCCCGCCCTCGTCAGCCCGGCGGAAAAGGTCGGCGGCTGTTGCCGAAAGAGCACGGTCACGCGAAAGATGCCACAGCAGAGCGTGCGTGTCGGTGACGTAGTCGCTCATTCAGCCTCCTGAGCCACACGGGCCCACATCTCACGCCGCGCCCGAGCGATCTTCTCCTCATCGAAATGGTAGCCTTCCAGAAGGCCACCCAGCGCGACGGCGGATCGCTCGGCTCCCTCCTGGCTTTTGAAACGGAGAAAGTCGAGAAATTGCTGTACCTCGTGCAGGTGTTCTGGCGGCAGCTCATCGAGCATGGCCACGATCCGTTCTTTGGTCATCGCCTGGCCGTTCATCGCGATTCTCCTCCACCCGGCATCATAGCACAGGATAGGTACATCGTCAATATGCGCCCGCCTGCAGGCCGAGGCCGTACCCCTCCTGGTCTTCGCCAGCAGCGGGCAGTCGAGCGCCTGGCCGTACAGCTCCCCCTGCTGCAGCCGGTCTCCGACCGGGCCGCTCGCTGGCGCGGCCTATGCTTACCACGACCCGACGAGCGCGCTCTACACCCACACCTTTGACGCCGAAAACCGCCTGCTCGCCGCGACCCGCTTCGTCTACGACGGCAACGGCCAGCGCGTGCTGCCGGTCGCGGCGGGCGGCTCGCAGACCGCCTATGTGGGCAAGCTGTTCGAGGTCGAGATCGGCGCCTCGGCGACCATCAGCCGCAGCATTGACTACGCCGGGTTGCAGCGGGTGGCGATGCGGGTTGTGTCGGCGACGCAGGATGTGGTATACTACCTGCACGCGGATCTTCTCGGCTCGACCAGCCTGGTGACCGCTGAGGATGGCGCGGTCGCGGGGCGGCAGTTGTACACTCCCTTTGGGGAGTCGCGGTGGCGCGAGGGCACGTTGACTGGCAAAGCGGCTTGGCGTGAGAAGCGCACCATGATATAATACACCTGAAAGCAGGTAATGCCATGCAAGAGTACCTGATAGTCCCCGTTCCGGGCGAGATCCGGCAGATGCTCAACCGCACGACGGAAGAGCTGGCCCGCGACATGCGCCTGTACACGGCGCTGATGCTATTTCGGCTCGGCAAGCTGTCGTCAGGTGCAGCAGCGGAAATGGCTGGAGTGCCGCGCGTGATGTTTCTTGACCTGTGCGCCGACTATGGTATCCCTGTTTCCCAGATCAGCAGTGACGACCTGCGCAGGGAGCTGACCAGTGCCTAAACGCCCCCTGGTGTGTGACACGACCGTGCTCCTCTACCTGGGGCGCATCGACTGCATCGATTTGCTGCCCGCGCTCTTTTCCCAGCTCTACGTACCGGACGTGGTGATGCTCGAGTTGGACATGGGCAGGTTGCTGCGCCCGGGCACGGTTGATCCCCGCGATTTTGACTGGATCACGCCGATCACGGTGGCCCAAGAGACAGTGGACGCACTACCTCCTAACCGTCTGGGCGCAGGCGAGCGAGCCGTCATCGCTTACGCCCACTCGCAGCAGGGCTGTCTGGCCGGACTGGACGACCTCCAGGCGCGACATCTGGCCGAAAGTCTGGGGCTGGAGGTGGCAGGAACGCCCGGCATCCTGTTGCGCGCCAGGCAGAGCAACCTGCTCCCCTCTGTCCGTTCTCTGATTGATGCTCTGATTGCCCAGGGCTTTCGCCTCGACGCCGAGTTATACCAGGATATTCTCGTCCTGGCGGGCGAAGCGTAGCCGTTTCTCCTTTCCCTCTGCTCACAGACAAAACCAACAACACAACAGAGCACTCGGCGGACAGAGCCACCTGCGGGCAGACCTTTGACGCTGAAAACCGCGACCCGGCGCTGGGGCGCTTTGTCAGTGCGGATACGGTGGTGCCGGACCCCGCAAGGCCGCAGGATTTCAACAGGTACAGCTATGCAATGTCAATTAGGTGGCCCTTTCTACTTTATCTGGCTCCTTCCGCTCCGCCCGGCGGATTGGGACATGATATCAAGACGATGGTCTGCAGGCTGGGAATGTATGCCTTACCGCCAGGAGAGAATCATGAAACCTCAACCAGGCAGTTCCTGGGTCGCATTCGCCCGGGTAGCAGTAGTGGCCCTGGCTCTGTCCCTTGTGGGATGCCGATCTCATGGGCCCTCAACTCTGGTCACATCCGAGGTACAACGAATAACGCCCCGTGGACAGGCTTGGAATCACGTTTCTGGGATCGCCTGGTCCCCTGACGCGACACGGCTAGCTCTTTCCTGGACCTATGAGTGGTCTTGAATATAGCTAATGGTTCTGTGATGCGGCCGATCGAGGCAAGCCCCGTGAATGCCGTCGCGTGGTCGCCTGACGGAAGTTTGATTGCTTTCGAATGGCAAGGCGATGTATATGCGATTGACACAACCTTTCTTGAGGCACAGAGCGATTGACTCTATTCTTGGCGACAACCTTGCTTTTCCAGCGCTGAGGCGAAATGCGCCAGGGCAGGAATCATTGAAGCGCTGAGAAGGGTGATTCCACTGAAACGGGCGGCGCACTCATGGGCACACTTCCCATGCTTGTTCCCCCAGCCGGGGAGGGGATTGAGCGGGTGAAACCCAGGCGGCGGTAGGCCGCGGCACCCAGGCCGGCTTCCTTGAGCACGTCCTGACCGTTTGTGCTATAATATAACTGTCACCCTGGAGTGCCTATGACTGAATCAGGACGATTGGTCTACCTGGATGTGTGCGCGCTTTGCCGTCCTTTCGACGACCCGACACAAATCCGGGTGCGCGCAGAAGCGGAGGCCGTGCAGTTGATTCTCAGCCACGTTCGTGCCGGCAATTTGACCCTGGTGTTCTCGCCGGCCCACGCAGTAGAGATTGACGCAATTACCGACGCGACCGAGCGTGTCCACTTGTTCGTCTTGTTGCAGCAAAGCGGTGTAGAGCCAGCATTCGACCTGCCGCTTGTCCGCCAGCGCGCCGAGGACTTGACCGCGCAGGGGTTCGGGCCGGCAGACGCGGCCCACATGGCTTTCGCCGAAGCCGCCGAGGCCGATTTCGTGACCTGTGACGACCGGCTACTGCGGCAGTGTCGCCGCGTCGGCCTGTCCGTGTGGTACGGCACACCGCTGGCTTTTTGTGATAAGGAGGAATTGGTATGACCGCCGAGCGCCATACCTATCTTCAGGAAGATGAAATGATCCGCCGCGCAGTCGAGACGCTGCTGCGGGCGTTGGGGCCGGTGGAGGCAACCCGCTTCCTGGCGCTGCCGCGCGAACGGCGCCTGGATTCGGTGCAACGACACCGCGAGTGGCAAGACTCGCTGGATCAAGAAACGTTCTTCCGCCAGGTTTTCGGCCAATAGACCCTCATCCCCAAGCGCGGCGGACAGCACGTGATACTTTCCCTCAATCCAGCAGAACAACGGACAGAGCTTGAGCAGTTGATTCGCAACGGCAACACTCCGGCCCGTAAGATGGTCGAACTGGGCTACGTCGACTCGAGACGTGCTGGACGTCTATCAGTGGCCCTACGACCCCAAACGGCCGGTTGTTTGTCAGGTGCGCTCTATCCACGCAATGCCTGGAACAGCGGATTCCAGATAGGGACACACTTATCCGCGAGGTCGCCGCTTGGGAGGAGCACCGCAACAAGGCGTGCAGTAAAGTGATCTGGCAGTTCGCCACCGCCGATGCTCGCATCAAGCCTGGACGCCTGTATCCGGCTGTAAAAAACCAAAATCTAACCTAACGAGGCAGGAGGAAATAATGATGAGGCTGCGACACTTTATTGACACACAGGACTTTACGAAAGAGGAACTGCTCGACATCATCGAACTGACTCGCCGCATCAAGGCCGCTGACAGGCAGGGGTGCACGCCCAAACTGCTCGAAGGGGCCTCGCTGGCGATGATCTTCGAGGAGCCCTCTACCCGCACGCGGGTTTCCTTCGAGGTCGCGATGACCGAACTGGGCGGGCACGCGCTGTACCTCAAGCCAGGCGAGATCCACCTCGGCGTGCGAGAGTCGATGTACGACACAGCCAAAGTCCTCTCGCGCATGTGCGATGCCATCTTCGCCCGCACGCTCAAGCACCAGACGATCACCGAACTGGCCAGACACGCCGAGGTCCCCGTCATCAACGGCCTGACCGATTACAACCATCCCACCCAGGTTGTCTGTGATGTCCTGACCATGATGGAGCACATGCCCGCCGGGAAGCGGCTGGAAGACCTGCATGTGACCTTCATCGGCGACGCCACGAATGTCCTCTCCTCGCTGATGCTCATCTGCACCCGCATGGGCATGCACTTTACCCATGCCGCGCCGAAGAAGTACCAGGCGCCGCCGGATTGGGTCGCTCAGGCGGAAGCCAACTGCCGCGAATCGGGCGGCACGCTCACCGTCACCGACGACCCGGTAGCGGCGGTGCGCCAGGCTGACTTTATCTATACTGACCTGTGGTGGTGGGTGGGGCAGGAAGACCAGATTCCCGAACGGCGCGCTGCCTTCATGCCAACATACCAGGTAAACCTCGACCTCTTCAACAAAGCCCCCGCTCACTGCAAGTTCATGCACTGCCTGCCCGCATCGCGCGGCGTGGAAGCCACCGACGAGGTGATGGACCACCCCCGCTCGATCATCTTCGACCAATCCGAGAATCGCCTGCACACCGAGAAGGGGTTGCTGGCCTATCTGATCTACCCACGCCTCAAGCGGCCCTCGGAAGAACTGAAGGCATACCATCAGGGGCAGATCGAGGCGCTGTTGGCTCATCCAGATTCCAGGAGGTAAGAAAAGATGACCGCTGAAACTCGAACGAAAGGATTCAAGAGGGTCCTGCGCGGGCTGGACATGACTCTGTTCTCCATCTGCGCCATCATCGTGCTCGACACGCTGGCCGCCTCGGCCTCCATCGGCGCTTCGTCCGTTTCCTGGTATATCATCACCCTGCTGCTGTTCTTCATCCCCTATGGTCTGATCACCGCCGAACTGGGCTCCACCTACCCGCAGCAGGGCGGCATCTATGTCTGGGTGCGGCGTGCCTTCGGGGAGAAGTGGGCCGCCCGCACGACCTGGTACTACTGGATCAACGTCGCCCTGTGGATGCCCTCGGTCTACGTCCTCTTCGCTGGCGTCTTCGCCCAACTGTTCTTCCCGGAGATGAGCCTGACGTGGATCATCGTCATCGGCATCGTGATGACCTGGATCACCGTGCTGATCGGGATCATCACCCTGGAGATCGGCAAGTGGGTGCCGAACGTCGGCGCGATCGTCAAGGCGGTGATCATCATGGTGCTGGGCATCGGCGGGGTCATCTTCGCCCTGCGCAACGGTGTGGCTAACGACATGTCCTTCACGGCGATGCTTCCCACCTGGGATGCTGGCCTGGCCTTCCTGCCGGTCATCGTCTACAACTTCCTGGGCTTTGAACTGATGTCCGGCGCGGGCGAGGAGATGAAAAACCCGGGGCGCGACGTGCCAAAGGCCATCATCACCGCCGGAGTTTTGATCGCCTTCTTCTACCTCTTCGCCACCGTCGGCATGCTGCTGGCCCTGCCGCTCGACCAGCTCGGCCTGGTCTCCGGCATCGTGGACACGCTCCAGGCGGTGCTCGGCAGTTCGGTGATCGGCACGGTGGCAGTCATCGTGCTCGGCATCGGCGCGCTGTACACCTTCTTCGCCAACATGGTCACCTGGACGATGGGCGCCAACCGCACAGCGGCGCAGGCCGCCGAGGAGGGTACGCTGCCCGCGATCTTCGGCCGGCTGCACCCGGTCAACAAAACCCCAGTCGGCGCGTACCTCATCACCGGCATCGTCTCCACGCTGGTGGTCATCGTCTATGGCTTGCTGGCCGGCAGCAACGAGGACCTGTTCTGGACGCTTTTCGCCTTCTCGTCCATCGTCTTTCTGCTGCCCTACCTGATGCTCTATCCGGCGTTCCTGAAACTGCGCGCGGCCGACCCGCATGCCAGGCGCCCCTATACCTTCCCCGGCGGGAAGCCTCTGGCCTGGGCTGCGTCCATTCTGGGATTGCTCTTCATCCTTCAGGCCATCGTCTTCTTCATCTGGGTCCCCGGCGAGCCGATTGACTGGTCCTATGCCGCCCCTATCCTGGTGGGTGTACTCGTCACGCTGGTCGTCGGCGAGGTGCTCCTGCTGATCTCCAGGAAGGAGGCGTAGATGGCGCGGTTGTGCGATTCGACCCCTCGCGCTGATGGCTTCTGGATGCCGGCTGAGTTTGCCCCTCACGCCGGGACGTGGATGCTCTGGCCGCAGCGCCCCGATAACTGGCGGCTGGGGGCGAAACCGGCGCAAAGGGCCTTCGCTGCCGTGGCACGCGCGATCGCGCAGTTCGAGCGGGTGACGATGGGCGTCAACCACAGCCAGTACGCCAACGCCCGTCAGATGCTCCCGCCTGAAGTGCGCGTGGTCGAGATCTCCAACAACGACGCGTGGATGCGCGACTGCGGCCCGACGTTCGTCATCAACGGCCAGGGCGAGGTGCGCGGGATTGACTGGAAGTTCAACGCCTGGGGCGGCCTGTACAACGGCCTGTACTTCCCCTGGGACCTGGACGACGCGGTCCCGCCGAAGGTGCTGGAGATCGAGCGCCTGGACCGCTACCGGGCGCCCATCGTACTGGAAGGCGGCTCGATCCACGTGGACGGTGAGGGGACCTGCATCACCACTGCCGAATGCCTTCTCAGCCCGGGCCGCAATCCCGAGCTGACGCAGGACGAGATCGAGAACTACCTGAAGGAATACCTCAACGTCGAAAAGGTCCTGTGGATTCCGCGGGGCGTCTACCACGACGAGACCACCGGCCATGTGGATAACCTGGCGTGCTTCCTGCGCCCCGGCGAAGTTGCCCTGACCTGGACGGATGACAACGCCGACCCACAGTACGAGCGCTCCGCCGAGGCCCTGGACTATCTGATGTCGGTCACCGACGCCAGGGGGCGAAAACTGACGGTCCACAAGATTCACCAGCCGGACCCGGTGATCATCACCCGCGAGGAAGCCGAAGGCGTGGACGCTGTAGAGGGCACGCTCCCGCGCCAGGCCGGCGACCGCATGGCCGCTTCGTACATCAACTTCTACTTCTGCAACGGTGGCGCTATCGTCCCCACCTTCGACGATCCCCATGACGCCGAAGCGCTGGCGACCCTTCAGCGGTTGCTCCCGGAGCGACGCGTGGTTGGCGTCCCGGCGCGGGAAATCCTCCTGGGCGGCGGGAACATCCACTGCATCACCCAGCAGCAACCGGCATGATCCCTCAGCGTCTCTCTCACCAACTTCATGGGCTATCGCCAGGCAACGGTGGACTTCACCGGACTCCATGTCGCCTGCCTGAGCGGCGACAACGGCGCCGGTAAATCCACTCTGCTTGATGCCATCACCTGGGCAAGGGCGACGCGGGCACGGCGAGTGTTGGAGCAGTTGGCGCAGCGACTTTTCTTGACAAGTCGCCAAGATACGTTATACTGAACCTTCTGAGCACAGAAGACAGGTAACTGCTCAAACTGGAGACCAACTGCATGCTCATAGCTTCTGCGAATGTCATTCTGAGGCGCGAAGCGCCGAGCTTACCCTGAACAAAGCCGAAAAGACAAAAAACTCCTACAAGCCTGTGTCGCTGCACATCGCGCGGCAGCCACAGATTACACAGATTACACAAACAGGAGGGTACAATCAATGCGCAGTTTCGCCGGTCGTGACATCCTTTCGCTCAAGGATTTCGAGCGCGAGGAGTTCTTCCATCTGTTCGAGGTCGCCAGGCAACTGGAACCCATCGCCAGGAGCCGCCGCAACAGCGACCTGCTGCGGGAAAAGACGCTGGTGACCGCCTTCTACCAGCCGTCCACCCGCACGCGCCTGGCCCACGAGGCGGCGATGCACCGCCTGGGCGGCCACGTCACCGGCTTCGCCGACGCCAAGATGACCCGCGCCGGCGACTTTTACCAGGAGTCGATCAAGGACACGGTCAAGATGCTGGAATACTACGGCGACGTGATCGTCATGCGCCACTTCCAGCAGGGCGCGCCGCACGAGGCGGCTCGCTGGGCCTCGATCCCCGTCATCAACGGCGGCGACGGCTGGGGCGAGCACCCCACCCAGATCCTGACCGATCTGTACACGGTCTTGCAGGAAAAGGGTCGCATCGACGGCCTGACCTGGCTGGCCGTGGGTGACATGCGCATGCGCACGATGCACTCGCTGGGCTATGCGCTGACCCAGTTCGACTGCCCGATCACCTTCATCGCCCCGCCGGAGATGGCGCTGACGCCCGAGTTCAAGGCCGAGCTCCGCCAGTACAGCCTCGACTTTAGCGAGGCCGAACACGTCGAGCAGGTCATCCACAAAGCCGATGTCATCCTGGTCGAGCCGGTGGTGCAGCCGGACTATACCAAATCGCGCGACGAGCGCACGGGCGACGTCGGCCGGACGCCGGCCAACTACAAGATCACCCGCGAGCTGCTGGAGACGAAAGCCAAACCCGGCGCGATCCTGCTCCACTCCCTGCCGCGCATGGACGAGATTCCCACCGACGTGGACAGCACCCGCTGGTCGCGCTACTGGCAGGAAGCCTTCTACGGCGTGGTCATGCGCATGGCGTTGCTCGCCTCAGTGCTGGGGGCGATGGAGTGAACTGACCAGAACCAGAGATGGCCAGGATGAGCGTGAAGGAATGGGCAGCAGCCTACCGCGCCCTCAACGAAGCTGAGCGTGAGATGCTCGAGCACGATCTGCCGCTGCTTTCCCCCCCAAGAGAGCATCCTGCGCTACTTCCGTATGATTTTCCAGATTAGAAAAAAAGTCATAGACTTTCTCAAGGAGACTCTGTATGCAAACCTATCTTCACGGCCGAGACCTGATCGGCGACCTGGATTTCAGCAAAGAGGAAGTGGAAACCGTCCTCGATGTGGCCTTTGACCTGAAGCGCAAGCGGGCGCTGAACGAGCCGCATCCCTACCTGCGCGACAAGGTGCTGGCGATGCTGTTCTTCTTCAGCAGCACGCGCACGCGCGGCTCCTTCGAGGCCGGCATCGCCCAACTGGGCGGACACGGCGCCTTCATCGAGAGCCGCACCACCCAGATCGCCCACGGCGACACGCCCAAAGAGATCGGCGAGATCTTTGGCCGCTACTTTGACGGCATCGCCATCCGCCACGTGGACTGGGGCGTGGGCAACCGCTACATCAGCGACGTCGCCCGCTACGCGCGCGTGCCGGTGCTGAACATGCAGTGCGACATCTACCACCCCTTCCAATGCCTGGCCGACCTGATGACCATCGTCGAAAAGAAGGGCCGCGACCTGCGCCGCAAAAAGATGGTCGTCTCCTGGGCCTACGCCGCCTCGTACCAGAAACCGATGTCGGTGCCGCAATCGCTGGTGCTGCAGATGCCGCGCTTCGGGCTGGACGTGGTGCTGGCCCACCCGCCCGAGTTCCGCCTGATGCCGGAGATCATGGAGCAGGCCCGCCAGCAGGCGCGCCGCTTCGGCGTCGGCTTTGAGGTGGTGGACGATATGGAAGCCGCCTTCAAGGACGCCGACATCATCTACGCCAAGTCGTGGGGCGCCATGGTCCATACGCCCGACCCCGACGAGGGCGCCCGCATCATCGCCAAATACTCCCACTGGATCACCGACGAGCGCAAGATGGCGCTGGCCAAACCCGACGCGATCTACATGCACCCCCTGCCGGCCGACCGCAACATCGAGGTCACCGACGGCGTGATCGACGGCCCGAACTCGGTGGTCTACGACCAGGCCGAGAACCGCCTGCACGTGCAGAAGGCGGTAATGGCACTGACGATGTGATACGGAGACACAAAGAATGACGAGAAAGCTCGCGGTTGTGGCGATCGGCGGCAACTCGCTGATCAAGGACAAGGACCATCAGACAGTAGAAGACCAGTATCAGGCAGCAAAAGAAACCTGCTTCCACATCGCCGATATGATCGAGCAGGGCTGGGACGTGGCCATCGGCCACGGCAATGGCCCCCAGGTCGGCTTTATCCTCCGCCGCTCGGAGATCGCGCACAAGGTCGCCGGCATGCACGAGGTGCCGCTGGACGCCTGCGGCGCTGACTCGCAGGGGGCCATCGGCTATGCCCTGCAACAGAATCTGCGCAACGAGTTCAGGCGACGGGGGATCGAGAAGCAGGCCGTCACCGTCGTCACCCAGGTGGTGGTCGACCGCAACGATCCCTCGTTCCAGAACCCGACCAAGCCCATCGGCGGCTTTATGGACGAGGCAGAGGCCCGCGAGCGCGCCGAGAAGGAGGGCTGGACCGTCGTCGAGGATGCCGGACGCGGCTGGCGACGGGTGGTTGCCTCCCCCCTCCCCCAGCGCATCGTCGAACTGGATGCGGTGCGCGAACTGCTGCGCGCCGGCATGGTCACGATCACCGTCGGCGGCGGCGGCATCCCGGTGATCGAGGACGAGCAGGGCAACCTGGTCGGCACCGCCGCGGTCATCGACAAGGACTATGCCTCCTCCCTGCTGGCCCGCTCCATCCAGGCTGACCTCTTCCTCATCTCCACCGCCGTCGAAAAGGTCTACCTGAACTATAACAAGCCCAACCAGCAGGCCATCGACCGCATGACGCTGGCCCAGGCAAAGCAGTATATGGCCGAGGGCCACTTTGCCAAAGGCAGCATGCTGCCCAAGATTCAGGCGATCATCTGGTTCCTGGAAGCGGGCGGCAAGGAGGCGCTGATCACCGACCCGCCGAACATCGCCCGCGCCCTGCGCGGCGAGACGGGGACGTGGATCGTCCCGTAATGAGCCACATCCTTGGCCTGAAATGCACCATCTGCGGCGCCGAATACGAGCCGGACAAGGTCGAGTACGTCTGCCCCCGCCACGGCGATGACGGCACCCTCGACGCCGTTTATGACTATGCAAAGATTCGGCGCCGCCTGAACCCGCGCAGGCTGGCCGAAAACGCCCCGCCTTCGATCTGGCGCTACCTGCCCCTCCTCCCCGTCGACGCCGCCGCAGCCCGCCGCCTGGTCGAACATACGACCCTGGCCACCGTCGGCTGGACGCCGCTCTACAGCGCCCCGCGCCTGGCCGCCGCCCTCGGCCTGCGCCACCTCTGGGTCAAAGACGACAGCCGCCAGCCCACCGCCTCCTTCAAAGACCGCGCCTCGGCCATCGCCGTGCTCAAGACCCGCGAACGCCAGGCCGCTATGGTCACCACCGCCAGCACCGGCAATGCCGCCGCCGCCCTGGCCGGCCTCTGCGCCGCCGTCGCTCAACCCAACGTCATCTTTGTCCCCCGCACCGCCCCAGAGGCCAAAGTGGCCCAACTGCTGGCCTACGGCGCCACCGTCCTCCTGGTCGATGGCACCTACGACCAGGCTTTCGAGCTGTGCCTGGAAGCCTCCCGCGCCTTTGGCTGGTACAACCGCAACACCGCCTACAACCCCTATATGACCGAGGGCAAGAAAACCGCCGCCTACGAGATCTGCGAGCAGCTCACCAGCCGCCAGACGCAAAGCGCCGGTCGCCTGAACGCGCCCGACGTGCTCCTCATCCCCGTCGGCGACGGCTGCATCATCGGCGGGGTGCACAAGGGGCTGCGCGACCTGCTGGCGCTGGGCTGGATCGAGCGCATGCCCCGCCTCATCGGCGTCCAGGCCAGCGGTTCCGCCCCCCTCGTCGATGCCTGGGAGCGCGGTCTGGAGGGCTGGGAAATGACCCCCGTGCCGGCCCACTCGGTCGCCGACAGCATCGTCGCCGGCCTGCCGCGCGACCGCATCAAGGCGCTGCGCGCGGTGCGCGAGACAGGCGGCAGGTTCATCCGTGTCAGCGACGAGGAGATCCTGGCCGCCATCCCTGCGCTGGCCCAGGGCTGCGGCGTCTTTGCCGAGCCGGCCGCCGCTGCCGCCTACGCCGGGCTGGTCAAGGCCGTCCAGGCAGGCCACATCGCCGCCGATGAGCGCGTTGTTGTCCTGGCCACCGGCTCTGGCCTCAAGGACATCGCCAGCGTGCGCAAGGGGGTGCACACACAGCCAACGGTTGTCGAGCCGACATTGCACGCCGTCGAGCAGGCACTTGCGAGCAGGGAGAGGTGACCGAGATCGTCTTCCTGGGCACCAGCGGCGCCTTTACCACGACTCGCCGCACCAACCTGGCTTTTATCATCGAACGCCCAGGGTTTCGCATTCTGGTTGAGGTGGGACCGCCCATTATGTACCAGTTGGCCCGTTCAGGCTACAAAGCGACGGACATCGAACACGTTTTTGTCTCCCACCTCCACGGCGACCATACCCTCGGCTTCCCCATGTTAGCCCTCAACCGCATCGACACCGTCAACCCCCTGCACATCTATGCCGGGAAAACCACGCTCCGCCAGCTCAAACATCTGTGGGATGTGGTCTACCCCGGCCTCGATGCGCTGCTGGCCAACACCGAGTGGCACGAACTGGCAGAAAACCGCGTCGAGAGAAACGAAATTGCCCCCGGCGTCATCCTGGAGACGCAGCGGGTACCCCACCCGCCCGGCGCCGTCACGCTGGGCGCGCGCTGGGAGTTTGCCGACGGCCCCTCGATCGCCTTTGCCACCGACACCATCCCCAACCCCGCCACTGTCGAGATGGCCCGCAACTGCGATCTCTTCATCCACGAGGCGTCGTTCAGCGCGGTGCTCCAGCCCCACTTTGACCCCTCGATCCATTTTCACAGCACCGCCCGCCAGGCTGGCGAGATGGCGCGCCACGCCGGCGCCCGCCGCCTGGCCCTGGTCCACCTCGGCCCCGCCGTGAGCGACCGGCCCAACATCCTCATCGACGAAGCCCGCGCAGACAGCAACCTGGAAGTCATCGTCCCTGAGGACGCCGACCGACTGATCCTGGACGATTGAAAGAGGAAAGACGTATGATCGACCTGACCATTCACCCCCAACAACTGAAGAGAACGGTCCAACGCGCTCGCGAGCGCAACATCATCATCCCCACCTTTGCGCAGATGAAGGACCCGTCGCGGATTCCCCCCGCCATCCAGGCCCGCCTCAAAGAGGTTGGGCTGTGGGATGTGAACTCGCTCAACCTCTTCCGCATCACCTGGAAGAATGAGCCAGTTGCCCACGGCGGCGGTTTTGGCGGGGTCAACTACCTGGAGCTGCCGCCAGCGCTGACCGGCGTGCCGGCGCGCATCATCGCCCTGGTCGGCAAGTGGTTCCCCACCGGCGCGCACAAGGTCGGCGCGACCTTCGGCTGCCTGGTGCCGCGGCTGGTCACCGGCCAGTTCGACCCCACGCAGCAGAAGGCGGTCTGGCCCTCGACCGGCAACTTTTGTCGCGGCGGCGCCTACAACGCCGCCCTGCTGGCCTGCGAGTCCATCGCCATTCTCCCCGAAGAGATGAGCCGCGAACGCTTCGAGTGGCTCTCCCGCCTGGCCGGCGAGGTCATCGCCACCCCCGGCTGCGAGAGCAACGTCAAAGAGATCTTTGACAAATGCTGGGAACTGAAGCGCACCCGTGGCGATGAGGTCTACATCTTCAACCAGTTCGAAGAGTTTGGCAACTACCTCTGGCACTATGAGATCACCGGCCACGCTATGCAAGAGGTGCTGGAGCGAGAGATGGGGCCCCGTGATACCTACCGTGGCGTCGTGCTGACCACCGGCTCGGCCGGCACCATCGGCTGCGGCGACTATTTGAAGGAACGATTCCCGACCAGCAAGGTTGCCGCCAGCGAAGCGCTCCAGTGCCCCACCCTGCTGCTCAACGGCTTTGGCGGCCACCGCATCGAGGGCATCGGCGACAAGCATGTCCCCTGGATCCACAACATCAAGAACACCGACGTGGTCATGGCCATCGACGACGAAGCCTGCATGCACCTGGTGCGCCTGTTCAACGAGCCGGTCGGCCGCGCCTACCTGGTGCAGCAGGGTGTGCCCTCAACCCTGGTAGAGCGCCTCGATCTGCTGGGCATCTCCAGTATCGCCAACACCCTCTCGGCCATCAAGCTGGCCCGCTGGTACGAGATGGACGAGCACGACATCGTCCTCACCGTCTTTACCGATTCGATGGAGCTCTACGGCAGCCGGCTGCGCGAACTGCGCGAAGAGTACGGCGAGTACAGCGAGCGCGACGCCGCTGCCGACTACCACCGCTACCTCCTCGGCTGCAGCATCGATTTTATGCAAGAACTCGGCTACTGGGAGCGCAAGCGCATCCACAACCTGAAATACTACACCTGGGTCGAGCAGCAGGGCAAGACCTATGAAGAGATCCAGGCCCAGTGGTACGATGCGGACTATTGGAGCCGCATCCATCGCCAGGTCGAAGAAATCGACACGCTGATCGAACAGTTCAACGAGCAGACCGGGCTTTTAAAGGCACTGTAGCGGGGTTGCAAGTTTGCGCAGGGGCAGGGGCTGCTCCCGCCTCCCGTTCAGCGCGATCAGAGACCACACCGCAAGACGCACAGCAGGGCGGCAGGGCCAGCGGGGTCTCGAACCTCGCCAGTAGCAGGAAAACAGAGGGAAGGGGGAGAGTAGATGAACGAAGAGCTTTTCGAGCAGGGCGAGGCGCTGACCTTCGACGACGTGCTGATCGTGCCGGGCTACAGCGAGGTCCTGCCCAACCAGACCGACATCAGCACCTGCCTGACCCCCACGATCAGGCTGAGCATCCCCATCCTCTCGGCGGCGATGGACACGGTGACCGAGGCCGCGCTGGCCATCGCCCTGGCCCGCGAGGGCGGCCTTGGCGTCATCCACCGCAACCTGACGCCGGCGGACCAGGCGGCGGAGGTTGCCAAAGTCAAGCGCTCCCAGTCCGGCATGATCGTTGACCCCATCACCCTGCCGCCCACGGCGACGCTGCGCCAGGCCGAGGCGATCATGTCGACCTACCACATCAGCGGCGTGCCCATCACCGACCCAGACCAGCGGCTGGTGGGCATCCTCACCAACCGCGACTTTCGCTTCGTCGACCCCGAAGACTGGGATCAGCCGGTCAGCGCCTTTATGACCGCCGAGAACATTGTCACCGCGCCGCTGGGGATCACGCTGGAAGAGGCCAAGCAGCTCCTGCACCGCCACCGCATCGAAAAGCTGCCGCTGGTGGATGAGGGGGGGATACTCAAAGGGCTGATCACGGTCAAGGACATCCAAAAGGTGCGCGACTTTCCCAACGCCACCAAAGACGCGCAGGGGCGGCTGCTCGTCGGCGCGGCGGTGGGCGTGGGCGCGGATCTGGAGGAGCGAATGACGCTGCTGGCGGCCGCCGGCGTCGACCTGGTCGTCATCGACACGGCGCACGGCCACTCGGCAGGGGTACTGGAGGCGATCCGCCGCATCCGCAGCGGCTGGCCGGAGGTGCCCATCGTCGCCGGCAACGTCGTCACCGCCGAGGGGACGGAGGCGCTGATCGCCGCCGGCGCCGACATCGTCAAGGTCGGCGTCGGCGCAGGGTCGATCTGCACCACGCGCGTCATCGCCGGCGCCGGCATGCCCCAGCTCAGCGCTATCTATCACTGCGCCCGCGCCGCCCGGCCGCACGGCGTCCCCATCATCGCCGATGGCGGGATCAAGTACAGCGGCGACATCGTCAAGGCGCTGGCAGCGGGCGCCAACGCGGTGATGCTGGGCAGCATGCTCGCCGGCCTGGACGAGGCGCCGGGCGAGGTGGTCTATTACGACGGGCGGCGCTTCAAGGAATACCGCGGCATGGGCAGCCTGGGGGCGATGCGCGGCCCGGCCCGCGACCGCTACGGCAGCGCCCAGGACGGCAGCGGCAAACTGGTGCCGGAGGGCGTCGAGGGGCGCGTGCCCTACAAAGGCCCCCTGCACGACTATATCCTGCAGCTCGTCGGCGGGCTGCGCGCCGGCATGGGCTACGCTGGCGCGGCGGACCTGGCCTCGCTGCGCGCGCAGGCCCGCTTCTCGCGCATCACCCACGCCGGCCTGATCGAAAGCCACCCGCACACGGTCATCATCACCAAAGAACCGCCCAATTACCAGGTCAGTTAGACGGAGGAGCGCATGACCCAACCCCGGTTCTCGATTGTCGCCCCAGCTTTCAACGAAGAAGAGACGCTGCCCGAGTTCTACCGTCACGTGCGCCAGGTGATGGACGGACTTGGCGAGCCGTGGGAGCTGATCGTGGTCAACGACGGCAGCAGCGACCGCACGATGGACGTCCTGCGCCAGTTCCACGCCGACGACCCGCGCGTCTGCGTCATCAGCTTTGCGCGCAACTTTGGCCACCAGATCGCCGTCACCGCCGGGCTGGACCACGCCCGCGGGCAGGCGGTGGTGGTCATCGACGCCGACCTGCAAGACCCGCCCGAGGTCATCCCGGAGCTGATCGCGCGCTGGCGCGAGGGCTATCACGTCGTCTACGGCGTGCGCGCCGAGCGGGAGGGCGAGACGTGGTTCAAGCTCTTCACCGCGCGCCTCTTCTACCGCCTCATCGGCGCCCTTACCGACGTCGACATCCCCATGGAGGCGGGCGATTTTCGCCTGCTGGACCGGCAGGTGGTAGACGAACTGCGCGCCATGCGCGAACGCCACCGCTTCATCCGCGCCATGACCTCGTGGGTCGGCTACCGCCAGATCGGCGTGCCCTACCGCCGCCAGCCCCGTTTCGCCGGCGAGACCAAGTATCCTTTTCGCAAAATGTTCCGCCTGGCCGTCAATGCCATCACCGGCTTTTCCGACCTGCCGCTCAAGCTGGCCACGACGTGCGGCTTTGTCCTGCTGGCGGCGGGGCTGCTGCTGGGTCTGGTGTTGCTGGCGCTGCGGCTGGCCGGCCTGGCCCCGCTGGCCGGTCAGGGCACGGTGCTGGCCGTGGTGATCCTGTTGAGCGGCACCCAGTTGATCTTTTTGGGCATCATCGGCGAATATCTGGCGCGCATCTATGACGAAGTGCGCCGACGGCCCCTCTACACGGTTCAGGAAACCCTGGGGCTGTAAGGCATGAAGAGGTTCCACAACCGCCGAGAACGCAGAGAGCGCGTAACTGCTCAGGCAAAACAGGTTTCACCACCAAGTCACCAAGGTGGTACGAATACTTCCCAATACGGGCAAGCTATCTGTTTTCCTTCGTGCCTTCGTGACTTGGTGGTGAAAAGCCGTCAGACACAAGGTTAGAGTTTCGTTAGACCTGAGCAGTTACGAGAGCGCTGCTCAGAGATCGCGCCCGAAACAGCCTATGCGTACAGCCCGCGATACTCTGGCGGCAGAAGCGCGGCAATCCGCCGCATGATCAAATCGGTATATCGATCGAGTTCTTCACGGCCGGGCCGTTCCACTTCCGGCAGGCGGAACAGCTCGCCTATGACCACCCGCACCCGCGCCCGACGCAGGCGCGGCAGCTCCTCCTTGATCCGCTCCGTCCCCGTCAGTCCCACCGGCAGAATGGGCACGTTGGCGCGGGTAGCCAGATAGGCCGCCCCTGTCTTGCCCCGCTGCAGCGCATAGACCTGACGCGCGCGCGTGCCCTCGGGCGCCATGCCCAACACTCCGCCCTCCTCCAGCCAGGCCAGCGCCTCCTGCAACGCCTGCCGATCGATCTCGCCCCTCCGCACCCAGATCGAACCGCCGACGGCAAGAGCAGGGCCAAAAATCGGATGCGAACGGTGCTTGGAGGCGGCAAAGGCGCGAACGTGGTGCGGGCAGAGGGCAAAGAGCAGCGGCGTGTCATAGGCAGACAGATGATTGGTCACCAGGATATACGGCCCCTGCGGAGGAAAGTTCTCCCGCCCCACCACCTCCAGGCGCATAAACAGAGGCACCAACAGCGAGACGATCCACCTCAAAATCCTCCTCACCTTTACTCCCTCCGACCAAAAGCGATCACGGCGTAACTGGCTGGCGTCCCCCCATACGTCGAAAAGAGCAACTGGAACGGTCGGCTGGCCCCCGGAGCCAGCGGCTCCCCACCGTCGATCCGCTGCTGCCGAAAGCCGTTGACGCGTCCCTCCGCGTCATACGTCGTCGCCACGACAACGACGGTAGCGGCTGCGCGCTGCGGATCGTCGTTGCGCACAACACCGCTGATGGCAAACTGCGGGCCAGATGGAGCCCCGGTGACATCCTCCACCGTCAGGTAGAGATACTCATCCGCCAGCTCGCCGGCCGCCGAGCCGCGCACAATGTCGGCGCGATGGCTGACAAAGTTCGCCGGCGGCGCAATGAAGAGGATGCGGAAAGGCGCCCGCGCATCTGGCGGCAGCAGGTCAGCCGCCACGAACGCATCCCCCTCGATCACCGCCGTCCCCGCAGCGTCATACAACGTCACCCGCACCTGCACGTTGGTTGCCACGAACGCCGTGGTGTTGACCACCTCGCCCAGGCAGTCCAGGCTACCGGTCTGCGTCTCGTAGAAGCTAACCCCTCGCACGTGGAACGGCAACGGCGTCGGCGTCGGCAAGATCGTGCGCTCTCCCGCCGCGCTGCCCTGTTCCCCAATCGGGATCACCAGCTCCTGTCCGACCTGGAGCAACAGCGGGTTCTGGATGCCGTTGGCGGCCTGCAGCGCCTCGACGCTGACGCCATACATCGCAGCGATGCCCGCCAGCGTGTCTCCGCGCACGACGACATAGACGATCGGCGTCGGCGTGATGGTAGGCGGGGGAGGCTGCGGCGTGCGCGGCGGCGGCACCACCGCCGTCGGCGAGGCCAGTTCCCCAGGCTCGGTCGGCATGGCAACCCGGGGCGTTTCGGTAACCGGCATAGGCGTCTGAATCTCCTCACAACCGGTCAGTGCCAGTGTCGCCAAAACCAGGATAACAATGAGCTTTTTCAACACTCGCTTCTCCAGCCAGGATAATGGCCGCATTATACCACAGGCAAAAGGACACGCTAGCCCTCTCGCGTATCGCCTATCGCTTATCGCGTATCGCTTATCGCTCATTGTTGGCCAACGATAAGCGATACGCGATAAGCGATAAGCGATAGCAGTTATCCTGCGCTGGCAAATCAGAGCACTCCACCTGGAGTTGCAACTTTGGCAAAGGATGTGGTATACTAACAGCCAGGGGGACAAGATGGCCGGGATCCGAGTAGTCATCGTCGACGACCACCCTTTTTTCCGCGAGGGGCTGCGCAAGATTCTGACCGAGGCGGGCTTTGAGGTGGTCGGGGAAGCGGGCGACGGCGAAGAAGCGGTCGCCCAGGCCGCTGCGCTGCAACCGGACGTCGTGCTCATGGACGTCAATCTGCCCCTGCTCAACGGCCTGCAGGCCACCCAGCGCATCAAGGACAGCTACCCCCAGATCAACATCGTCATCCTCACCGCCTACGACGACGAGGAGCAGGTCTACCACGCCGTGCGGGCGGGCGCGTCGGCCTACCATCCCAAGGACGTCGATCCACGCCAGCTTGTCCAGACCATCCGCCAGGTTCACGCCGGGCGCTATGTGCTGGGCCAATCGGTGCTCGGCGAAGACGCGCTGGCGCAGTGGCTGCTGGAAAAGTTTCGCCAGTTTGGCGGGCAGGTTGCCGCCGACAGCAAGTACCTGTCGCCGCTCTCCAACCGCGAAATGGAAATCCTGCGCCTGGTCATCGCCGGCATGAGCAACAAAGAGATCGCCTATGCGCTGGGCATCAGCCACCAGACCGTCAAGAACCACATCACTGCGCTGCTGAGCAAACTGGGCGTGGCGGATCGCACCCAGGCCGCTGTCTACGCCCTCCGCCGCGGCTGGGTGCCTCTGCGCTCAGGCTCTGAAGAAGAAACCACCGGATGAGGAGAGGCCATGAAAGATTCTCCCTTTGAACACTTCCTGGAAGAGTGTCAAAAACTATACGAGCAAACCCAGAAAGAGCTGAAAGAGATCGACGTCCTGATCCAGCAGACGGTTGCCGAGGTCGATCGACAGGCCCAGCGCAACATGCAGGCGGCCAACCGGCTGCGGCAGATCGAGGCCAACCTGGAAAGTGCGCCCCGCGACCAAATCCGTGAGGCCTATTCGGCTGTGCTCGAGACCCAGCAGCGCCTCTTTACCATGCGCGGTCAGTTGGAAAAGCTGCAATCCGACCAGCACAACCTGGAAGAATACAACCGTCTGCTGCGGCGGGTGCTCGAATTCAAGGGGGAAACCCAGGAAACAGAGGCCTCGAGCGAAGAAGCCAGCATCCCCACAGTGGTGCGGGTGATCGAAGCGCAGGAGCGCGAGCGTCAGTCCATGGCCCGCCAGATGCACGACGGCCCGGCTCAGGCGCTGACCAATCTGGTTCTGCAGGCCGAAATCTGCGAGCGGCTGTTCGACTCTGACGCAGAACGAGCGCGTCAGGAACTGGCCAACCTCAAAAAGGCCGTTGCCTCCACCTTCGAACGGGTGCGCGGTTTTATCAGCGACCTGCGCCCGATGATGCTGGATGACCTGGGGCTCGTGCCAACGATGCGCCGCTACACCGAGGACTATGGCGGGGAAAACGTGCACGTCCATTTGACCGTCACCGGGCGCGAACGGCGCTTTGCTTCGTACAAGGAAGTGACCCTCTTTCGCGTCATCCAGTCTCTGCTGAATAACGCCCGTGACATTTCCCACGCCTCCAACATCGAGGTCTCGATCGATGTAGGCGAAGAGCGGGTCCAAGTCGTCGTCGAAGACAACGGCAGCGGATTTGAAATGAGCGAATTGAGGACCGGCCTGACGGGCAAAGAGATGGGGCTGGATACCCTCCGCGAACGGATCGAGATGCTGGGCGGTCAATTCGAGGCGGACAGCAGCCCAGGCCGCGGTACGCGCGTGGTCTTTACCATTCCCCTGCCATAGTACTGCGCTCCTATTGACATTCTGCCTGTTTTGTGGCATGATAGAAGAAGGCAGTCCCCCAGGGCTGCACTTTACAGTGAAAGGGGGTGAAACACATGTTGTATCTGCCGCGTGAAGAGGGCCAGGGTCTTGTTGAGTATGCGTTGATTCTTGTTCTGGTTGCCATTGTCGTGATCGTTATTCTGGCACTGCTCGGCCCGGCCATTGGCAACATCTTCTCCAACATCGTCAACGCGATCTAGACCTGGAGCTTCTCATCCCAGACGCGCAGGGTCCGTAGGGGCCCTGCGTGTCGTTTCATGTATCGCGTATCGCGTATCGCATGTCGCTGAAGCCTCATCCTTTCCGTTCGGCGGGGACAATGCTGCGGGCTGCCTTTGCCCGGGAGCACAGACCGCGCGGCGAGGAGGGTCGGCCGGCCGTCGAGCGGTGAACAAAACCCTCGACCGCAAAGACGAGCAGCGCCAGCCAGACGACGCTAAAGCCCACCAGCCGCGCCAGGGGAAATGACTCGCCATAGACCAGCACGCCGAGCAGAAACTGGAGCGTCGGCGCGATGTACTGCAACACACCGATGAGCGAGAGGGGAATGCGCCGCGCTGCCGAGGCAAACATCAGCAACGGAACCGCCGTCAGCGGCCCCGCGCTGACGAGCAGCAGGTCGGACAGCGCACCCGCGTGGAGAAACATGCCCTGGCCGCGTGCGTCGGCAAAAGCCAGATAGGCCAGCGCCGGCACAAACAGAATGCCTGTCTCCAGCGTCAGGCCGTAGAGCGAGTCGAGCGACGTCGTCTTTTTGACCAGACCATAGACGCCAAAACTCGAGGCCAGGATGAGGGCGATCCAGGGCAAAGAGCCATAGACGAACGTCAGGTAAAAGACCCCCACCCCTGCCAGCCCCACGGCGGCCCACTGCCAGGGGCGCAGCCGCTCGCGGAAAAAGAGGACACCCAACGCGACGCTCAACAAGGGGTTGATAAAGTAGCCAAGGCTGGTCTCGACGATAAAGCCAGCGTTGACTGCCCACACATAGACCAGCCAGTTGATGCCGATCAGCGTCGCCGCGACCAGGTAGACAGCCAACACGCGGCGGTTGAGCATCCGCACGAATGGCTTCCAGCGCCGCGTCAGCCAGAGCACAGCACACAAGCAGAGAAACGACCACACAATGCGATGGCCGAGCACCTGCGGCGCCGGCACATGGCGCAGCCACTTCCAATAGACCGGCAGCAGGCCCCACGTCACATAGGCGCCGACGGCGTACCAGGCCCCCTTGTTGGCCTTCATTGCGCTTCTCGTGCAGCGATCATTCAACGAAGCAGTCGCCAGCGGTACATGTCCACCTCCACGCCGACCATCATAGCCGAAGCGGGCAAATCGGTCAAGCGATGGAATTTGACGCCTCTGCTCTCCTGGCGTACAATAACTGCAAGCCAACCATAAGGGGGAACACGCTATGAGAGAACCACACAGCGCCACTGCCGCATGGGCACCCCCGCCGGGTTTTGCGCCCGTCCCCTCACAGGTGGACGGCATCGTGCTGTACGCTCCGGCACCCAAGAAAGAAGCCGAAAAGACGCGCACCTTCAAATGCCCCTCCTGCGGCGGCATAACCGCCTACAGCGCCACGGAAAAACGTCTGGTCTGCTCGCATTGCGGGCAGGTCCAACAACTCGATGCTGAAAGCATCGGCCCCAGGGCAGCCCAGTTCGAGTTCACCCTGGAGACGATGGAACAGGCCCAGTACGGCTGGGGCACGGAGCGACGCGAACTGGCCTGCTCCTCCTGCGGCGCCGTGGTCGCCGTGGCCCCCGACGCGCTGACCAGCACCTGCGCTTTCTGCGGCTCCAACCGCGTGCTGGCCCGCGACATTGCCGGCGAACTCGTGCGCCCCACTGCGCTGATCCCCTTCACCGTCGACCAGCAGCAATGCCAGGCGCAGGTCACCCAGTGGCTGGGGCAGGGCTGGATGCACCCGCCCGAACTGCGCCACGTCCGCGCGCTGCAAAAACTGACCGGCGTCTATCTCCCTTTTTGGATCTTTGACGCAGACATCCACGCCAACTGGAAAGCCGAGGTGGGCACAGAGCGAACCGAGCACTATTATGAAAACGGCGAGTGGAAGACGCGCACGGTCATCGATTGGGACTGGCGCTCCGGGCGAGTGCACGTGCCCATCCGCAACCACCTGGTGCCCGGCACGAAGCAGATCAGCCGCGTGTTGCTGGAGCGGGCCCAGCCCTTCGAGCTGACCGCTCTGGTTTCCTACGAACCCGGCTTTCTGGCCGGCTGGCAGGCCAAGAACTATGACGTGCCGCTGCAAAAGGCCTGGGAAACGGCCAAAGAGGAGATGCGCGCCCAATCCAAGGCCGCCTGCTACCGGGATACCGCCTCCTCCCACGTGCGCAATTTTTCCATGACCGCTGACTTTGCCGACGAACGCTGGCGGCTCGTCCTGCTGCCCGTCTATGTGGCCTCCTATCCCTTCGAGGACAAGACCTACCAGGTCGTCGTCAATGGCCAGACGGCGAAGGTGGCCGGGCAAAAGCCGGTAGCCTGGCTGCGGGTCTGGCTGGCGATTGCAGCCCTGCTCGCGCCAGGAGCGTGCGTCGCCCTGCTGGGCCTGCTGGCGCTGCCGCTGGGCGGCGCGGGCGTCGTTGCACTGGGTGTGGGAGGCATTGTCTTCATCGCCGGGCTGGTGGGGGCGTTCGTCATTTTCCAAAAGGCGCGGCAGTCGGAGGAACTATGAGCACAGAGGCAGAGAGCGAGCCCAAGGCAACCGATCTGGCAGCCGTGTGGGGCCTGCCGCTGATGGCGGTCCATTGCCCCTCCTGCGACCAGGTCCATCTGGTGCCAGAGGAAGCGGCGCCGCAGCCGTGTCCTTTCTGCCGTCAGGGGCCGGTTGCTCCCCAGCCGGCCTACCTGCGTGACGAGCCGCCCGAGCAGGTAGTGCCCTATCGGATCACGGAAGGACAGTTGGAAAGTCTCTTTGAGAAATGGGCGCGCGGCCTGTGGTTTCGCCCGCCAGAGATGGAGCCGCGCCTCCTGGCCCACCGCACGCGGCGCTACCTGATCCCCCTCTGGCTGGTCGATGGCCAGGTCGAGGCCTCCTGGCGCGCCGACGTCGGTTTCAATTACCAGGTGGTCAGTTCCCAGGACAGCTACAGCGAGCGCAGCGGGTGGAGCTCACAGCAGGTCACAGAGACGCGGGTGCGCTGGGAACCGCGCCTCGGCTACCTGAAGCGCACGTACAACAACCTGCCAGCGCCTGCGCTGGAGGACCATCGCCAGCTCATGGCGCGGCTGGGGGCTTATGACCTGGGCGTGCGGAGCGCGTACCAGCCGGAGGCTGTGCAGGGCGCAGCAGTGCGCATCCCCACCCTCGATCCACAGGCAGCCTGGCCCGGCGCAGAGGTCGCCTTTGTCCGCGCTGCCGAGGACGAGTGCCGCCAGGCCGCGGGAGCCGATCACATCCGCGATTTTGCAATGGAAGCGCAGTACCACGATCTGAACTGGACCCAGCTCCTGTTGCCGGCCTATGTGACCTGGTATCGTGAAGGCGGACGCATCTGGCCGCTGTTGATCAACGGCCAGAGTGGCAAAGTGAGCGGCGTCAGGCGGGTCTCGGTGCAGAAAGCCAGCAACGCGGCGATCGTGATGGGACTGGTGGCGCTACTGATCCTCTGCATCGGCGGATTGCTGGCGCTGCTGGGGATCGCCCTGCCGCCAGCAGGCGTCGTCGGCGCGCTGGTGATGGCGGCTGGCGGCCTCCTGGCGCTTGCCGCACCCATCCCGCCGATCTGGGCCTGGATGGCCAACCGTCGCAGCGAAGGGACGTAGGGCAGAGCCCGCCCCACCCTAGAAAGCCGGAACGACCTGGCTGCGCGTCTCGCCGCTGCGGCCCTTGCAGGTGATGAGCCAGTGCGGCGCCCAGCCCAGGGCAAAAAGGTCCACCTCGACATCGCTGCGGCGCGGCTTGATCGGCACTTCCTCGAAGGAGGTGAGGGCCTGCTCCCAGCGCTCGCGCACCGCCTCGGTCTCTTTCTGCAGCGCCTCTTCCAGCTCCTTGATGTCCCGCCGCACCGCCTCGACGTTCTCCTCGGCTTCTTCGACCTCGATTTTCTTCAACTGTGCCTGGCGGTGCTTGCTGAGGGCCGTGGACGCGACGCGCGTGGAGCGGCGGCCCATAAAGAGCCCCACCACCGACTCGCCGACCGAGACCAGCGTCTCGCGCTGACGGGCCGCGGCGTCGGCCTCTTTGCGGGCCAGCGTCGCCTCGTAGCGGCGCAGCCGCTCCTTGAGCGTCGCCAGCCGCTGGGCGTACTTTTGGCTGATCCTGTCAACCTCGGCGTCGCGCTGCTCGCGCGCGGTCTGCTGCAGCCGCGTCCGGAAATCCCGCTCGCTCTCGCCAGGCTGCGAATAGGCCTTGAGCAGCGGGCTATGGAGGAGGGTCAGGCTCTGGTTGTAGTACCAGTAGTCGGTCAGGTCCTTCTTCAGAGCGTTAAACGCCGTCACCGTGGCGATCGATTCGGGCAGCGGCTCGAACAGCGCATCCGGCTCGGGCTGGTCGGCCAGCTCGTGCGGCGTCAATTCCAGCTTCTGCCCCCGTTCCCAGGCCACCACGCCGGCGCCGCGCGGCGGCTCGGCCAGCAGGGCCACCTGCTGCTGATGATCAATGCCGCGTCGCGCGTCGACATAGTGAACGCGGCCCAGGCCCAGGATCGACGGGCGGTAGAGCAGGCGTCGCTCGACGATCTCGACAGGGCCACCTTCGCGCTGCTCGATCTCCGAGGCCGCCGCCGAGGGGCCTTTCTGCACCGGCAGAAAAGCCTGCTGAAAGCCCGGGGCAAGAGAGGGAGGAACGCTGAGGTAGGCCGAAGGTGTCCCTGCCGGAACGGGTGCGGGAGACGGCGCAGCCGCCGGAGCAGCGGCCGCCGCTGCCGCAGGCGCTGTCATTCCGTCGGGCAGGCGGTCGCCCTTCAGCCGACGAATCTGGTCGCGGGTCAGCGGACCACGGAGATAGCTCATCGCCCAGCGCGTCTGAAAGACCACCGGCGCGTCCTCATGGACATTGTGCAGCAAAAAGACGCGCTGGCCCAGCGCCGAGATGATCCGGTCGAAAGCGGCACGGTTCAGCGATTGTCCGGCCTGCGACGAGGCGCTCTCCAGCCCCTCCAGCACGCGCGCCTTGTCCCGCTCGGTCTGCAGGCGGCCGATGAACCACGTGCCGGCGTTGGTCAGGCCCTTGTAATCCAGATCAACCGGGTTCTGCGTGGTGAGCAGCACGCCGACGCCAAAGGCGCGGGCCTGCTTGAGCAGCGTCAGCATCGGTTGCTTGCTGGGCGGATTGGCCACCGGCGGGAAAAAGCCAAAGATCTCGTCCATATAGAGCAGGGCGCGCAGGCTGGTCGTGCCCGGCTGAGTGCGCATCCAGGTGATGACCTGGTTGAGCAGCATGGTCACAAAAAACATGCGCTCGGCGTCGCTGAGGTGAGCGATGTAGAAAATCGAGTGGCGCGGTTTGCCGGTCGGCGTGGCGAGAAAGCCGGCGATATCCAGCGGCTGCCCCTGCAGCCAGCTCTGGAAGGCTGGCGCGGCGATGAGGTTGTTGAGGCTCATCGCCAGGCCCAAACGGTCCTTCTGGGGAAAGAACGTATCGATATCGAACACGCCGAGCTGGCGCATCGGCGGGTTCTGGATGGCCAGGATGATTTTAGCCAGGTCCAGGTCTTGGCCCTGCTGCCAGAAATGCTCAAAGATGTTGGAGAGCAGGATATGTTCCCGCGAACGGACGGGGTCGGCGTCGATGCCGACCAGACCCAGCAGCGCGCTGACGGTGCCCTGGATGCGCTCGCGTAGCAGCTCGGCGTCGCTCTCCCAGCTCAGAGGCGGCGCAGCGAAGGAGTGGAGGATCGAGACGGGCACGCCGGCGTCGCTGCCGGGGGTATAGATGACGAAATCGGCCGAATCGCGCAGCATCTGGATGCGCGCGCCGTCCTGGCCCCACTCGGCCAGGCCGCTCTTCCACAACCCGGCCTGTTTCGCGGCAAACTCTTCCGGCGTGAGGCCTTTGCGGCGGGCGTCATCGACATTGATCCAGGGGGCAAAATCTTCGGGGCGCAGATCGGGGAAAGTGAGCAGCAGGTTGGTGATGTCACCCTTGGGGTCGATGATGATGGCCGGCACGTGGTCGATCGCGGCCTCTTCCAGCAGCAGGATGCACAATCCGGTCTTGCCGCTGCCGGTCATGCCGACGCAGACGCCGTGGGTGGTCAGGTCGCGGGCATCGTACATCACCAGATTGTCGACCAGCCTGCCTTTGGCCAGGTCGTACTCCTTGCCCAGATAGAAAGCGCCGAGTTTCTCGAAATCCATCTCTACCCTCCATCGTTACCGTTCTGATCGAGGCGCAGTATAGAGCGGGGGAGCGAAAAGGTCAACCGGCATTCCTTCCTGGCGCACAGGTTGCCCAATCCCAGGCGGGACGCGCTGGCGCCACAGCACCGCGATAGGGCCATGCAGGATCGGCTCACCCGCCATGCTGAGCTGCTCCAGCCGATAGTAGTAGATTCGCCCGGCGCGCACGCCGCCATCCAGCCAGGAATAGGCCGCGCCGACAGGCGAGCCTGGGTGCTGTGCCGGGATCAGCGCAGAGTTGAGCTGGAGATAGGGGCCATCGGGCCGCAGCGCACGGTAGAGGTTGAAGCCGACCAGATCGAGTTCGGATGCAGTCTCCCAGCGGAGCAGGATCCCCCTGCGCTGCGCCTGCCCGCTGAAGCCGAGCAAACTGACGGCGGTGGGGCTGTTGTCGTCGATCACCCAGCGAGAGAAGGCCGTCACATCTCGCTCCGTCAGGCGGTTGTTGGTCGTGTCGCGGTCGCCGCTGGCGATGGCATGCTGCTCCCAGGCGCTGCCGGTCCAGCGCCACAGATCAAGAGCGCTCTCAGTGTTGCCGTCCAGTTCGCCGTCGGTATACGAAAGGGTCAGATCCGCGCTGTAGGCGCTGCAATCACTGGTTATGTCGTAATAGCGCTGCACCGAACCGGTGGTCCCGGGCGGCACGTGGTTCTCATAGACGCGAACGGCGATCGAGCAGTTGCTGTCCGGCGCATCATCTTGGGTCGGAAAGTCCACATCAGCCCCTGTGGAGCCAAAAGTGTAGCTGCCGCTGCTGCCGCCGCTCACGGGCTGCAGCGCCGCCTCGCTGCGCCCGCCCTCGTCAGGAGCGTTGGGAGCCATATTGCTGCCGGTCGAAAGCCAGTGGAACTGGGCGTTGAGATACTGGAGGGCGCTGCCCGAACTGTTCCCCTCCACAGGCGAAGCGCCAAAGACCCAGCTACTGTCCCAGTTGCTCTGGTAGATCACGACGCCCAGATCGTCGCCAGGGACAAGTCCGCCCAGGCGGCTGCGGGGAACGCGCGCTTCGCAGACGGGGCCCGATCCTTCCTGCGCGAGGATGCCGGTCGTATCCGACGTGCCCCAACTGCTGCCGCTGCGGGTGAAAAAGTACGTCACGTCTGTGTTTTTGTTGTACTCGAGCACATAGTCGGGATGCCCCGTCGCCGGGAAAGCGGCCCCCCCGTAAGCCACCGTATCGTTGGAGGAACCCAGGTCGATGTCAAAGCCAACAATGCACTTGTCGCTGGTTCCACCGCCGTTCCAGCCCACATAGACATAGCGTTCGTCCCAGGTCAGGTAATTGGTCACGCTGTCCCGCCCACTCTGACTTTCGTTGCTGCGCCAATCGCCCAGGTTGCCATCAACCTGGATCGAGTGCGGCGTCCGGGTCGCGTCGCTCACATAGAGGACCACTGTGTTGCTGCCTGTGTTTCCCGTGGCGCCGCTCCAATCGGTGTAGCTGGCCCGCAGCTCATAGATGCCCTTGCTGAAAGATACAGACGAAAGGAGGTACTGCCAGTTGGCGCCGTCGTCCTGCTCGAAACTGAAGGCTGTGCCATAGGTGTTCCAGCTCCCCCAGTTCTGGGCGCTGGCGTTCCACTGGCGATATTCCAACTGGACCAGCACCGCTCCGCCAGCCGTGGCAGAGCCGGCATTGGTCAGGCCGTTGGCATAGACCTCCACCCGCAGGTCGATTGTGCTGCCCTCGTTGACATAGCTCTCGCTGGCGCCGGCAAAGCTTTCGTTGCCCAGAAAACTGACCGGGCTGAAATCGCTCTGGGCAGCGTCGCAGGAGACGGCGGCATAAGGGTCGGCGCCGTCGGCGATGGTGATCCCGTAGGGATTGCCCTGCGCCAACAGGTAGATAGAGCATGGGCCGGTGGAATCAAAGGTCTGGTTCGCTCCCGGATCGGGAAACCACTTGTCCGTGTCGCTGCGGTAGAACTTGTACTCGTCGTTGCTTTCCAGCGGCGAATTGACCGTGTAGCTCAGCGAGTGAATGAAATCACCCGCAAAGCGGTCGCCGTTCGTGCCGTCGTCATAGAGGGGGCAGCCGCTGCCCCAACCGCACTGCTCGCCGCGCAGGTAGTAGGTGCCGCCAGCGGCATAGGCGCGCAGTCCCGCCCAACCGCCGAGGGCCAACAACGCCACACATGCCGTCAA
Organism: Anaerolineae bacterium; assembly: GCA_034435295.1. Classification (GTDB taxonomy): domain Bacteria; phylum Chloroflexota; class Anaerolineae; order B4-G1; family DUEL01; genus DAOTYD01. The sequence continues at coordinate 506 of DAOTYD010000012.1, read as the reverse complement.
GGCCAGCCGTTTCATCGCTCACCTCCTGTTTCCGGGCCGTCACCCCTTTCCAATTTTTTATCACCTCTCAGCGGAAAAGTCAACAGCGGACACCCGGTCAAAGCTGTTGACTTGTGAGATTCCTTGCTTATACTTTAGAGGGGGTGAGGGGTGGTGAAGCATTCCGAGCTCGAACTGGAGGGCGCGAATTTCATTTCCCGCTTCCTTGCGTCAAACGAGCAAATGAGAGACGCAATGAGAGCGGAGGGGGCAGATCTGGCCAGCCGGCTGCGCCAGAAAGCCATCGATCTGGCCATGTCAAGGGCCACCGAGCTCAGCCCCAAGATCCCGCTATATCACCTGCTTGCAGCAAAGGTCGCGCTGCTCGCACACTGGCCAGATAGCCAAGCCCTGAAAATCTTTGAGGACGACATTCGCTACTATCGAATCTTCGAGTCCACGCGGGCATGGGTGGATGACTATGAACGGTTCCGAGAGGCATATACAAAGTGACCCTGCGGGCCTTG
>DAOTYD010000011.1:0-6894 GCA_034435295.1 Anaerolineae bacterium | reverse complement strand
CTCTGTGGGCAGCGGGTCGGGTGAGAGAAGAGCGACCTGGGTGGGTTCAGCGGAATGCAGTCTGCCGTTGCTGGCAAAGGTGATGTCCAGCACAGCCACGCCCAGGAGCCACAGGACGACGAACACCGTCACGGCAAAGATCTGGAGAAAGCTCCATTTCCTGTTGTTCATCCGTTTTCGTCCAACTGTGCATTCCCAGGCTCCTGACCAGGTCGGGGAGGAAGGCCTGTCGGTATATCTGACATGGGATACAAATCAGGCTCATCTTCCATGTCTCGCATCGCTGCTGACAACGATAAAGAAGCCCAGTCCTGCTTTTCTTGCTGCTCAGCCTTCATAAGCAAATACTGAACAAAATCAAGTAGCTCTTCCGGTAAAAGTATACCCCAGAAACAGGGGGGAGACAACTGAAAGGTGACTGTCACCTGACCTGACTGTAACCCCTATGGAGAGGGGGCGGAAAATAGGTAGTAAGGGTGAGAAAGATCCGCCGTCTGCGTCAGGTCACTTCTTCGGAAGCCTTCTGATCCGATGACCATCTGGCTCAATGCTCACAAACGCCCTTGACAACTCCTTGTCAGTATACGTTGCCAGCACTCGCCCAAGTTCGCTATGAACGGCGTTCTGTGTCGAGGGAAGTACACGAAGGTAGAGAACTCCTGCTCCCAGCAACCTCACGAACACCAACCCACCGAAGTCTCTGTCCCGCGTGACGAGAATCCGGCCCTCTTCTTGCGCGACACGGAGCAGTCTTCATCACTCGCACACGACAACCCCAACCGCGCGACGGGAACTACGTCGTGACCAAGACCCTCCAGAAATCGGGCGGTGGTCGCGTATACGTCTTGGTCAAGCAGGAACTTCATGCGGGTACAGCCGTCAGGTGGATATCTTCAGCCGCCACCAGGGCAATGGCATACCGAACGCACGCCCGGATGTCCTCAATCGTCAAGGCCGGGTAGTAGTCTTGGATGATCTCCTCGAAAGAGAGGCCCTCATCCAGGAGCTCAAGAACATCTTGTACCGTGATGCGTGTACCGGCTATGCACGGTTTCCCGAAATGCACTTTAGGATTGACAACGATCCTTTCCATTTCCACTCACCTCGCAAACGATACCGTGTCCCTATTGTACACTACATCAACTGTGAGGGCAACAATGCGATGAGAGCTTGGAGGCCTGCCTAACGGCATGCGGCTGAGCCGCGCCGCCGAATGCGGCGTCGGTTCAAGCCGCGTGTTGGGCGGCTTTGGGTTTCATAGCGTTCCATTCCTCAGGTGCGAATGGCCATCCTACCCGCGCACAGACACTCTGCCACCGTCCTGCCATATCTGAGGCGTGGAGATAGGGAATGTAGCCCAACTTCAGATAGGTTTTCAACGCCGCAAACCGCCAATCCTCAGTGTACAGATGAATGTGGCGGTACCCTTCCTCTATAAGTCGTGCGGTGGCAGCAGCCGATACAATGAAACCCAAACGCTGGCCGCGATGCTCAGGAACGCAAGCCACCCAACCTATTTCACCACCCTGGCAACCAAACTCCAAGCGATCCCGCAATGCCATTGCGGTTCCCACAACTTCGCCAGTCGCACGGTGTACGACCATAAACCAACCCTCTGATACGGTGCGTTCATACCAGGGTTGCAGCCTCTGGTCGTCCCAACCGGGCCAGCCGGCGAGTTCCATCACCCTGAAGAAGCGACTCTCATCACCAGATTGATAGGTCCGCAACAGATAGTCGGTTGGTAACTGCACACGAGGGAGGGCGTTGAGAAGGTGTTCCGGCCAGATCATGCGCAGCTGGGTGGGATATTCGGCTTCTCTCACTTCCACACGAGTTCTCCGTGCTGGCTCTTGTGCCGCCCAACGCAGATTACACAGATTACATAACTGCCCCTCACGCCGACCAAAGTACAACGAGCCCCCCCTCGCCCGTACGCCGCTTTGGGCGTTGCCTGCTTTCTGCCAACCCGATGCTGGCATGGCCGGTGTTCTGCTCCCTCACCCCTCCCTCTACCTCGACAACGCTAAAGGCTGTCCTCTTTCCAGCTCTGTGTCATCCTCACCTGCTCGCGATAGTCCGCCACCTGCCGTTCGACGGCGGCGGCATCCCAGCCCAGGCGCGGCGCGATCTCGGCGGCCACGGCCAGCGCCCGCCCCAGCCCGCCATCGCGGCTCTCGTAGATGACATGCGTGCGGCGGATCAGCACATCGTTGAGCGTCAGCGCCATCTCGTGCTGGATGGCGTAGAGGGCCTCGGCCATCAGATAGGGCAGTTCGGGGATGATGCGTTCGGCCAGGGCGGGGTTTTCCTCGCTGTAGGCCATCACCCAGGCGGCGTCGGCGCCGTAGGTGTCGAGCAGGTGGGCGTGAGCGGCCTGGTCGCTCACCGCGGCGGCAGCCCAGGCCCGCTCCTCGCCAGGCAGCGGCTCACGGGTGCGGCAGGGATGGGCCGCATGGACGCCAAACTCTTCGCCCAGACGGCGCTCGACCTGATCGACAATCTCCTCGGCCATCAGGCGGGCGGTGGTCAGCTTGCCGCCGGCGACGGTGAGCAGGCCGGACGGGCTGGTGCTGATCTGGTGCTCGCGCGAGAGCGCATAGGTGCCGCCCTCGGCGTAGAGCAGCGGCCGCAGGCCGGCAAAGGTGCTGATGACGTCGTCCGTTCCCAGCCGGGCGCCGGGAAAAATGTGGGCCAGCGCCTCCAGCAGATAATCGACGTCCTCCCGCGACGCTGCCGGGCGCTCCAGGTCACCTTCATAGTCCGTGTCCGTGGTGCCGACCAGGGCATGCTCGCCCCAGGGGATGAGAAAGATGTGGCGGCCGTCGCGCGGCGAGTCGAAGGCGACCGCGTGCTGCGTCGGCAGCCGGTCGCGGGGGATGACCAGGTGGATGCCCTTGGTCGGGCGGACGGTGGCGCCCTTGTAGTGGGCGTCCTGCCGGCGCACCTGGTCCACCCAGACGCCGGTGGCATTGACCACCACGCGGGCGCGCACTTCGAACTCGGTCCCGCCGATGCGGTCACGGACGGCGACGCCCTGGATGCGGCCGTCGCCCATCAGGAGGGCGGTCACCTGGGCGTAGCTGGCGACGACGGCGCCGGCCTGGTGGGCGGCGCGGGCGACGCGCATGGTCAGCCGGGCGTCGTCAACCTGGGCGTCATAGAAGCGGGCGGCGCCGAGCAGGCCGCGCCCGCCCAGCAGCGGCTCGCGCCGCGAGGTCTCGGCCGCGTCCAGCCAGCGGTGGCGCTGCACGTTCTGGAAAAGGCCCAGCGCGTCGTAGAGCGTCAGTCCGGCGCGCAGTTTCCAGGGAGCGGGCTTTTGTCCGCGGTAGAGGGGATAGAGAAAAGGCAGGGGGCGCACCAGGCGCGGCGCGATCTTGCGCATCACCCGCCGCTCGTTGCAGCACTGAAAGACCAGGCCGAGCTGATAGTTTTCCAGGTAGCGCAACCCGCCGTGGATCAGGCGGGAGGAGCGGCTGCTGGTGCCCTCGCCGAAATCGCCCTTTTCTACCAGCGCGGTGCGAAAGCCGCGCAGCGCCGCGTCGCGGGCCACCGACACGCCGGTGATGCCGCCGCCGATGACCAGCACGTCGAACGTCTCGGCCTGCAGCAGGTGGATGTTTTCCCCCCGCGCGGCGACGGAAAAAGGCCGCGTACAGGTTGGAGCATAGGAATCAGCCATTCATTCACCTCTCAGCAACACGCCTGGGTTCATGATTCCCTGCGGGTCAAAGGCCCTCTTGAGCGCCGTGAGCGCCTGCATACCCAGAGGGCCAACTTCCTGCGGCAGCCAGGGGGCATGGTCGCGGCCGATGCCGTGGTGGTGGCTCAGCGCGCCGCCGGCGGCCAGGATCGCCTCGGTCGCTGCCTGTTTGACCTCGCGCAGTTGTTCGATCTCGTGGCCTGGCACCTGGCGACCGAGGAAGGTGGTGTAGAGGGAGGCGCCCCAGGGGTAGACGTGGGAGACGTGCGTCATCACGTACCCCGGTCCGCCGCCGCTGGCGCGGATGGCGGCGCTGATCGCGGTGCTCATCTCCTGGTAGAGGTGGGGCAGGTTCGACCAGGTGGTTGCCGTCTCCAGCGTCTCGACCATCACGCCGACCCCCAGCAGCGTATCGCGCAGGTAGGGCTGGGCGAAGCGGTCGCGCTTCCACGAGCGGCCGGCGGCCTGTCCCAGCGCCGTGCCGCCGTGGTCGCCGCAGAGGGCGTTGACGCTGCGCCACGGCTTGCGGACGGCCTCTGCCGTGCCGTCATAGCCCAGCAGGAGAAAGACGGCGCCGCGGCTGGGGTCGATCTCGCCGCGCAGGGCGCGGGCGATGGCACTGCTGCCAAAGAGATAGCCTCGCCGCGAGAGATAGCTCTCCAGCGCCCGGTCCAGCAGCGCCCGCAGGCCGTGGTGTTCGTGGGCCAGTACGGCAAAGGTCGCCGTCTCTGCGGCGTCGGAGAGGCGGGCGATCGTCGGGCGGGGGCCGTGCTGCATCAGCTCGTGCAGGGCGGCCAGGCCGTCTTCCAGCGAGTGGAAGAGAAAACCGCGATAGTCCTGCACCTGGGGCAGCGGCGCGACGCGCATGATGGCCTCGGTGATGATGCCAAAGGCGCCCTCCGAACCGAGCAGGAGCTGCAGCAGGCTGGGGCCGGTGGCGGCGGCGGGAGTATTGCGCGTCTCGATGATGCCCACGGGCGTGACGACGCGCACGGCCTGGGTCATGTCCTCGATCTTGCCATAGCCGGTCGAGGTCTGGCCGGCGGCGCGGGTGGCGATCCAGCCGCCGAGGGTGGAGAACTCGAACGATTGGGGAAAGTGGCCCAGGGTAAAGCCGTGCTGGTTCAGTTGCGCTTCGACCTCCGGCCCGCGCGCGCCAGCCTGGATACGCGCGGTCCACGAAGCGCGGTCCAGGGCCACCAGGCGGTCGAGGCGGGCCAGGTCGACGGTGATGGCGGGGCGGTCGCCGGGCGGCGGCTCGACGCCGCCCAGCACCGAGCTGCCGCCGCCGAAGGGGATGACGGCGATGTCGCGCCCGGCGGCCCATTCCAGCAGCGCTGCCACCTGTCCCTCGTCGGCGGGGTAGACGACGGCGTCGGGCGGGTTGGGGATGAGGCCCTGGCGCAGTTGGACCATATCGCAGTACGACTTGCCACAGGCGTGCTCGACGCGCGCCTGCAGGTCGGTGCGCACCGCCTCCTCGCCCAGCAGTCGCTTGAGCGAAGCCAGTTCCGGGTCATCCAGGCGCGTTGGGCGCAGCTCGATCGCCTCGAGCGACGGCGGCGGATACGACGGCAGCTCCTCGGGCAGCTCCAGCCATGCCTTGAGCGTCGGCCAGAAGCGGGGGCGGTTTTCCAGCGCATAGCCCTGGTCCAGCGTTCCCCATCCCCACCAGCGAAGATTTGGAATGTCCATGTCCCCTCCGTTTTCTCATTGGCGAGATCGATTGTACCACTGGCGGGCGAGGGGGGCAAACGGATCGGTTCGTGGGTGTTCGTAGCAAAAGGGTAGAGCGCCCCGCCTGCCCTGCTCCCGCCGGGTCTGTGACCCGGCGGCCTCCACTGGCGGGGGTCAGAGGCCGTGAAATCTGTGTAATCTGTGGCTAAAAAGTGTAATCTGTGGCTAAAAAGCAGCGGCCCCCTGCCGGGGTCACAGCCCCTGCCGGGCAAGGGGGTGACCCGCGCTCATGTTCTGCTTCGAACACCCTGAAAGCGAAACCGCCAAAAGGATGTTGATATTTATGCCTTTTTTGTGGTAAAATGGAACATAATCACCTGGGGTTCCATCACATCAAGCTCAACCGGCTCTATCCCGACTTGTCATAATCACTAAAAAGGTCTTGAAGACCCAAATCGAGGTCATGGATGACGACCCTATCGCCCGACACCGCTCCCGAAGCCGAGCGCGTGCAGATTGAACTTGTGCGCCGCGCGCCCACCTGGCGCAAGCTGCACCTGTTGGCGCAAATGAACAGCGCGCTGCGCACATTGGCCCTCAGCGGCCTGCGTGAACGTTACCCCCAGGCCACACCCGAAGAATTGCGTCGCCGCCTGGCCGACTTGTGGTTGGGGACGGAACTGGCTGCGCGTGTCTATGGCCCGCTGCCCGCGGGAGGCGAGCAGGTGCGCCCGAGCGAAAAGGAGACTGCCCATGCCTGACGAACCAATTGCCGTGACCTTGCTGGTGATAGATGCGCTGGAATCTTTGGGTGCACCTTACCTGATTGGCGGCTCGCTGGCGAGCGCGGTGCATGGCGTGCCGCGAACCACAATGGACGCTGACATTGTAGCCGAGCTGCGTCCGGAGGATGCCGGGCCATTGGCGCGCGCATTAGGCAGCGCCTTTTATGCGGACGTTCAGGCCATCCGCAACGCGATTGAGCAGCAAAGCAGTTTCAATGTCATTCACCTGGAAACAATGTTCAAGGTAGATGTGTTTGTGCGCGGCAGCAAAAAGCGCCCCTTTGACCAGGTTCAATTTGAGCGGCGCACCCTCCACGTGCTCTCTATCGAGCCGGAACGCACGGCCTACGTTGCCAGCGCCGAAGATACTATCCTGGCAAAATTGGAATGGTATCGCCTGGGCGGGCAGGTTTCCGAGCGACAATGGCGCGATGTGCAAGGTGTGCTCAAGGTACAGGCGGATCGCCTGGACATGGCTTATTTGCGCCGGTGGGCGGCTCAATTGAATGTGGCCGATTTGCTGGAACGCGCTTTGCAAGAAGCGGGTGTGTTGTCATCTTAAAGACCTTCGATTGCCCGGCGGGGGTCTGTGACCCCCGCCGGTGGGCCGCCGGGTCACAGACGCGGCGGGAACAGGGTGGGCGGGAGTCAGAGGCCGTGAAATCTGTGTAATCTGTGGCTAAAAAGCAGCGACCCCCTGCTGGGGTCACACCCCCCGCCGGGCAAGGG
>DAOTYD010000010.1:0-12698 GCA_034435295.1 Anaerolineae bacterium | reverse complement strand
CAGCGCGACCATCTCCAGCAGCGTGGCCAGCGAGTTGGCCAGCGCCAGCCCGCCGTGCGCCGGCCAGCCCGCCCCGCCAAACGCCGCCGGCAGGGTCAGGCTGAGGGCGACGTTGAGGCCCATCGCCAGCCCGCTCACCCACACCGGCGTCCATGTGTCGCGCAGCGAGTAAAAGGCGCGCACGACAATCTCCACCCCGGCGTGCCCCACCAGCCCCAGCGCGTAGAGCGCCAGCGCCCAGGCCACTGCCCCGGTCGAGGTCGCCTGGAAAGCGCCCCGCTCGAACAGCAGCGCCACCAGCGGGCGGCCCAGCAGCAGCAGCCCCACCGCCGCCGGAACGGTGACGAAAAAGACCGTCCGCAGCGTCGCCGCCAGGGTGCGGCGCATCTCGTCGCGCGCGTCCCGCGCCCCCTGCTCGGCCAGCGTGGGAAAGGCCGCCGTCGCCACGGCCTGGGCAAAGACCCCCTGCGGCAGGAGCATCAGCAGCCAGGCATAGTTCAGCGCCGACACCGCCCCTGCCCCCAGCCGCGAGGCGATGTTGGTGTTGACCAGGAAATTGACCTGCACCGCCGCCAGTCCCAGCACGCGCGGGGCCATCAGCCGCAGCACCTGGCGCACGCCCGCGTCGCGCAGGGTCAGCAGCGGCCGGTAGCGCGCGCCGACGCGGGGCAGCGCCGGCAGTTGCACCGCCAGGTGCAGCGCCGCCCCGGCCACATAGCCCAGCGCCAGTCCGCGCACGCCCAGCCGCGGCGCCAGCAGCAGCGCGGCGGCGATGAGCGCCAGGTTGAGCAGGCTCGGCGCCAGCGCCGGCAGGACGAAATGCTGACGGGCGTTGAGGACGCCCATCACCACCCCGCTGACGCCGAAGAACAGCGGCGCGACCAGCATCGTCCGCATCAGGGCGACGGTCAGCGCCTGCTGGGCGGGGGCAAAGCCCGGCGCCAGCACCGTCGAGACCAGCAGCGGCGCGGCCAGCGCGGCCAGCGCGGCGGCCACGGTCAGGGCGACCAGCAGCAGGTTGACCACGGCGCTGGCCAGCCGCCAGCCGCCGTCGGCGTCGTTGCGGGCAAAGTAGCCGGTGAAGGTGGGGATGAAGGCCGAGCCGAGCGCCCCGCCGGCGATGAGGGTGAAGAGGATGTCCGGGATGCGCGCCGCCGCCAGGTAGGCGTCGTAATCGGCGCCCGTGCCAAAGACCGCGCCGACGACCATCTCGCGGGCCAGTCCCAGCGCCCGGCTGACGACGAACAGGGCGACCACCTGCGCCGCCGCCCGCGCGATCTGTCGGCCCCCCGATGTCATGATGCCTCCCCGTCTGGATGGGCGGGCCACCGGCCCGCCCCTACTTCAGCCCCACGACCTCGACCACCCGCACCGGCTGAGTGCGCCCCTTGACGGTCACCTCGGCCCGCCGCCCCACCTGCACATAGTCGGCGACGCGCTGGTAGGTGTCGTCTGAGATGAGGATGGAGGTGCCCAGCTCGCGGTTCAGCCCCTCGATGCGGCTGGCGACGTTGGCCGCGTCGCCGATGGGGGTGTACTCGGCGCGCGCCTCGCTGCCGATGCTGCCCACGACCACGTCGCCCGTGTGGATGCCAAAGCCGGTGCGCAGCTCGAAGGCGTCGACGCTGCGGCGGATGTCGTTGAACTTTTCCAGCAGCGTGTGCGCCTCCCACACCGCCTGCACCGCGTGCAGGGCGTGGTCGGGATCGTCCAGCGGCGCGCCGAAGAGCGCCAGCACCCCGTCGCCGGTGTAGCGGGTCACCGTCCCGCCGTGCTTGAGCAGCGCCTGGATCAGGTTCTCATAGTAGCTGTTCAGCGTCTGGATGACCGTTTCCGGCGGCTCGCGCTCGCACCAGGTGGTGAAATTGCGGATGTCGGTAAAGAGGATGGTCACCTCACGCCGCTCGCCGCCGAGGGCGATAGTGCCGCGGAGGATGCCGTCGCGCACCGCCGGGCTGACATAGCGGCCAAAGGCAGTGGTCAGTTTTTCGTTGCGGCGCAGCTCTTCGACCATGCGGTTGAAATGGAGGCCCAGCTCGGCCAGCTCGTCCGTCGTCAGCGGCAGCACCTGCGCGTCGCGCTTGCCGCTGCCGATGTCCTCCATCACCCGTCGCATCTCTTGCAGCGGCGCCGAGAGGCTGCGGATCATCAGCATCGCCAGCCCCATGGCGATAACGACCGCGATCAGGCCAACCAGGCCGGTCAGCAGCAACGCGGCGGTCGAGTTGCCGCCCAGGGCGACCATGTTGCGGTAGCCGAACAGCCCCATCACCGTCACCGGCAGGATGATGATGAGCACCATCACCAGCATCAGCTTGGTGCGCAGGTTGATGCGGTTGGGTCCGCGCAGGTCGTCCAGGTCTGGCCGCGCCCCCGCCAGCAGCGTCGTGCGGGTGAGGGGAAACATGGCCCATTCCAGGTAAAAGAGGTAGATCACCTGGCTCAGGGCGACCGTGGCGATGATCGCCCCGATCCCGCCGATCAGGGAGAGAGAAAAACCAAAGCGGGGGATCATCAGCGCGATCAGCGCCGAGTAGGCGATCACGGCGGTGATAATGACCCGCACGACGACGAACTGGGGGAAGGTGACGGCCTCCCGCCAGGCGGCCAGGGCCAGCTCGCGGTTGGGAAAATCGCGGTTGATCTGGGCGGCCAGGAAGCGGCGGATGGTGGCAGAGCCGCGGTAGTAGAAGAGATAGGCCATGGCGATCAGCCCGCCGACGCACACCACGGCAGGCAGGATGAACTCGCGCAGCCGTACCTGGGTGATGTAGGAGATGAAAAAGACCGCCCCGGCAAAGACCGGCGGCGCGATCATCAACTGGCCCAGCAAATAGACCCAAAAGATGTAGAGCGGCTGTCCGCGCCTGTGGGTGAGGAGCAGCGAACTCATCCTGGCGTCCAGGCGCTCCAGCAGCCGCAGGCTTGGGATCGTGTTGTTGGCCATGGCTGTTATTTTACCACAAGGTTGCATTCTGCTCTAGCGGCTATTCGCGGATCGCGTATCGCGTATCGCGGGCCGTTCATTCGCAGGTTTTCTGTTCCTGTCGGGTCCCCTTTGTGTGCGGCCTTCTGACCTGCACCCGTCTCCCTACCCGTCTCCCTGCTCTGGCAGGGTCTGTGACCCCGCCGCCCCGCCAGTGTTGGCGGGCCGTAGGCGCGCCAGGGGCGAAAATCCGCGCGGCCCTGAACGCGCATCCGTTTCCCATTTTCGCCCCTTCGCAATTTGCGCAAAATGGGATATAATCTCTCCCATGCAGCAGAGACGCTACCTCTATTTCACCGCTTTCGTCAGCGGGTTGGTCTCGCTGGGGGTGGAGCTGGCCGCCTCGCGGCTGCTGGCTCCCCACTTTGGCGACTCGCACCTGGTCTGGGCGGCGATCATCAGCCTGATCCTGCTCTATCTGACCGCAGGCTATTTCCTCGGCGGGCGCTGGGCCGACCGCTCGCCTCGCCCGGCGACGCTCTACAGCCTGGCCGCCTGGGCCGCTTTTCTGGTGGGGGTCATCCCCTTTGTGGCGCGACCCGTGCTGGTGCTGGCGGCGCAGGGCTTTGCCGATTACAACGTCGCGCTGCTGGCCGGGCCGTTCGTGGCGGTGCTGCTGCTCTTTTCCGTGCCGGTGACGCTGATGGGCTGCGTCTCGCCCTTTGTCATCCGCCTGCTGATGGAAGAGGTCGAGGGCGCCGGCGGGGTCGCCGGGCAGACCTATGCCATCTCTACCGCCGGCAGCCTCTTGGGGACGCTGCTGCCCGTCTTTGTGCTCATTCCCCTGGTGGGCACGCGCAACACGTTCGTCGTCTTTGCGCTGCTCCTGCTGGCGGTGGCGCTGATTGGGCTCTTCCGCTCGGCGCCAAAACGGGCGCTGCTCTACCTGGCGATGCCCGCCGTCGTGGTCATCCTGGCCCTGCTCCTGCGCGGCCAGCCGATCAAGCAGCAGGAAGGCGCCATCTATGAGACCGAGTCGTCCTACAACTATATCCAGGTCGTGGAGCGGAACGGCTGGCGCTACCTCTATCTGAACGAGGGCCAGGGTATCCATTCGGTCTACCGTCCCGACCAGCGGCGCGTGGGCGGGACGTGGGACTATTTCCTGGCCGCGCCCTTTTTCAACCCGCCGCCGTTCGCGCCCGACCGTATTCACTCCCTGGCGATGATCGGACTGGCAGCAGGGACGATCCCCAAGGAGTACACCGCCTTCTTCGGGCCAATTCCTATCGACGGCGCGGAGATCGACGCCGAGATCGTGCGCGTGGGGCGGGAATACTTTGCCATGGACGAGCCCAACCTCAACATAGTCGTCACCGACGGGCGCGCCTTTCTCGACCGCTCGGCGTGTACCTACACGGTCGTGGGCATCGACGCCTACCGCCTGCCCTACATCCCCTGGCACCTGACCACGGTCGAGTTCTTCCAGTCCGTGCGCGACCATCTCAGCACGGACGGCGTGGTCGTGGTCAACGTTGGCCGCACGCCGGGCGACGACCGCCTGGTGGAGACCATCGCCGCGACGCTTGCGGCGGTGTTCCCTTCCGTCCACGCGATGGATGTGCCGGCCTCGTTCAACACCATTGTCGTGGCGACGGTCCAGCCGACCGCGCCGGAGAACCTGCTGGTCAACCGCGCGTTGCTGAGCGACCCCACACTGCAGCAGATCGTCGACGAGGCGTGGGCGACGCTGCGGCCCGTGGGGAGCGGCGGCCTGGTGCTCACCGACGACCGCGCGCCCGTGGAGATGCTGACGCATGCGATTGTGGTGGGGTATGTGTTCAGGTAGGCAAGTATGCAAGTATGCAAGTAGGCAAGTAGGCAAGTAGGCAAGTGGGCAAGTAGGCAAGTGGGCAAGTAGGCAAGTAGGCAAGTAGGCAAGTAGGCAAGTGGGCGATCAGCGATACGCGATACGCGATCAGCGATCAGCGATACGCGATACTCGAGATTGGAGGAGGTTGCTATGGACATGTTATACATCGTTCTGGGGCTTTTGGGGGTGGTTTTCCTGGTGGCGGGGATTGTCTGCCTGGTGTTGTATGCCAGGAAGCGCAGCAAGGCACTGCTGGTCATCGGCCTGCTGCTGACCCTGGTTGTGCCGGGCCTGGCATTCTGCTGTCTCCTGGCGCTCCTGGCACGGTGGATTCCTGATCCCTTCGTCGTCTATGCCCCCCCGCCGCCGACGATCGCGCCATAGGGCATGATCAATCTGCGCTACGAGTTTGCCCGGCTGGGTGTCGATTACTTTCTCTCTGGAGTCAGCGAGCGCTACCGGCGGGGCAGGCCCGTTCCGCCGCCGCGCCTGGTCGTGTGGGACAGCACGCGGCGCTGTAATCTGCACTGCGCCCACTGCGGGGCCGCGGAGGAAACGTACCCGCACGAGCTGACGACGGAGCAGATTTGCCGCGCCGTTGACGAGATGGCCGCGCTGCGGGTCGATATGCTCGCCGTAACGGGCGGGGAGCCGTTGCTGCGCAAAGACCTGCTGACCGTGCTGGACTATGCCCGTCAGCGCGGCCTCAAGACCGGCATCGCCACCAACGGCTATCTGGTCGACGAGGCCATGGCGCAGCGCATCGGCGCGGCTGGCGTGCAGTCAGTGCAGGTCAGCCTGGACGGCCTGGAATCGACCCATAACCAGATCCGCGGCAACGCGCAGAGCTTCCGGCGGGCCGTGGAGGCGGTGGAACGGTTGCTTCGGCAGGGCATTCCCCTCGTCTCGGTCGCCACGACCGTCGGCCCGCACAACCTGGCCGATCTGGAAGGGCTGGGGGCGCTGCTGGCGGGGCTGGGCGTGCGCCTGTGGCGGCTGGCCGTGGTCATGCCCATTGGCCGGGCGCGGGAAGCTGACCTCTTGCTGCGGGGCGAGCAACTGGAAGCGCTCTTTGCCTTTGTCCGACGCGCGAACCGACGCGGCTTTCGCGTCTATCTGGGCGAGAACCTGACGTTTCTGGGCCGCTGGGAGAGCCGACTGCGTCGCCAGCCGGCCATTTGCCCGGTGGGGTTCACTGCCTGCTGCATCGGCGTCGACGGGCACATACGCGGCTGTCCGGAGCAGCCCGACACGGCCGCCAACCGCGAGGGTTCTCTGCTGGAAGAGCCGCTCGCTGCCATCTGGCAACGCGGCTTTGCCCGCTACCGCAGGCGCGAGATTCTGAGCACCGACCCGCGCTGCGCCGCCTGCGCCGACCGCTTTCGCTGCTACGGCGGCTGCTGGGTGATGCGCGAAGGGGAACAGCACTGCATATCGCGTATCGCTCATCGCTAATCGCATATCGCTAATCGCTTATCGCTGATCGCCTATCGCTGATTGTTCATTGCGATATGCGATAGACGATGTGCAATATACGATGAGCGACACAAGATCGGCAATACGCGATACGCGACGCGATACGCGATATGCGATAAGCGATACGCGATACGCGATACGCGATACGCGATCAGCGATACGCGATGAACGAAAGAGTCTGGCCCAAACTGCTGCACGTGCTTGTCATCGTCGCGCTGCCGCTGGCGCTGCTGGCGAGCAGTTTCCGCCTCACCACCGGCCATTGGCTGGTGCGCTGGGAGTATCACAAGGCGGATTTCCCTGCCGACCCCTATGGCCTCTCCACCGCCGAACGCATCCGCCTGGCCCAGGTCTGCGTCGACTATCTGATCAGCGGCGCGGGGATCGAGCTGCTGGAGGAGCTGAGGCTGGAGGACGGGCAGCCGGCCTTTAACGAGCGCGAGCTGCAGCACATGATCGACACCAAACGGGTGCTGTGGACCGTGCTGCGACTGGGCTGGGCGATGGGGTTGATCGTCGTGGGCAGCGTTGCCGCCCTGGCCTCCCGCCCGCAGACCCGCCGCCGCGCTCCGCTGGCGCTCTGGCAGGGGGGACTGTCAGGGTTGGGCCTCCTGGCTGCCGTCGGACTGGTGATGGTCCTGCGCTGGGACTTTTTCTTCGACAGCTTTCACGAGTTGCTTTTTCCGCCCGACACGTGGACCTTTTACTACTCCGATACGCTGATCCGCCTCTACCCCGTGCGCTTTTGGATGGATGTGGCCATCGTCGTCGTCAGCCTGTTTGCGCTCCAGTCGGCGGCAGTGGTGGGAGGCGCAGGGCTGTGGTATCGCCAGGCACAACGTGCCAGGGACAAGGCACAAGGCACAAGGCACGACATGTAACCTGCCTCCCTGCTCCCTGCTCCTTGTCTCCTTGTCTCCTTGTCCCCTTGTCCCCTTGTCTCCTTGTCTCCTTGTCCCCCCGCCCCCTACGCCCCGAACTTGGTCAGCCTTCCCGCATAGGCCATCGCCAGCGGCATCAGGTCGGTGTGGCGAATGTGGCCCAGGCCTCCCGCCATGCAGGGCCGCTCGCCGAAAGCGCGCACATTGTCCGGGCGGATCGTGCGCGCCCAGAGCAGCACCGGCAGCTCGTGCCACGAGTGCGCCTTCCACAGCGCCGGGGTAGAGTGATCGCCGGTGACGATGACCACGTCCGGCGCCAGCCCCAGCATCTGCGGCAGCAGCCGGTCGAAATGCTCGATCACAGCGACCTTGCCCTCGAAATTGCCGTCCTCGCCCATGCTGTCGGTCTTTTTGACGTGGAAGAAGAAAAAGTCATAGCTATCCCAATGCTGCCGCAGCGTCTCGACCTCGCTCTCGAGGGTGTCGCCGGTGGGCAGGATGTCCATGCCGGCCAGTCTGGCCACGCCACGGTACATTGGATAGGTGGCGATGGCGGCGCAGCGCAGGCGGTAGACTTCAGGCATCAGCGGCAGGCCGGGGTCCCTGGCGATGCCGCGCAGGTTGCAGCCGTTGGCGGGATACTCGTCGGCCAGCAGCCGACGCGCCTCGGCCAGCCAGCGGTTGAGCAGCTCCGCTGTGGTCTGCGCCTCCGGGCGGGTGGCGGTCACCGGCAGCGGGGGGACGCCGGTCTGCTGGGGATCGGTCTCGGTCAGGCCATCGACCAGCCCCTCGCCGCGCAGCACCAGCACGAAGCGGTATTCTTTGACCGGCTCGACGAACGCCTGGACACCGGGCAGTTGGATGGCGCGCAGTTTCTGGCACAGCCGCGCGCCGACCTGGCTGGGGATGCGGCCAGCGCGCCGGTCGGTGATGACGCCGGTCACGGGGTCGAGCGAGCAAAAGTTGCCCCGCGCGGCCAGGTCCTGCCGCTGCAGGTCAAAGCCGATGCCCAGCGCCTCCAGCACGCCGCGCCCGATCTCGTACTGGAGCGGGTCGTAGCCAAAGAGGGCCAGGTGGCCCGGTCCGCTGCCCGGCGTGATGCCCGGCGCCACGGGGGTCGACAGGCCGCAGATCGAGCCGGCCGCCAGGGCGTCCAGGTTGGGCGTGTGCGCCGCTTCCAGCTCGGTGGGGCCGCCGGGGGTCAGCGGCAGGCCGCCCAGCCCGTCCAGCACCATCAGGAGGATCTTGGTTTTGGCTTCTATCGCCAGCTCGCGCATCAGGGGCAGGGAATCCATTTTTTCCTCGCTTATGTTTCAGGGCTGAGCCTATCATACCCTTGTCGGGAGGGGATGTCAAGGCCCGCAGAGATTGACTTTGGTGGAAATTTGTGCTACATGTAGGCTTGCATGCTCGAATGACAGTTCCTTGGGGCGGCAATGATCGATGTGGCACGGGCGGGCAGTTTTCCAGGGGCTTTTTTGTTGGCACAGCCTCGTTTGTCATCGGTTAGTTGGCGCTGAAGATGCGGATCTATCATGACAGGTACTGGCCATGGGGGGGTCCCCAGTTTGTCTCTGCCTGATTTCCATACCAGCCGACGAGGGCGCAACGGCGCCGGTCGGCTGTTGTTATTCATGGTAGCAAGCCTGTACCCTCCCGCAGGTTAGAAAATAGCTGGCAAGAGGGAAAGCAGCTTGTTGCGGCGCACTTCAATGCGGAAATTGCGCCCAAACCTGCGGGAGGGTAGGCAGTTAGCTCTGCCGCAAAAGTTTGTCGAAGGAGGTGATGGTCTGGGAATACAGGAATCGACTGGCTGCAACTGTGATCCGGGTAGTATGCAGACGCTGAAACTAGGATAAGGAGATGTAGCTATGGATAAGAAAAGAGCATCGATCTGGCGCTGGCTGAGCCCGTTCACCATTCTGGTCGTGCTGCTGAGCATGGCCCCTGTGGTGACCCAGGCGGCAACGGCGCCGGCAGCACCGGCGCAGAGCCAGCAACTGGCCGAGCCTGTGGCCTCTCTGTCAGGCCGGGGACAGGACTGGACCGGGCGCACCCCTCCCGCGCATCTGCAGGAGGTTCCGGCCGAGATCCAGGAGCTGTTCGCCAACGGCATGACCGCTGAAGAGTTCGTCCAGATGGCGGGCTATGTGCCCCGTGCGCTGGAAGGGCTGGTCGATGGCGAGGCGCTCATGATCATCGAGCTGGAAGGCGACCCCGTGGCGGTGGCCTATGCCGCCCAGCGCGAAGCCGGGCGTTCGATGACCAGTGCGGGCATCGAGAGCTATCGGCAGACGTTGATGGCAGCGCAGGCTCAGCTCGAGCCGCAACTGGAGAGGCTGGGCGTCAAAATCATCTCGCGCTACAACGTCGTCTACAACGGCTTCCAGGCGCGGGTGCCGCTGAGCCGGCTGAACGAGATCCGCGCTCTGCCGGGCGTCGTCGCCATCCACCGCGCCCCGATCCACGAGCCGGCGCTGAGCTCCAGCGTGCCGCTCATCGGCGCGACCGACGTGTGGGATGAACTGGGCTATGACGGCGAAGGGGTTGTCATCGCTATCATCGACACGGGGATCGACTATACCCACGCCGTCTTTGGCGGCAGCGGCGATCCAGACGATTACGCCAACAACGACCCCGACATCATCGAGCCCGGCACTTTCCCCACGGCCAAGGTCATCGGCGGCTATGACTTTGCCGGGACGCTCTACAACGCGAGCTGCACGCCGCAGCAGGAGCAACAGGGCATCTGCTCGACGACGCCGACTCCCGACCGTGACCCGCTGGACGAGAACCGCCACGGCACGCACGTCGCCTCGATCGCTGCCGGCGAGGCCGCTGGCGATGTGAGCAATGGCGTGGCCCCCGCCGCCAGGCTTCTGGCGCTCAAGGTCTTTGGCCGCAGCGGCTCTACCTCCCTGGTGGTTGATGCGCTCGAGTTTGCCACCTTCAGCTATCTGATGTACGGCTACCCGCAGGTCATCAACATGTCCCTCGGCTCCAACTTTGGCACCAACAATCCAGCCGATCCGGACGTGTATGCCACCAACAGCGCCGCCCAGGCCGGCGTCGTCGTCGTCGCCTCGGCGGGCAATGCGGCCAACAGCTCGTACATTACCGGCTCGCCCGCCAGCGCCGACGGGGCCATCTCGGTCGCCGCTTCGGAAGATGGCTTCTCTATGCTGGACGGCTTTGAGGTGATCACGCCGACTGCCCTTGCTGGCGTGCATCCGGCCCTTCAGTCGGTCTACTACGATTGGAATTCGCCGGATCTGCCCATCACGGGAACGCTGGTGTATCCCGATCCCGGCCCCAACCCGGCGCAAAACCAGCGCACCGGCTGCTATCCGTTCAACATCACCAACACCCAAATGATCTCGGGCAACATTGTGTTGCTGGACTGGAACACCCCCTCGTGCGGCGGGTCAGTAACGCGCTCGGCCAATGCTGTAGCGGCGGGCGCTATCGGCGTTCTCATAGCTGATGACAGCGCCGTCTTTGATCTCTACATCGCCGGCAGCGCGGTTGTGCCAGCCTACAGCATCCCCCTGCCAATCGGCAATGCGCTCAAGGACGCCCTGGCAGCCGGACCGGTCGAGGTCGTTATGACGGCCGAGTATCAGGGCAGCGTCCCCTACGATGAACCGACGGCGGTGGACATCATCGCCTCGTTCAGCTCGCGCGGCCCGCGCGGTTACGACTCGGCGCTCAAGCCCGAGATCACCGCCCCCGGCGGCAGCATCTTTGCGGCGGACATGGGCAGCGGAAGCGGCGGCGTGAGCATGGGCGGCACCTCGATGGCCGCGCCGCACCTCGCCGGTGTGGCGGCGCTTGTGGTGCAGGCGCATCCCGACTGGACGCCCGAGGCGATCAAGGCGGCAATCATGAACACGGCCGTCGATCTGCAGGACGGGACGCCGATCCCGCGCTCTGGCGCCGGGCGGGTGAACGCCTACCGCGCCGTGGACACGGATATCTATGCCGTTGGCGACGACAGCCTGGTCAGCCTCAACTGGGGCGTGATCATGTCGGCCAATGACACCGTCAGCCGGGTCAGCCATGTGACTGTCTACAATGACGGCGACAGCGAGGTCACCTACGGGACCGGCTGGATGTTCCAGTCTGGCTCGCGCACCGCTGGCGCCACGCTCACGGTCGAACCGGACACCATCACCCTCGCCCCCGGCGAGACGGCAGTGGTCACCGTCACCCTCGACGTGGACATGACGGAGATGGAGGTGCTGTACGACGCCACGATGTTGGAAGAGTACTATGGCTTTGTCACCTTCACCCCGCCCATGCCCTATCAGGTCTTTCTGCCGCTTGTCGCCAGAGGAACGGGCGCTGCTGCGTCGGTCGAGGGCACCGCGCAACTGACCAACTTGCTCTTCCCCGAAGACGCGCTGCGGGTGCCGTTCTACTTCCAGCCGCGGCCCTATGCGCAGTTGGAAATCAGCGGCAGCGGCGTCATCACCGACCCGGCGGAAGACTTTGCTGTCTTTGAGCTTGCCCATAGCGGCCCGATCAGTTCCAGCCTGTGGGTCTTTCCCGCGCTGGTCGAGGACGGGATGGATGCCGGGATGTATGGGCCGGGTGACGTGCGCGTCTTTGGCCTGGACTATGGCGGGCCGAGCCCCTATGGTGACATCATCGTGGCTGCCATCGACGCCTGGGACTACTGGCATGTGCCGCAGCCGTACTTTGCCGAGTTCGACCTCTATGTCGACTACAACGAGAACGGCGTCTGGGACTATGTCGACTTTAACTGGAACTATGGCGCAGCTACTGGCGGCACCAACAACAACCAGTGGGTCTTGATCCGCGTCAACCTGGCCACCGGCGCGCTCTCCCTGGCCAGCCCCTACCTGATCTATACCGATTACAACAACTCGTACATGGAATGGTACCTGCGGGCTTCCACGCAGGGCCTGGGGTCGTCCAACCCGACCTTTGATTACCAGTTGATCGGCTTCGACGAGGGCGGCGCTGATGAGACCGCGCCTGGCCGCTTCGACTATGTCAACTACCCCTTCGGCTGGGTTGTGACCAACGATCCCGGCCCCGCTGAACCCGCCGCCGAGGTCTGGGTTTGGGTGAACGACCAGGCCGGCTACTACTACAGCCAGCCGCTGGGCGTGATGATCGTGGATTACAACGGCGATCCGACCAACAGCGACAGCACCGAGGCCTACTTTGAGCCGATCACCGTGCCTGGCCTGAACGTGCTCGACCTCACCCTGCTCCACACCAACGACACGCACGCCCATGTCGACCAGTTCAACGTGAACGGCGCCCGCTGCAAGCCGGCAGACGAAGCCGCTGGCAACTGCATTGCTGGCGTCTCACGGCTGGCGACGCTCATCGAGGGCATCCGCGCCGAGCGCGAGAATGTGCTGCTCCTGGACGCGGGCGACCAGTTCCAGGGCTCGCTCTTCTTCACCCTCTTTGGCGCCGACGTGCTGACCGACACCATGAACAGCCTGGGCTATGACGCCATGACCATCGGCAACCACGAGTTCGACCGCGGCCCGGCGGAGCTGGC
>DAOTYD010000009.1:0-4961 GCA_034435295.1 Anaerolineae bacterium | reverse complement strand
CCTCGACGCGGCGCTGACCGGCCACAACCGCCTTCTGCTGGTCGGCGAGCCGGGCAGCGGACGCTCGACGCTGCTGGCCTACCTGGCGCTGCTGCTCAGCCGCCAGCAGGGCAGGGCGAAGTTGGGCCTCCCCAGCGAGCGCTTCCCCCTCTATGTCCACCTGGCCAACCTCGACCTCTCTCCGCCCCAGGACGAAGAGGCGCAAAAGGGCGAGCCGCCCCAACCGCCCGCTGTCCTGGCCCAGGAGGCCGTCCGCGCCGTCTCAGCCCCTTCAGCCGCTGCTGGCCTGTTGCAAAAGCGACTGCAGATGGGCCACTGCCTCGTCCTCGTCGACGGCTGGGACGAGCTGGGCGAGCTGCCGCAGGCGCAGGCCACCGCCTGGCTGGCCCAACTGGTCGAGACGTTGCCCGGCAATATCTGGCTGATCGCCGTGGGCCCGCGCGGCTTTGCCCCGCTGGCCGAGAAGGGCTTTGTGCCGCTCTACCTGGGAGCGTGGGAAAGCGCCCAGGTCGAGGCGTTGCTGACGCGCGTCGTGGAGCTGGCGCTGACCCAGCCCCAAGCACGCCAGGCCTTTCCCATGCGCGATACGCTCGATCAACTGAACCGTGCCCTGGAGATAGACCCCGCCGTGCTCTCCCTCGCCCTGCGCGCCTGGCTGACCGTGGCCTATGGCGCTGCGCCGGAAGGACGAAGCGACCTCTACCTGCAGGCCATCGAGCGGATGATTGCCGGGCCTAAGGACGAGGTCTGGCTCTCCACGGCGGCGCGCACCGCCCTGGGCCACCTGGCGCTCAAGATGCAGCAGCAGGAGCGCTGGACTGTCTCGCAGGCGGAGATCGAAGCAGAAATCGACGCGGCGCTGCCGCCAGCCGAGGAACGCCCTGCCCGCGCCATCTCTCTCGTCGTTCAGGCCATGACCGCGCCGGGCAGTATCCTGGTTGCCCAGGGCGAAGAGCGCTACGCCTTCCTCCACCCGCTCTGGCAGGCCTGCCTGGCCGCCCGCCAACTGCTGACCCAGCCAGCCGACATGCTGGCCGAACGGCTGGAGGACTGCCGCTGGCTGCCCGTGGCCGACTTTTACGCCGAAGGCGGACAGATGGAGCCGCTGCTCAAAGCCTGGCTGTCCAGGCCAGACGACCTCTGGCGCAGCCGCCTGCGCCGCGCTGCCCGCTGGGCCTCCTTCGCCCCGCTCAGCGCCTCCTGGCGCAGCGGGGTGATGGCCCTGCTGGCCCGCGCCGTGCTCGACCCAACAACCCCCGCCCCTGTCCGCGAACGGCTGGCCGAGGCCATCGCCCACACCGGCGACCCCGGCGTGCTGGTCTTTTTGCGGCAGGCCTGCCAGCATCCCCAGCCAGCCGTCCGCGCGGCGGCTGCCTTTGCTATGGGACTGCTGCACGAGCGGGCCGACACGGCCCTCCTGGTGCGCGCCCTCGACGACGAGGCTGAGCAAGTCAAGGCGGCGGCAGCAGGGGCCCTGGCGCGCCTGGCCACGCCCGCTGCCATCCGCCTGTTGACCCAGGCGCTGGTCGAAGGGGATGAAGCCCTCCAGATCGAGGCCGCCCGCGGCCTGGCAACCCTCGGCGAAGAGGGGTGGGACATCCTCCGCCAGGCGCTGACGGAAGACGATTTCCTGATCCGCCGCGCTGCCTGTCATGGCCTGGCCGGGGTGCGCCAGCGCTGGGCGCGGGAGGCGCTGGAACGCACCATGCGCGAGGACCCTGAATGGATTGTCCGCTCGGCCGCCAGCACGATCCTCTCCCAGCTCGAAGCCGAAACGCCCGCCGGCGTCAACCCGCCGCCTGTGGTCTCCGAACTGGGCTGGCTTATCGCCTGGGCCGCCACGCGCGGCGCCGGCGTGGGGAGGGGCGAGGCCGCCTTCGAGCCGCTGCTGGAGGCGTTGCAGGGAGGGGACCCTCCTGTCCGCCGCGCCGCCGCCCAGACGCTGGGCCTGGTCGGACGGCTCGAACACGCCGGGCCGCTGCGCCAGGCGGTCCAGGACGCGGAACCGGAGGTCGCCAACGCGGCCCTCTGGGCGCTGGAAGAGCTGGCCTCCCGTTACGGCGTCACCGTGCGTTGAGATCACTTGCAACGAGGTGCCATGAACTCGCTGGACGCGCTCTGTGTCAACACCATCCGCACGCTGGCCATGGACGCCGTGCAGCAGGCCAACTCGGGCCATCCCGGACTGCCCATGGGCGCGGCGGATGTGGCCTTTGTGCTCTGGACGCGCTTTCTGCGCCACAATCCGACCGACCCGGCCTGGCCCAACCGCGACCGCTTTGTCCTTTCGGCGGGCCACGGCTCGATGCTGCTCTACAGCCTGCTCTACCTGACCGGCTATGATCTCCCGCTGGAGGAGTTGCAACGCTTCCGTCAGTGGGACAGCCGCACGGCTGGACATCCCGAATACGGCCTGACGCCCGGCGTGGAGGCGACGACCGGGCCGCTCGGTCAGGGCATCGCCAACGCCGTCGGCATGGCCATGGCCGAGCGCTTCCTGGCGGCGACGTTCAACCGCGGGGGCTTTCCCATCATCGACCACGCCACCTACGCCCTGGTCTCGGATGGCGATCTGATGGAGGGCATCAGCCATGAGGCGGCCTCGCTGGCCGGCCACCTGGGGCTGGGCAAGTTGACCTGTCTCTACGACGACAACAAGATTTCCCTCGACGGGCCGACGGCGATGGCGTTCACCGAGGACGTGGCCGCTCGCTTCCGCGCCTACGGCTGGCACGTCCAGGCGGTGGACGGCTATGACCTGGACGCAGTGGACGCGGCGCTGCGCGCCGCGCAGGCCGAGACAGAGAAACCTTCGCTGATCCTGTGCCGCACTCACATCGGCTACGGCAGCCCCAACAAGCAGGACACCGCCGCCGCCCATGGCTCGCCGCTGGGCGAAGAGGAGGTGCGCCGGACCAAAGAGGCGCTGGGCTGGCCGGCCGACGCTCACTTCCTGGTGCCGCCAGAGGCGCTGGCCTTCTTTCGGCAGGCGGTGGAACGCGGGCGGCAGGCGCAGGCCGCCTGGCAGGCGCTGTTCGACCGCTACGCGCGCGCCTACCCGCAGCAGGCTGAACAGTTGCGGCAGTTGTGGGCCGGCCAGTTGCCGCCTGGCTGGGAAGCCGCCCTGCCCGCCTTCTCTCCCGCTGACGGGCCGCTGGCGACCCGTCAGGCTTCGGGCAAAGTGCTCAATGCCCTGGCCCCCGTCCTGCCCACCCTCTTTGGCGGCTCGGCTGACCTGGCCTCTTCCAACAACACCATGTTGACCGCCTGTGAGCCATTCCAGCGGGCGACGCCCGCCGGCCGCAACATCTGGTTCGGCGTGCGCGAACACGCCATGGGCGCCATCCTCAACGGCCTGGCCTATCACGGCGGCGTGATCCCCTACGGCGGCACTTTTCTGGTCTTTTCCGATTATATGCGGCCGGCGGTGCGGATCGCGGCACTCTCGCACCTGCCGGTCGTCTATGTGTGGACGCACGATTCGCTCTGGCTGGGCGAGGACGGGCCGACCCACCAGCCCGTCGAGCAACTGGCAGCGCTGCGCGCCATCCCCAACCTGGTCGTCATCCGCCCCTGCGACGCCAACGAGACCGCCGTCGCCTGGCGGGTGGCGCTGCAGCGGCGCGACGGCCCCACCGCGCTGGCCCTCAGCCGGCAGGCGCTGCCCATTCTCGACCGCAGCGAGCTGGCGGGCGCGGAGAAGCTGGCCCGCGGCGCTTATGTGCTGCGCGAGGCGCCCGGCGGCGACCCGGCGCTCATCCTCATCGCCTCCGGCTCCGAGGTGCACCTGGCGCTGGCGGCGCAGGCGGCGCTGGCCGGGCAGGGCGTCGCCGCGCGCGTGGTCAGCATGCCCAGTTGGGAACTTTACCAGGCTCAGCCGCGTTCATACCGTGAACAGGTGCTGCCGCCGCACGTCACCGCCCGGCTGGCGATCGAAGCCGGCGTGGCCCAGGGCTGGGAACGCTACGTCGGCCCGGAGGGGGACGTGATCAGCATCGAGCGCTTTGGCGCTTCGGCGCCCATGCGCGACCTGATGGAGCATTTCGGCTTTACCACGACGGCAGTGGTCGAACGGGCGCTGCGGCTGCTGCCCGCCGCCCGGCGGTGAGATGCGCTATGAGCGATGGACTGTGGCGGACGTCGTTCTGGCAGTGGCAGAATGGGAGAAGAGAGCGCGTCGAGGGTGCGGTGCCCGTCGAGGAGCAAATCCTGCTCTACGTCAACGGCGTGACGCTGGTGGGGCTGATGTGCACGCCGGTCGCGCTGGAGGAACTGGCTTTGGGGTTCCTGTGGAACGAGGGTCTGATTGCCGGTATGGATGAAGTGGTCAGCGCCCGCGTCTGCGGCTCGGGCCGCTGCGTCGATGTCTGGCTGACGAAGGACATCGAGCTGCCCGCGCTGCGCACCATCACCTCCGGCTGTTCCGGCGGCACAACCTTCGAGAGCCTGGTGGAAGCCCGTCACCCCGTCACCCTTGACCTCCGCGTGACGCCGGAGGGGGTGCTGGCGCTGATGGGCCGCCTGCAGGAAGCGGCGCACCTCTACCGTCAGGCGCAGGGCATCCACACCTCGGCCCTGGCGGACGGCGAGGAGCTGCTCTGTGTGGCCGAGGACGTCGGCCGTCACAACACGCTGGACAAACTTGTCGGGAGCTGCCTGCGCCGCCGCATGCCCACAGCCGGACGCATTCTGCTCACCTCTGGGCGGGTCAGTTCCGAGATGCTCTCCAAGGCCGCGCGGATGGAAGCGCCGCTGGTCATCTCGCGCACCGCGCCGACCTCGCTCTCGGTGGCGCTGGCCCGCGCCTGGGGCATTACGCTGGTCGGCTACGTCCGCGGGCGCACCTTTCGCGTCTATGCCCACCCGCGTCGCATTGCCGGGTGGGAAACAGAGGAGTAGAGCGATGAAAAAGCGAACGATGGCCTTGTTGTTGTTGCTCTTGCTGGTCGCCGCCTGCAGAC
>DAOTYD010000008.1:0-13490 GCA_034435295.1 Anaerolineae bacterium | reverse complement strand
GAGTCGCCCTTGACGTTGGGGATGTAATAGGGGCCGGTACAGGAATAGCCGGCGGCGCGGACGATGTTGACGCCGTAATCGTTATAGGCCCCGCCGCCAAAGTAGTACGCCGTCTCCATCGCCAGCAGGTTGCCCTCGGCGTCGCAGCCGATTTTGGTGCGCGCCACCAGGCTCTGGCGCACGGTCGTGCCGACGAACTCTTCCTCGCGGGTCATGCGCAGCTTGACCGGGCGGCCCATCACCGCGCGGGCCAGCACGACCGCGCAGGCCTCCATCGAGATGCCGGCCTTGCCGCCAAAGCCCCCGCCGATGTAGGGCGAGATGACGCGCAGGTTGCCGTGCGGAATGTCCAGGCTCTGCGCCAGCAGGTCGCGCTGGGCAAAGGGCGACTGGGAGGCTGCCCACAACGTCACCTGGCCCGACGGTTCCCACAGCGCCACCGCCACGTGCGGTTCGATGGGGACGTGCTGAATCTGCGGCAGGCGGAACTCGCCCTCGACGATGGCTGCACAGCGCGGCCAGGCCGCCTCGACATCGCCCCGCCGCAGCTTGAAATGCTCGGAGATGTTGGTGCCCGGTTCGGGGAAGATGAAATTGGCCACTTTGTACTCGCCCAGGCGGGGATGCAACAGCGGCGCGCCCGGCTGGGCCGCCTCGAACGGATCAAAGACCGCCGGCAGCGGTTCGTACTCCACTTCGACCAGCCGCGCTGCCTCTTCGGCAATCTCTTCGCTGCTGGCGACCACGCCCGCCACCGGCTCGCCGACATAGCGCACCCGCTCGCCAGCAAAGATCGGCCGGTCGACCAGGTAGAGGCCGATCAGCGCGGTCACCTCTTTGCCCGTGACCACCGCCTTGACGCCGGGCATCGCCAGCGCCTTGCTGGTGTCGATCTTTTGGATCAGCGCGTGGGCGTGCGGGCTGCGCACCAGACGAGCGTAGAGAAGGCCAGAGCCGAAGGGAATGTCATCCGTAAAGGTCGCTGTGCCGGTGACCTTGGCAACGGCATCGATACGCGACACACTCTTGCCGACCGGGTCAGAAGTCAAACGCGTCATCGCACACCTCCCCTCTCCGCCGCTGCCTGCACGGCCTGGATGATGCGCACATAGCCCGTGCAGCGGCACAGGTTGCCCACCAGCGCCTCCTTGATCTCGTCCTCCGTAGGCCGTGGGTTGCGCCCAAGCAGGGCATGGGCCGAGATGAGCATCCCCGGCGTGCAAAAGCCGCACTGCACGGCGTTGTGTTCGATAAAAGCCTCCTGCAAAAGGGTCAGTCTGCCGTCCCGGGCCAGCCCCTCGACCGTCGTGACCTCATGACCATCGGCCTCCAGCGCCAGCATCATGCACGAATTGACCGGTTCGCCGTCGAGCAACACCGTGCAGGCGCCGCACTCTCCTGCCTCGCAGCCGTTCTTGGTGCCGGTCAGCGCCAGCCGCTCGCGGAGCAGTTGCAGCAGGGTCATGTTCGCCGGCACGTCCAGTTGCTCGCGTTCGCCGTTTACGGTGATAGTGATCGTGTGAGTGGTCATCTTTCCTCTCTCTTCACTTGAATCACATCCCCCGGAACACCTGACGCAGCCCCCGCAGCGTCAATGCCCGCACCATGGCCAGACGGTAGGCCGCGCTGGCGCGCACGTCGTCGATCGGCGAGGCCGCTTCGACCGCCTTCTCGGCCGCCCGCGCAAAAGCCTCTTCTCCCGGCGGCTCGCTGGCCAGCAGCGCCTCGGCTGCAGCGGCCCGTACCACCACCGGAGCAACCGCGCCAAGAGCGATGCGGAAGCGGTAGCCGGAGGACGCCGTGTGGTCCGCAAAACCCAGCACGGCAACACTGACAATCGCCAGGTCGCCCAGCCGGTTGCGCCCCAGTTTGAGATAACAGCCCACCGCTCCTTGCGGCGGAGGGGGATAGCGGATGGCGCGCAGGAACTCGCCGCGCTGGAGCGCCGTCAGCCCCGGGCCACGGAAAAAGTCGGCCGCAGCGATCTCGCGCTCGCCGCCCGGGCCGACCAGCACAAAGCGGCCCTCCAGCACCATCGTCGCCGGGGTCGTGTCGGCGCAGGGTGAGGCGTTGCACATGTTGCCGCCCACGGTGGCGCGGTTGCGCAGTTGGTAGGAAGCCACCATGCCCGCTGCCTCTGCCAGCAGGGGATAGTCAGATCGCACCCGCGGGTGACGGGCGAGCCCATTCATCGTCACCGCCGCCCCCACTGTCAGCCACCCCTGGCCATCGACCGCGATCTCCTGCATGCCAGGGATATGCTTGACGTCGATCACCAGCGCCGGGCGGGCCGTCCCCTCGCGCATCCGCGGAAAGAGGTCGGTGCCGCCCATCAACAGCCGCGCCGCTTCGCCACGCTCCGCCAGCAGCGCCACGACCTGCCCAGGCGTCTCCGCCCGGACATAATCGAAACGGGGTAAACCGGGTCTTGCCAGCACTTTGCACCTCCTACACCATCAGTATACCCTCAACCAGGATCAAAAGCAAGAACCTCCTCCCTCAAATCAAACAAGGGGACACGGGGTCAGCCCCCGTGCCCCCTATTCAAGAGGCCGACGTCATCTGGCCGAAGGCACCTCGGGCGCCTTGAAGATGAGGAAAATGAGGTTGAGCAAGATGCCAGCAACCGCGCCAGTGGCAATGGCCGGCCAGCCTTGCGGGAAAATCCCCCGCAGCAGGGGGATCGGCAGGAATCCTCCCGCAAAGCCGATGTGACCACCAACACCGATGATCAGGATCACGGCGCCTATGGCAAGCTGCTTGGGATCGAACAGATTCACCTTCTCTGACATCATCAGCGCCACACCCTGCATGCCAATGACGCCAAAGAGATAAATGGCCAGGCCGCCGCTAACCGCCGTCGGCACGCTCTGCACCAGACCCGCCAGGGTGCCGCTGAACGAGAGCAGAATGGCAATCACGCCCGCGGCAATGATGGCCGGCCCCGAATAGTTACGGGTGATGACCATCAGCGAGTTGTTCTCGCCATAGTTGGTGCCCGCCACGCCGCCCAGCAGACCGTTGATCATGTCCCCGATGCCATCCAACACCAGGTTGAAGCCGATGTACTTGTTCAGCTCGTACTTGGGTCGCTTCAGCCGTTCTGCCAGTTCATCCACATAGAGGCTGATCTGGTAAAGGTGAGCGGTCGATTCGGGGATCGTGGCAATGGCCATCACAGCAATGCTGACAATGGCCGTGACGGTCATTTCGCTGCTGAAGGAGGGAAAAGTAAAGTGCGGAGCGACGAGGATTCGCGCGCCGGTGACCAGGGAGAAATCGACCAACCCGAAGGGAATCGCAACGATGTAACCGACAATCGCTCCCAGCAGGATGGGCAGCATGCCGATAAAGCCCTTGCCTTGCAGATAGACCGAGAAGAGAACCGTTGCCAGCAAGGTGACGATCGCCACGATCCACCACTGAATGCTCGAGGCAGCGTTGGGCAGGCAGCAGGTCCCCCCCGCCATATCGAGGGCCGCCTTGCCGAGGGCAAAGCCGATCACCGCCGCCACCGAACCTGTCACCACGGGAGGCAGGATCTTGTCGATGGTCTCTTTGCCGCCAGCAAAGCGAATGAGCGCGCCGACAGCGACGTTGACCAGGCCGGTGACGACAATGCCGCCCTGCGCCACACGGATCAGCTCATCCGGCGCCGGCACGCCATAGCTGGCGTTCGTGACAGCCAGGGTCGCCGCAATGTAGCTGAAACTGGAGCCATAGTAGAGAGGGATGAACTTGCCCAGGCGCCAGCGGGAGAGGACAAGCGCAACAATCGTCGCCATGCCAGAGGCAAAGAGAACCGTGCTGACGTGAAAGCCAACCAGCAATGCCACCAACACCGTCGCCGGGAACATGGTCAGGACATGCTGGAAGCCCAACAGAATCATTTGCCCAATGGGTGGTACGTCGTTGGGCAGATAACCAAGCAGTGCGTCTCTGGTCTTCTGTGCCATGAGTCAGACTCCTTTCACAAGATGGGTTTCGAGAATGGTCCGACAGCATGATAGCATAGCGATAAAACCACCCCCTTTCCTTTTGCCGTAACTTTTGTAACACCTCAAGTTAGCAAAAGATGCGCCGGGCCGCACTGATCAAGGGAGCTGTCCGTCAGTCTCAAGCTGAGAGGGCAGGCTTGCCCGCTCTACTATTCCACCGCCGAGAACGCAGAGGTCGCAGGGTTTTCCTATCTCTCTACGATCTCCGCCCTCTGCGGTAGACGGAAGCCTGCGCTACATCCCAGCGAGGATGCGCCGCGCCTGGTCGATGTCGGCCTGCACCTGCGCCACCAGCGCGTCCAGGCCGGGAAAAGCCATCTCGTCCCGCAGGCGGGCGATGAAATCCAGGCGCAGCCGCTGCCCATAGAGATCGCCCGAAAAATCGAGCAGGTGCGCCTCCACCGTCAGGCCGTTGTCGGCAATGGTGGGCCGCACGCCTACGTTCGCCACCGCCGGCCACTCGCCCCCATCCTCCGTCCCGGCGATGCAGGCATAGACGCCGTTGGCCGGGATCAGGCGGCCCGGCGGCGGCGCCAGGTTCGCCGTGGGCACGCCCAGCTTGCGCCCCAGCCCCCGGCCGTGGACCACCGTCCCGCTCAGGCGATAGGGCCGCCCCAGGCAGCCGTTGGCCTCTTCGATGTCGCCAGCGGTCAGCGCGGCGCGGATGCGCGTGCTGCTGACCACCTCGCCGCGCCAGCGCAGCGGCTCGATCACCTGCACGGCAAACCCCTGCTGCTCGCCCAGACGCCGCAGGTAGCCGACCGTGCCCTCGCGCCGATGGCCCAGCGCAAAGTCCGGCCCTGCCCACAGCTCGACCATCGCCAGATGAGCGCGCAGCAGGTCGACAAAGCAGGCCGCCGAGGTGCCAGCAACAGCCGCGGTAAAACGCACGATCGCCAGCAGATCGACCCCCAGCCCCTCCAACAACGCCGCCCGCTCCTCGACGGTCGACAGCGCCGCCAGCGGACTGCGCCCCAGGAGCGCGCCAGGGTGCGGGTCGAAGGTCACCACGGCCGCCCGGCGGCCCGCGGCATGCGCTGCCTGCGTCATCGAGCCGATCAGGTGCTGATGGGCGCGGTGAACGCCGTCGAAAGCGCCCACAGCGACGTGGGCAGGCTGGGCGGGTCGAGCTTCTTGCAGGGCGTAAACGATCTCCATCCTAGGCCAGCACCTTGCGCGGCTGCCAGACCTGCCGCTCAGCAGAGTAGGCCATCATGGCCAGCAGAGCGCCGTCAGGGCCATAGGCGCGGGCCACGCTGGCCGCTGCGCTCTCTGCCGGCAGCGCCTGGCCCAGGCGCACCGCGCGCGCTGCCGCCTCGTCCAGGTGCAGCGCCGGGTAGCGGCTCAACCCCGCGTCGAGCGGCAGCAGCGCCGACGGCAGCCGCTCCGCCGTCAGTTCCGCCAGCGGCAGCGCGTCCTCCAGGCGAAAATCGCCGCTGGCCAGGCGCACCAGGCCCGTCACGTGCGCCCCACAGCCCAGGGCCTGCCCCAAATCATGCGCCAGGGAGCGGATGTACGTCCCCGGCGAGCAGGTCACCTCCAGCACCAGATCGGGCGGCGTCCAGGCGACCAGCTCAAGGCTGTAGATCTCGACCGGGCGGGGGGCGCGCTCGATCTCGACTCCCTGGCGGGCCAGCTCGTAGAGCCGCCGGCCGCCGCGCTTGAGCGCCGAGACCATGGGCGGCACCTGGAGAATGGCGCCGCGAAAACCCTCCAGCGCCGCCTCCACCTGCTCCCGACTCACCCTCACCGGCCGCTCCGCCACCACCTGCCCGGCGGCGTCGTAGCTGGTGGTGGCGATGCCCAGGCGCACGTGCGCCCGATACTGCTTGGGCGAGGCCATCAGATACTCGGCCAGGCGCGTGGCGCGGCCCAGGCAGACCACCAGCACGCCGGTCGCCAGGGGGTCGAGCGTGCCGGCGTGGCCGACGCGGCGCTGGCGGGACACGGCGCGCACCCGCGCCACCGCATCGTGCGAGGTCAGGCCCTGCGGCTTATCCAGATTGAGGATGCCGTCCATCGCCCTCCGCCGCTCGCCGCTGCTGGGCCATCTCCTCGCGCAACAACGACAGCACGCGCCATTCAGCCTCATCCAACGGCCCCGGCACCAGGCAGCCCGAAGCCAGCGCATGCCCCCCACCCCCCAGCGAGAAGGCGATCCGCGAAACGTCCAGGCCCGGCACAGCGCGAAAGCCGACCTCGACCTGCCCGTCCTCCCGTTCGACCAGCACGACGGTGACGTCAGCCTCGGCCGCGCTGATGAGCAGATTGGAGAGGCCCGAACCGCCATAGCCCTCGCAACCGGCCGCCCGCTGCGCCGCCAGCGACAGCTTGACCCACACAATGCCGTCCGACATCTGCAACTGCGAAAGGGCCAGGCCCCACAAGCGCAGCACGTTCAGCGACCGCTGCTCCAGGCCGTTGCGGATGACCAGGGGCAGCGAAGCGCCGCAGTCGAGCAGGTCCGCCGCCATACGCAGCACCTCGGACGTGATGTTGGGGGTGCGAAAGCCCCGCGTGTCGGTGACCACGCCGGTGAGCAGGCAGAGGGCGATCCGCTCGTCGATGGCCACACCCAGCAGCGGGATCAGATGGCAGAGAATGTGGGCAGTCGCCACAGCCGTCTCGTCCACCAGGTTGACCGTCCCGAACCTGGTATTGGTGAGGTGGTGGTCGATGTTGAGCAGCGGCACGCCGAAGGGGGGCAGCGGACCATCCCACTCGCCGATGCGGGCCTCATCGGAGCAATCCAGCGTGACCAGCAAGTCAAAGCCCTTGCCGACCTCACTGGTGACGTCGTGAAAGCCGGGCAGATAATCGAACTGAGCGGGCAGCGCATCGCGGCAGGCCAACGCAGGCTGCTTGCCCAGCACGCGCAGCGCCCATCCCAGCCCCAACAGGCTGCCGATGGCATCGCCATCAGGGGCGATGTGGGTCAGCAGAAGCGGGCTCTGACAGCCCAAGAGGAGGTCACGGCTCCGATCCAGGTCCGTCGGCTTCATCGTCCCAAAGCTGGTCCAGCAGGCTGGAAATGCGCTCGCCGCGTTCGAGGGAAGTGTCCCAGCGAAAGACAATTTCGGGCGTGTTGCGCAGGCGGATGCGCTGACCGATCTCGCGGCGCAGGAAGCTGGCGGCGCTTTGCAGGCCAGCCAGCGCCTCCTGCTGCTCCTCGGGGCTGCCCATGGCAGTGACATAGACATAGGCGCGCGTGGCGTCCGGCGTCACTTCCACAGCCGTGATCGTGACCAGGCGCACGCGCGGGTCGTTGACCTGGGTCTGCAAAAGCCGGGTCAGATGCCCCCGGATCAGGCTGGCTGCCTGTCGCTGGTACTTGCTGCCCATCGCTCTCCTTAACCTGCCGGCTGCTCGTCCCGCTCCATCACGTAGAACTCGAGCACGTCGCCGACTTCCAGGTCGTGAAAGCCCTCGATGCCAACGCCGCACTCGAAGCCGGTGCGCACCTCGCGCACGTCCTTGTTGAAGCGTTTGAGCGAAGCAGTGTGGCCGTCGTGCAGGACCTTGCCGGCGCGGTAGACACGCACCCGCGCGTTACGCCGCACTTCGCCATCGCGGACGTAACAACCGGCCACACGGCCAACTTTGGGAATCTCGAACGTGCTGCGGATCTCGGCATGGCCGATCACCCGCTCGCTGTAGGTCGGCTCCAACAGGCCCTTGAGCGCCAGTTCGACTTCTTCGATCAGGCGGTAGATGATGTCATAGACACGGATGTCGATCCCCTCGCTCTCCGCCATCCGCCGCGCTGCAGCGTCCACCTGCACCTGGAAGCCGATGACGATGGCGCGAGAAGCCACCGCCAGGCTGACGTCCGACTCGGTGATGTTGCCCGCCGCAGCGTGGATGACATTGACCTTGAGATCCTCCTGCTCGAGCTTGCTCAGCGAGGTCAGGATCGGCTCGATCGACCCCTGCACGTCCGCCTTGATGATCAGGTTCAGCTCCTTGCTCTGACCCTCGCGGATGCTCTGGGAGAGATCGTCGAGTGTAAAGGGCCTGCTGGCGACCTGTTGGGCTTCCTGCTGCTGCGTGCGCTCGGCGACGATGATGCGGCATGTGCGCTCATCGGGCATAACCTCGAAAATATCGCCGGCTGTCGGCACGCCAGAGAGACCCAGGATCATGGCTGGCGTAGAGGGTGGCGCCTCTTTGATCGGCTCGCCGTGCTCGTTCAGCATGCGGCGCACGCGCCCGCAGACTTTGCCGGCGACCAGCGCATCGCCCAGGCGCAGCGTGCCGTTCTGCACCAGCACTGTCGCTACCGGCCCCTTGCTGCGGTCGAGTCGGCCTTCCAGCACGGTGCCGACTGCCGGACGGTCGGGGTTGGCCTTGATGTCGCTCTCGTCGGCCACCAACAGGATGGCCTCCAACAAGTCATCGAGTCCTATCTGCTTCTTGGCCGAAACGGGCACACAGATCGTGTTGCCACCCCAGTCATCGGGGACCAGGCCGATTTCGCTCAACTGCTTTTTGACGCGGTCCGGCTGCGCGCCGGGCTTGTCGATCTTGTTGAGGGCGACGATGATCGGCACGCGGGCAGCGCGAGCGTGGTTGATCGCCTCCACCGTCTGGGGCATCACGCCGTCATCGGCGGCGACGACCAGCACAGCAATATCGGTCGTGTGCGCTCCGCGTGCGCGCATCGCCGTAAAGGCCTCGTGGCCTGGCGTGTCCAGGAAGGTGATCTGCCGCCCCTGTCGCTCGACCTGGTAGGCGCCGATATGTTGAGTGATGCCACCCACCTCGCCCCCGGCCACATTGGTCTTGCGAATGGCGTCGAGGAGAGAGGTCTTGCCATGGTCAACGTGCCCCAGGATGGTCACAACGGGCGGGCGGGGACGCAGCTTGTCCGGGTCCTCACGGGCATAGAGCCGCTCCCACAAGGGCAACGGCCCGGCTGCGGGCTCTTCTTCCATCACCGGCGGAGCTTCTTCCTTCGGCTCGAACCCCAGTTCGGAGGCGACGATGGCGGCGGTTTCATAGTCGATCTGTTGGTTGATTGTGGCGATGATCCCGTCGCTCATCAACTGCTTGATGATGTCGATCGGGCTGACATCCATCAAGTGTGCCAGATCGCGCACAGACACATAGGCAGGTATCTCGATCACTCTATTCGCCATTTCTTCGCTCATCTTCCCTTCTCCTCTCCTGCCGGCCTGCCATCTGGAGCCTGCTCCGCATCGAGTCGTTCGGGCAAGCGGCGAGCGTATGCCTGCAACATCGCTGCTTCCTCATCCCCCAGCGTGATGTGCAAAGCCGCACTCAGCCGCTTTTTCAACAACGCCGCATCCCAGCAAACAGCCTGAGCACAGAGATAAGCGCCCCGGCCGTTCTGCTTTCCCCGCTCATCGATCAGCACCTGTCCCTCAGGGGTGCGGACAATGCGGATCAGATCGCGCTTGGGCCGCACCGTGCGGCAGGCGACGCAGGTGCGCTGCGGGATGTGCTTGCGGCGTCCACGCTGGGCCATCTACTAGAGGTCCTCCCAGTCCGGCTCCTCTTCGAGCACACGGCCGCGCCGGTGCTTGCGCACGGGGACCGTCTTGCCCAACTTTTCATCGAACACCAGGTGTCGCCGTCGGGACTTGCCCTTGGGACGGCGTCCCTTGCCATCCCACGGTTCTCTCTCCTCTTCTTCCTCCTCTTCCTCGTCAGGCAGCACGTAAAGCGTCCACTCGTCTTCCCCTTCACCGACGAGCGCCTCTTCAGCCATTGCGGGTTGAGCTGTCACCTCGGGCTCGATCACCAGAGGCACCTCCAGCTCCAGCGCGATCGGCCCGGCCTCGACAGGCGCCTCTTCTGCAGCCGCCACTTCCACCATGGCCTCGGCCGGCTCCTCAAAGGCCACGACAGGCGCTTCCGCTTCGGGCACGGCGACGGCCTCGGGCACAAAGAGCTCCTCGGCAGCGATCTCCTCAGCCTCGACCGGCATCTCTGCTGGCGGCAGCTCGAGCCGTTCCAGCGCCTCGCGGATTTCGGCCATGCTCTTGGCGCCAATGCCTTCCAGTTGCAACAGGCCCACCTCGCCTTCGGCCAGCCGCTCCATGACATCGGCCACCGTGTGCAGGCCGCCGTTTTCCAGGTGGCTCAGCACGCGCGGGCTGAGACCGATCTCGCTCAGAGGGATGGCATACGCTGCTGGCGGGATGAGCGCCCGCGCCTGGCGGATCGCCTCCTCGCGCGCCTGGCGGGCTTCATCCAGCGCCTGCCGCCGCGCCGCCTCTTCCATCGTCAGCCGCCCGTGCTGCGCGCCCCGTCTGGCAATAAAGTACGAGCGTGTCGCCTCGATCACCCGCCGCATCGCCACCAGTTCCTCGGCGTTGTAAGGGAGCCTTTCTTCCTTGTAATGGCGCAGCGCCGCAACGACCGTCGGCAACAGTTCGGCCGCATTGCCGATCGCCGGCAGCAGGTCGGGTATGGTGTTGATCTGCGCCAGCGCCCACTCCGCTGCCTCGGTGACACCCTGGATGTCGATCCGCCAGTTGGTCAGCTTGGCCGCCAGGCGCGCGTTCTGGCCCGCCTTGCCAATCGCCAGCGAGAGCTGATCGTCCGGCACGACGACGTTGGCCGTCTTGCCTTCCACCGGATCGTCTTCCAGCATCACGCTGAGCACCCTGGCCGGACCGAGGGCCTTGGCGATGAATGTGATCGGGTCAGGGCTCCATTCGACAATGTCGATCTTTTCGCCGCCCAGCTCTTTGACGATTGATTGAATGCGCATACCGCGCATGCCCACACAGGCACCGACAGGATCGACTCCTTCCTGTTTGGCCAGGACCGCCACCTTGGAACGCGACCCCGCCTCCCGCGCGATCGACTTGATCTCGACCGTGCCGTTGGCGATCTCGGGCACCTCGAGTTCCAACAACTGCTGGAGCATCTTTTTGTGGCTGCGCGAGACAATGATCTGCGGCCCGCGGGCGGTACGACGCACCTCGATCACATAGGCGCGGATGCGGTCGTGCAGGACATAGCGCTCGCCCGGCACCATCTCCTTGCGCGGCAGGATGGCCTCGGTCCGCTCCAGGTGTAGGGTCACCTGCTGCGGCGTCACGCTCTGCACCGTGCCGTAGACCAGTTCGCCCTCCTGCTCGACATAGTGGGCGTACTGGGCCTCGCGCTCGGCCTCGCGGATGCGCTGCAAGACCACCTGCCGCGCCGTCTGGGCCGCGATGCGGCCAAAGTCGGGCGGGGTGTTCTCGACCATCAGCATATCGCCAAGCTGCACCTGGGGCGAGATCCGCCGCGCTTCATGCAGCCCGATCTCGACCTGCGGGTCTGTCACATGCTCGACCACCTGCCGTTCGACATAGACGCGGGCTTTGCCTGTTTCCAGGTCGATCTCGCTTTCGATGTTTTGCGTCGCTGGCGCGCCAACGTTGCGGCGGTAGGCGGAGACCAACGCCGTGCGAATGGCATCCAGGACAACCTCGCGCGGCAGGTTCCGCTCGGCACAAACCTGGTTGAACGCCAGCAGAAACTCGCTCTTCATTGCCTTCGATCTCCTCCAGCAACACCCTGCTATAAAAGAAAGTGGGACGATTCCCACTTTCCACTCCCACCCTCTATCCACTGTGAGCGCCAGGGCGCTATGCCAAAATTATAACACGTTCGAGGCCTTTGTGCAAGGCTGAAAAGGAGCATGTCCACTGCTACGAACAGCCGCTTCAAACACCCCTTGCTTCCCCCGCGCTTTCGGGTATACTCTATTACCCTACAAGCTTTGGAGAAAGACAGATGAAGGATCCGGTCCGTCCAACCACCCCACGCCAGACTGTCCAGGTCGAGTTTCCCGACGGACAGAACTGGGAAGCGCCGCGCGGCACGCCGGTGGAAGCATTCGTGCGCGCCGCCTACGGCCACGAGGCCGTGCCGGTCATCGCCGCCCTCGTCGACGGCGACCTGCGCGAGTTGACCTATCCCCTCCAGCGAGACGCCCAGGTCACCCCCGTCTGGCTCTCCGATTCGGACGGCGTGCGCATCTACCGCCGCGCCCTCGCCTTTCTCATGATCGCCACCATCTCGGAGCTCTTCCCCGATGTCCAGGTGGTGGTCGACCATTCGGTCCCCTTCGGCGGCTACTATTGCCACACCCTGGGCCACGAGCCGTTCACAGCGGAAGAACTGTCAGCCATCGCAGCGCGCATGCGCGCCCTGGTCGACGAGGACATCCCTATCACCAAGGAACGGGTGCCCGTCGAAGAAGCCCTCGCCATGTTCCACCAGCGCGGGCAGGACGACAAGGTGCGTCTCTTTTCCCGCCGCCGCAAGGATTACCTGGTCCTCTACCGGCTGCACGACTACCGCGACTATTTCCACGGCTACATGGTCCCCTCAACCGGCTACCTGCGCGTTTTCGCCCTGCACCCCTCGCCGCCAGGCTTTGTCCTCCAGTACCCCCGCCGCCACGCGCCGACCAGCCTGCTGCCCTACGTCGACTATCCGCGCCTGGGCGCGGTCTTTCGCGAGTACGGCGATTGGCTGCACGTGCTGGGAGTGGAAGACGTGGGCAGTCTCAACGACGCCGTCGAGCAGGGACGCATCCGCGAGATCGTCCTCGTCTCCGAGGCGCTGCACGAGGAACGCATCGCCCATATCGCCAGCGACATTGTCCAGCGCCCTAACCGCCCCCGTCTGGTCCTCATCGCCGGCCCCTCGGCCTCGGGCAAGACGACCTTTTCCAAGCGCCTGGCCGTCCAGCTTCTGGCCCACGGCGTCCATCCCTTCGCCCTGGCAATGGACGATTACTTTGTCGACCGCGAGCACACGCCGCGCGACGAACAGGGCGATTACGATTTCGAGGCCCTGGAGGCGCTCGACCTGCCCCTCTTCAACCAGCAGTTGCTGGCCCTGATGGAAGGCCAGGAGGTGCAACTGCCCCAGTTCGACTTTCGCCGTGGCGTCCGCCAGGCCGGACCGACGGTGCAACTGGGACCTGACCACATTATCCTGGTCGAAGGTATCCACGGCCTGAACCCCAAACTGGTGTCGGCGATCCCCGCCGAACGCACCTTCCGCATCTATGTCTCGGCGCTGACGCAGCTCAACATCGACCGGCACAACCGCGTGCCCACCACCGACACGCGCCTGATCCGGCGCATCGTGCGCGATGCCGCCTCGCGCGGCTATTCGGCGGAGGAGACGCTGGAGCGCTGGGAGAGCGTGCGTCGCGGCGAGAAACGGCACATCTTCCCCTACCAGGAACACGCCGACGTAATGTTCAACTCGGCGCTGGTCTATGAACTGGCCGTGCTCAAGCCGCTGGTGGAACCGCTGCTGCTCCAGGTGCGCCGCCCCAGCCCGCGCTATATCGAGGCCAAGCGCCTCCTGGCTTTCCTGGAGTGGTTCACCCCCTGCCCCCCCGACCTGGTGCCCGATAACTCGATCCTGCGCGAGTTCATCGGCGGCTCCATCCTCCGCGACTATGCGCCACGGTGACACGGGGAGGGGGAGACAAGGGGACAAGGAGACAAG
>DAOTYD010000007.1:0-13519 GCA_034435295.1 Anaerolineae bacterium | reverse complement strand
GTCCCCTTGTCCCCTTGTCCCCTTGTCTCCCTCTCCCCCGCCCCCTCACACCGCCGCCGGGTTCTTCCCGTCGTCGCGGTAATGGCAGCCGCGGCTGTGACGGTTGCGCTGGGCGGCCTGGGTGACGATCAGCGCCGCCTGGACGCTGTGGCGCAGGCCGATCAGCGCGTCGTTCAGGCGCGTGCTGCGGTAAAAATCCTCGATCTCTTCCTGCAAATGGCTCAGGTCGCGCCGGGCGCGGGCCAGCCGCCCCGCCGAGCGGATCAGGCCGACATAGTGCCACATCGTGTACTGAATGGTGCGCATGTCCCGCCAGATCAGCGCCGGGTCGGCCTCCTCCTCCAGCCCCTGCTCCTCCCACGGCGGCACGGCGTCCTCTTTTAGCGGCGACGGCGGCCCGCTGGCGGCAATCTCGCGCGCCGCCCGGTCGCCCCAGACCAGCCCCTCCAGCAGCGAGGTGCTGGCCAGGCGGTTGGCGCCGTGGACGCCCGTGCAGGCCACCTCGCCAACCGCATAGAGATTGCGCAGGCTGCTGCGGCCCCATTCGTCGGTCCAGACGCCGCCGCAGAAATAGTGCGCCGCCGGCACGACGGGGATGGGCTGGCGGGTGATGTCGAGACCCAGTTCCATGCAGCGGGCATAGATGGTGGGAAAGCGCTCGCGGATGCGCTCGGGCGAAAGCACCGAGGCAATGTCGAGCAGGACATGCGGATAGTCGTGCTCGACCATCTCGTGGTGGATGGCGCGGGCAACGATGTCGCGCGGAGCCAGATCGCCCCAACTGGGGGCATAGTCGAGCATAAAGCGGCGCCCGTCGGGGGTCAGCAGGCGGCCGCCTTCGCCACGGACCGCCTCAGAGATCAGAAATCCTTCGCCGCCGAAGAGGGCCAGCGTCGTGGGGTGGAACTGGACGTATTCGGCGTTGATCACCCGCGCGCCGGCGCGATAGGCCATCGCCAGGCCGTCGCCGCGCGCGCCGGGCGGATTGGAGGTGTAGCGGTAGATGCGGCCCAGGCCGCCCGTAGCCAGGATCGTCGCCCCGGCCAGGTAGCGGCGGACGGCGCGCTGCGCCCGCTCAAAGACATAAGCGCCGTGGCAGGCGATCGGTTCATAGACGGCCAGCGGGTCGCGGGCGTGGTGGGGGAAGGTGATCAGGTCGACCGCCGTAGCCGAGGGCACGATCTGGACGTTGGGCAGCTCGCGCAGGGCGGCGAGCATGGCGCGGATGATGGCATGGCCGGTGGCGTCGCCGACGTGCAGAATGCGCGCGGCAGAATGGGCGCCCTCGCGGCCATAGGCCAGCTCTCCCGACGGCATACGGTCGAAGGCGACGCCGACCTGCTCGATGAGCACCTGGCGCACCAGCCGTGGCCCCTCCTCGGCCAGGATGCGCACCGCCGGAGGAAAGCAGAGGCCATCCCCGGCGGCGAGAATGTCCTTGACCAGCAGGTCGGTACTGTCCTCTATGCCCATGGTGACGATGCCGCCCTGGGCGTAACGGGTGTTGCTCTCCTCCGGCTCTGCCGCATGGCTGATCAGCGTGATCTGCCGCTGGCGGTCCTGGGCCAGGCGCAGCGCCGCCGCCGCCCCGGCGATGCCGCAGCCGATGATGAGGACGTCGCACTCGTGGGGGGTCATGGGCTCACCTCCAGCATGCGTTCCAGCGCCAGCCGCGCCTCCTCGGCCACCTGCGGCGGCACGGTGACCACGTTGATCAGCTCGCCGCGCGCCAGCCCCTTCAGCACCCGCAGCAGCTTTTCCGCAGTCGTCATGGCCATGTTCTGGCAGACGCTGGGTTCGGGAGAGAGAGAGTCGATGAACTGCTCCGGGTGCCCGTTCTTGAGCCGGTTGACCAGGTTCCACTCGGTGCCGATGGCCCAGCGCGTCCCTGGCGGCGCCGCTTCCACGCGGCGGATGATGGCAGCGGTAGAGCCACTCTCGTCTGCCAGATCGACCACTTCCATGGGACATTCGGGATGGACGATGATGCGGATGTCGGGCACGCGCTCGCGCCACCAGGTGACGTGTTCGGGCCGGAAGCGCTGGTGGACATAGCACCAGCCCTTCCAGAGGAACAGCCGCGCCCGGCGCAGCGCTTCCACGCTGTGCCCGCCGTAGGGGAGACGGGGGTCCCAGAGCAGCATCTCGTCCAGCGGAATGCCCATCGCCTTAGCCGTGTTGCGGCCCAGGTGCTGGTCGGGGAAAAAGAGGACGCGCGGACGCTGCGCCAGCGCCCAGGCCAGCAGGGGGCGGGCGTTGGAAGAGGTGCAGACCGCGCCGCCGTGCCGCCCGCAAAAGGCCTTCAGGTCCGCCGCCGAGTTGACATAAGTGAGCGGCAGCACTTCGCGCTCGACGTCCAGCACCTCGCCCAGTTGCGCCCACGCCTGCTCGACCAGCGGCAGGTCAGCTTTTTCGGCCAGCGGGCAGCCCGCTTCGACCGAGGGCATGAGCACGGTCTGGCCGGGTTGGGCCAGGATGGCGGCGGTCTCGGCCATAAAGTGGACGCCGCAAAAG
Source organism: Anaerolineae bacterium (assembly GCA_034435295.1). Classification (GTDB taxonomy): domain Bacteria; phylum Chloroflexota; class Anaerolineae; order B4-G1; family DUEL01; genus DAOTYD01. The sequence goes on along the minus strand of DAOTYD010000007.1, from coordinate 11,005 downwards.
ACGATATAGCGGGCGTCGCGGCACCTGGCGGCATCGCGGGCCAGTTGCAGCGAATCGCCGCGAAAGTCGGCATGCTCGATCACCTCGTCGCGCTGGTAGTGGTGGCCGAGGATGACGAGCTGATTCCCCAGCGCCGCTCGCAGGTCGCGTATCGCATATCGCTTATCGCTTATCGCATATCGCTTATCGCTTATCGCGTGTTGTTTATCGCGTACCGCACATCGCTTATCGCTTATTGCGTATCGCCTATCGCGTATCGTATATCGCCTATCGCGTATCGTATATCGCTTATCGCTTATCGCCCGTTGCTTATCGCCGCTTGCAGCTTGCGATGCGCGATAAGCGATAAGCGATGAGCGATAAGCGATAGGCGATGAGCGATAAGCGATAGGCGATGAGCGATACGCGATACGCGATGCGCGATCTGCTTCCATGCTCAAATCCAGCGCCGGCGCCGAGTGGGTCAGCGCGCCGACGGAGATATAGTCCACGCCCGTGGCGGCGATGGCGGCGACGTTTTCCAGCGTCACGCCGCCGGAAGCCTCCAGCGGCGTCTGCCCGGCGGTCAGCTCCACCGCGGCGCGCATCTGCTCCAGGTCCATATTGTCCAGCAGAATGCGGTCGACGCCGAGCGGCAGGACCTGGCGCAGCTCGTCCAGCGAGCGCACCTCGACCTCCACGGGCAGGTCAGGATGGGCGGCGCGGGCGCGCTCGACGGCGGCGCTGATCGAGCCGGCGGCGTCGATGTGGTTGTCCTTGATCATGACCATGTCGTACAGGCCCATGCGGTGATTCTGCCCACCGCCCATGCGCACGGCGTACTTTTCCAGGACGCGGTAGCCGGGATGGGTTTTGCGCGTGTCCAGGATCGTCGCGCCGCTGCCGGCGACGGCGTCGACAAAGGCGCGGGTGAGGGTGGCGATGCCGGAAAGACGCTGGAGGAAGTTGAGCGCCGTGCGCTCTGCCGCCAGCATCCCGCGCGCGGGGCCGCTCACCTCGGCGACCACGTCGCCGGGGCGGACGCGAGCGCCGTCGGGCAGACGCATGACCAGGCGCAGCGCCGGGTCGACGCGCTGAAAAACCGCTGCTGCAAGGGGCAATCCGGCGATGACGCCGGCCTTTTTGGCAATGATGCGGCCATGCAGGATCAGGTCACCCGGCAGCACCGAGTCCGAAGTCACATCTCCCGACCCGATGTCCTCGGCCAGCGCCAGCTCGATCAACGGCGCAGCAGCGGCGAGGAGAGTATCTGGGGTGAAAGTTTCGGTTTTCAAGTGATCAGCTCCCTGGTGTTCCTTTTCGTGCCCAATTCGTGTCATTCGTGCTGAAAGACGGGCGGCATGGCCCGCTTGTGCGCCGAGCAGGCGATCATCCCCTGCACCTTTTGCAGCGTCGCCGGGGCGATCGCTGCCGTATCGCCCGCCTCGATTGCCGCCAGGACGTGATCGAGCTCGCGATAGGTGATGCCCATCTCGCCCTCATCGGTCTGACCGGGCCACAGCCCCGCCGACGGCGGCCGCTCGATGACCTCGTCGGGCAGGCCCAGCACGCGGGCCAACGCCCAGACCTCGGTCTTGTTCAGGCTGCCCAGTGGGAGCAGGTCGACCCCGCCGTCGCCGTACTTGGTGAAATAGCCCACGGCCAGTTCGGTCTGGTTGCCCGAGCCCAGCACCAGGTAATTGTGGGCCTGGGCCAGGTAGTAGAGGGTGGTCATGCGCAGGCGGGGCTTGATATTGGCCGCAGCAAGGGGGTGGTCGGAGGGCGGCAGGGCGGCAATGAGGGCATCGTAGGCAGCGCTCAGGTCGACCGTGACGGCAGGGATGCCCAGCGTCTCGGCCACCAGGCGGCCCAGGCGAAGGTCATCGGGCAGGGAGTGGCAGGGCATCAGGGCAGCGAGCATGTGCTCGGGGCCGACGGCGCGCGTTCCCAGCGCCGCAGCGACCGCCGAATCGACCCCGCCGCTGAGGCCGATGACAAATCCTTCAGCCCCTGCCGCGTCGGCGTGCTCGCGCAGCCAGGCAGCAATTCGATCTGCAAGGTCCATTAGTTTCCTCCTTATGTAAAACTGGGTGCGCCGTCTGTCAGGGGAAAAGGCGGCGCGCTTTGACCTCGGCCACGGCGTCGTCGCGGAAGCGATAGAGCCGCGCCGGGCGGCCCTCGCCGCTGCGATAACCGCCAGCCTCTTCGATCACCCCCGCGCTGAGGATCTTGCGCCGAAAGTTGCGCTTGTCCAGCGGCTCGCCCAGCACGATCTCGTAGGCGGCCTGCAGCTCGCTCAGGGTGAACGTCTCTGGCAAAAGTTCAAAGCCCACCGCGGTGTATTCGAGCTTGTAGCGCAGCCGCTTGAGGGCATAGGCCAGGATGTCGGCGTGGTCAAAGGCCAGCGGCGGCAGGCGGTCGACCGGCCACCAGTGGGCTTCGGCTGCGTCGTCGCCAGCGCGGAGGCGGACTGCATCGGCTGCGACCACCGCAAAGTAGGCCACCGTGATCGTCCGCCCGCGCGGGTCGCGGTCGGGCGCGCCGAAGGTGTAGAGCTGCTCCAGGTAGACATCGCGCACGCCGGTCTCTTCTTCCAGCTCGCGCAGGGCGGCCTCCTCCAGCGATTCGTCCATGTCGACAAAGCCGCCAGGGATCGCCCACATCCCCTCGAAGGGCGGGTGACGACGGCGCACCAGCAAGACCTGCAGGCTCTGCTGGCGCAGGGTAAAAATGACCACATCCACAGTCACCATGGGGCGTGGGGGTTCACAGGTCGGCATGGCACCCTCTATTTGTGTATTTCACACACTAATTATACCTCTCTCTCGCCCGCCTGTCAAGCGGACTCGAATGGTTGCAACAGCCGGTGTACTGCGGTATAATCCACAGACACTTGGGAGGAGAACGTTGCGCGCGCTGATTACCGGAGCGGGAGGATTTGTTGGCGGACACCTGTGCGACCATCTGCTGACAACAGGGGATTGGGAGCTGCTGGGCACGGTCTACCCGCAACCCGTGACAGACCCCCAGCCCCATCCTCGTCTGCGGCTGGTGCACATTGACCTGCAAGACGCGCCGGCAGTGGACGAGCTGTGCGAGTCGTTCTCGCCGGACATTGTCTTTCACCTGGCGGCGCAGTCGTTCGTCCCTTCCTCCTTTGCCGATCCGTGGGACACGCTGAGCAACAACATCCGCGCCCAGCTCAACATCCTGGAGGCGCTGCGACGCCAGCAGAGCGCGGCCCGCATCATCGTCATCGGCTCCAACGAGGAATACGGCGCCCCTCGCCCGGACGAGCTACCCATCACCGAAGAAAATCCCCTCCGTCCGGCCAACCCTTATGCGGTGAGCAAGGTGGCGCAGGATTTTCTGGGCCTGCAGTATTACCTGGCGCATGGGCTGGCGGTGATCCGGCTGCGCCCCTTCAACCACACCGGGCCGCGCCAGGCGCCGCACTTTGTCGTGCCGGCCTTTGCCAGCCAGATCGCGCGCATCGAGGCGGGGCTGCAAGAGCCGCTGCTGCGCGTGGGCAACCTGGAAGCGGCGCGGGATTTCTCCGACGTGCGCGACATCGTCCGCGCCTACCGCCTGGCAGCAGAGCAGGGTGAGCCGGGCCAGGTCTACAACCTGGCCTCCGGCCATCCCCGTCCGGTGCGCCAGGTGCTGGAGCAATTGCTGTCCATGTCCACTGTCGAAATCCGCGTCGAGGTGGACCCGGCGCTCTACCGCCCCGCCGACGTGCCGGTGGCCTACGGCAGCGCCGCCAGGTTCCGCCAGCAGACCGGTTGGGAGCCCCAGATCCCCTTCGAGCAGACGCTGCGGGATGTGTTGGAGTATTGGCGGGGGGAAGTGGGCCAGTTTGCAAGTTTGCAAGTTTGCAAGTAGGCAAGTAGGCAAGTAGCAGGATGCGTATCGAGTGTCCGACGAGAGAGGAACTGGGCCGCGTGTTGAGGGAGGCGGGGGACGGCTCCCTGGATTTCGTCGTGCTGGTCAGCGCGGTACTGAGCGCCGATGAGCTGCGGGCGACCCTGGACGAGTGTGTACGGGCGCTGAAAGCCGGCGGCTTGCTGTTCGTGCAGGGGCGGCCTGAATACCTGCCGGAGTGGGGCGTCTATCTCGACCGCCGTCTCCACTTCAAGTACTGGATTGCCATACAGTCAGCGCTCCAAAAGCGGGGCAGCGGCCTGCCCTCGGTGCATGCAGCAGTGCTCATGTTTGTCAAGGGCGACCGTTTCAACATCCAGCAGGTGCGCTTTCCGCACCGGCGATGCGCTTTCTGTGGCAGGACGCTGAAGGACTGGGGCGGCAAAACGCACTTGATGCACCCCGATGGCTACCTCATCTCCGATGTGTGGACGGATTTGCCCCCGGACGACAACTACACCCGCCTCTCGACCCCAGCCCTCGATACGATCCTGCGCATGTTGGACCCTGGAACAACTGCTGATGGCGCCCACTACCAGCTCGGGGAGACTGACCTCTTTCAACGCGCTGGCGTTCACGTGCCGACCGGTGAGGGCCGGGGGGTGATCGGCCCCAGAGAGGGCCTGGCGGGTTCGTGCGTGGAGGAATCCCCGCTCCAGTATCACCTGCCCGGTTTCATTGAGCCCAAAGTCAGGCCCCGCCGCCCTGCCGGGCCGGTGCAGATCGGCGATGAACTGTTCAACGTCGTCCACCACGGCGATGCGCTGGAGATTCTGAAACAGTATCCAGACCATTCCATAGACCTGGCATTTGCCGATCCCCCGTACAATCTCAACAAATCCTACGGTGTGTACGACGACGAGCACGAGGAGGAACAATATATCCGCTGGTGCAATGCCTGGCTGGAGGAGTACGTGCGGCTGCTGAAACCGACTGGCTCGCTGTACGTGCTGAACCTGCCGCGTTGGACCATGTACCACGCCGCTTTCCTCAACCAGCGGTTGTACTTCCAAAACTGGATTGTCTGGGACGCTCTATCCGAACCGCGCGGCAAGCTGATGCCGGCGCACTATGGACTCCTGTTCTATACGGCACACCCCACCGACTTTACGTTCAATTACGACGCCATAGCAGAACTGGATGCCCCCTACTATTGCCTGCGCCCGTCCTGCATTCGCCAGCGCAAGGCACGCGGCGCGGATGACAAGGTGCCACTGACCGACCTGTGGTGGGATGTGCATCGGATCAAGCACCGCCGCGACCGGGATTATCACCCCTGTCAGTTGCCCGACGCGCTGATGGAGCGGATCATCCGCCTGTCCACAAACCCTGGTGACGTCGTCTTGGACGCGCTCTGCGGCACCGGCACGACGGCGGTGACCGCGCTCCGGCTGGGGCGGCGCTACGTGGCGATTGACATTGACGAGGAATACGTCCGCATCACACGGGAAAAGCTGGCCGAGGTGCAGCGCAACGGCTATGTGGCGCGCGAGAGCATCCGCAAGCCACGGCGCCCGTATACGAAAAAGGAGTTGCAGTTGGAGCTGCGCAATCTGGCAGCCAGGTTAGGCCGACTGCCGACACCTGAAGACGTGCAGCAGATGAGCCAGTACGATGTGAATGCGTTCTTCGAAATGTTCCCGACGTGGGGCAAGGCGCTGAAGGCAGCCAGGTTAGAGGTGCAGCCATGACAGTGGAAGCACGCAAGATCACCTTTGAAGAAGCCTGGGAGAGCTCGATCTTCTTCTTCGTGGACAACGAACTGGAGCAGGAGATTGATGCAGAAGTGGAAGCCTTGCTGGCCATTGCCCAAGACTATCGCGTTTTGGAAGCAGCCGCTATCAGCCCGTCCGAGATTGCCAGTTTTATCGCGCAGAACGATCGAGCGCTCGATGTGGTCCTGAAGGATATCGAACTATCGGAAGAAAAGTTCTTGCGCATCGTCTCATTGCTGCGCAGATTGGGACGTATCCCAGGTGGGTTCGACCGCGAATGGAACATCAGCAAAATCAAGGCCAAAATCGCACACGAGCCGGATTTCGCCCTGATGATCGCAGAGTTATTGGTGAATGGCCGGAAAGATAAAGAGCTGGCATTGTATATCCCGCGCTACTACCTGGACGCGCTGAACTATGGCGAGATCAAAGGTAGTTCGCAGGCCGCCCGGCGGATCCGTTACAAGAGAGCGCTGATCGGCACATACGGGGGAAGAAAAGGTCACCGGGTAGAAGCCAAAATCCAGGAAACGCTTGAGGGAATCCAGGACCGCTACGGTATACCCTTTGGCAGCGGGCGTTCCAGACTGATCGAGACGGACATTGATTTTGCTGTGCCAAACACGGCTGACCCATGGGTGATCGTGATGAGTTCTTTCCAGGAAACGACAAGCAGCGCTCAGACCACCAAGGCGCGCGATATGTTGGCAGCTTACGAGCGCGTCAACCACAGCAACAGCCGCCACAAAGAGAACCGGGCCTTTGTGAATTTTGTGGACGGCGGCGGTTGGCTGGCCAGAAGGTCGGATCTGGAACGGTTGGTCGAGAACTGTCACTATTTCATCAATTTCCGGCATCTGGATATGCTGGAAGCGATTGTACTCCAGCACGTACCCCAGCACTATTTCCGTCAGGACGGCTAATCCAGGAGGAAACATGCCCAAAGCACTCATCACCGGCATCACCGGCCAGGACGGCTCATATCTGGCCGAGTTCTTACTGGAAAAGGGTTACCAGGTCATCGGCATGGTGCGGCGCAGTTCGCTGATCAACCTGGGCCGCCTGCGCCACATCCAGGACCGCATTACGCTGGTGCAGGGCGACCTGCTCGACGAGGCCTCGCTGATCGGCCTGCTGCGCGAGTTCCGCCCCACCGAGGTCTATAACCTGGCCGCCCAGTCGTTCGTCCCCACGTCATGGCAGCAGCCCGTGCTGACCGGCGAGGTCACCGCCCTCGGCGTCACCCGCCTCCTGGACGCCATTATGATGGTGGACCCCTCCATCCGCTTCTACCAGGCCAGCTCCAGCGAGATGTTCGGCAAGGTGCAGGAAGTGCCGCAGACCGAGCGCACGCCGTTCTACCCGCGCAGCCCCTACGGCGTGGCCAAGGTCTATGCCCACTGGATCACGGTCAACTACCGCGAGAGCTATGGCCTGCACGCCAGTTCGGGCATCCTCTTCAACCACGGCTCGCCGCGCCGGGGGGTCGAGTTCGTCGAGCGCAAGATCGCCCTCGGCGTGGCGGCGATCAAGACCGGCCTGACCAGGGAGCTGCGCCTGGGCAACCTGGAGGCCAAACGCGACCTGGGCTTTGCCGGCGATTACGTGCGGGCCATGTGGCTGATGCTCCAGCAGGAGCAGCCCGATAACTATGTCATCGCCACCGGCGAGACCCATTCCGTGCGCGAGATGTGCCAGGTCGCCTTCAGCCACGTCGGCCTGGACTATGGCGATTTCGTCCTCAGCGACGAGCGCTTCTTCCGCCCGGCGGAGGTGGATGTGCTGGTCGGCGACGCGACCAAGGCGCGCCGCGAACTGGGCTGGCAGCCAACCGTGAGCTTTGCCGACCTGATGCGCATGATGGTCGACGCTGACCTGCAGGCCCTCCAGCGTGGCGAGCGCTTCCCCGATGTGACGGAGATGACGACGTTGCGGAGGTAACACGCAACACGCAACACGCAACACGCAACACGTAACACACAACACAAGCGAGGACCCCATGAGTGACATCATTTTCGGTACCGACGGCTGGCGCGGGCGGATCGCCGAGGATTACACGTTCGACAACGTGCGCCGCTGCGCGCAGGGTTATGCCCGTTACCTGATCGACCAGGGCAAAGGAGGTGGCGCCGTGGTCGTGGGCTATGACCGCCGCTTCGCCGCCCACCTCTTTGCTGCCGCTGCCGCTGAGGTGATGGCCGCCAACGGCTTCCGCGTCTGGCTCACCGACGGGCCAACACCCACGCCCGTCATCTCCTATTCGGTCGTCGAGCGCCAGGGGGCCGGCGCGATCAACATCACCGCCAGCCACAACCCGCCATGGGACTGCGGCTTCAAGGTGCGCGACGAGCACGGCGCAGCAGTGGCCCCCGACGGCCTGCGCCGCATTGAGGCCGCCATCCCCCCCATCGAGCAGGTCCGCCGCATGGACCTGGCCGACGCCCAGGCCGAAGGGCGCGTCCAGGTCTGGGACCCCGCCCCGGCCTATATCGACCACATCAGCCGCCTGGTGGACATCGAGCGCATCCGTCAGGCCGGCCTCCACCTGCTGGTCGAACCGATGTGGGGCAACGGCATCGGCTGGTTCCCGCGGCTGATGGACGGCGGGCGCACCCGCGTCACCGAGATCCACAACGCCCCCAACCCCCTCTTTCCCGAGATGAGCCGCCCAGAGCCGATCCCGCCCAACGTCGACGTCGGCCTGCGCAAGACGGTCGAGCTGGGCGCCGACGTCTGCCTGATCATGGACGGCGACGCCGACCGCATGGGTATCGGCGACGAGCACGGCGTCTTTGTCAACCAGCTCCAGGTCTATGCGCTGCTGGCCTATTACCTGCTCGAAGTGCGCGGCGAGCGCGGGGCCATCGTCAAGACGCTCTCCACCACCTCGATGCTGGAAAAGCTCGGCCAGCTCTATGGCGTGCCCGTCTATCAGACCGGCGTGGGCTTCAAGTACGTCGCCCCCAAGATGCTGGAGACCGATGCCATGATCGGCGGCGAGGAGAGCGGCGGCTATGCCTTCCGCGGCAATGTCCCCGAACGCGACGGCATCCTGGGCAATCTCTACTTTCTCGACCTGATGGTGCGCACCGGCAAATCGCCCTCGCAACTGCTGGCCGACCTGTATGCCAGGCTGGGGGCCACCTACTACTATGACCGGGTGGATACCCGCTTCCCGCCGGCAAAGCGACCGGAGGCGCAGGCCCGCCTGGACGCGGCGCGCCCACAGCGCCTGGCCGGCCTGCCGGTAGCCCAGATCGACACCACCGACGGCTACAAGTACGTCCTGGCCGACGGCGGCTGGCTGCTCATCCGCTTCTCCGGCACCGAGCCGATCGTCCGCGTCTACTGCGAAACCACAGACGCAAGCAAAGTCAAACCGCTGCTGGACGAGGGGCTGAAGCTGGCGGGGTTGGCGTAAGAGTGGGCAAGTGTGCAAGTATGCAAGTATGCAAGTATGCAAGTATGCCGCGATAAGAGATAGGCGATACGCGATAAGCGATAAGCGATATGCGATATGCGATATGCGATATGCGATAAGCGATCCGCGATATGCGATTAACCGACTCTCACGCCCATCTCGACTTTTCCCCGTTCGACCACGACCGGGTGGCCGTGATCGGGCGCGCGCGCCAGGCGGGGGTGGTCGCCATCCTCAACGTCGGCACGGACCTGGCTTCCAGCCGCGCGGCTGTGGCGCTGGCCCAGGAGCACGATTTCATCTACGCCGCCGTGGGCGTCCATCCGCACGACGCCAAAACGGTGACCCCCGCCCTGCTGGACGAGCTGCGCGACCTGGCCCGCCAGCCCAAAGTGGTCGCCATCGGCGAGATCGGGCTGGACTATTACCGCGACCTCTCGCCGCGCCCGCAGCAGCGCCGCGCCTTCGAGCAGCAGCTCGCCCTGGCCGCCGAACTGAACCTGCCGGTGGTCGTCCACAGCCGCGACGCCCACGACGACGTGCTGGCCATCCTGCGCCGGTGGAGCGCCTCCGCCCCCAAGCAGGAGCGCGGCGTCCTCCACTCCTACTCCGCCGGGCCGGAGCGGCTGGAGGAAGTGCTGGCGCTGGGCTTTTCCATCGGCATCTCCGGCCCGGTGACCTTTGCCAACGCCCACTCCCTGCGCGCCGTGGCGGCAGCCGTCCCCCTGGAGCGCCTGCTGCTGGAGACCGACTGCCCCTATCTGACGCCGGAACCCCATCGCGGGCAGCGCAACGAACCAGCCTATGTCCGCTATGTCGGCCAGGCGGTAGCCGCCGCCCGCCAGGCCACGACAGAGACGGTGGCCCGCGCCACAGAGGCCAACGCCGCCCGCCTCTTTGCTATCTCTGGTTGATGAGGAAACACGTTGGAGCACCTGTCATTTCTTGGGCTTGTGCAGGATGACCTGAAAAGGGTCGAGGCCGTGCTGCGCGAGCAGCCCCTCGATCAGCACGAAGCAATCAACAGCGCCGTGGACTATCTGATAGGCAGCGGGGGCAAACGGCTGCGCCCTGCCCTGGTGCTCCTCTCCAGCGCCCTCTGCAACGCCGACAAGGAACGCGCCATCTACGCCGCCGCCGGCGTCGAGATGCTCCACACGGCCACCCTCGTCCACGACGACCTGATCGACGGCGCCCTGATGCGCCGCGGCAGGGGAACGCTGAACGCCCGCTGGACCCCCGGCGCGACGGTGCTCACCGGCGACTATCTCTTCGCCCGCGCCGCCTCCCTCGTCGCCCAGGCCGATAGCACCCGCCTGACCCGCCGCTTTGCCGAGACGCTGATGATCATCTGCAACGGCGAGATCGCCCAGATGTTCGACACCCCCGCCCGCACCGTCACCCGCCAGCAGTACGAACGGCGCATCTATGCCAAGACCGCCTCCCTCATCGCCCTCTCCACCCAGGCCGGGCCGATCCTGGCCCAGGCCGACGAGGCCATCAACCAGGCCCTCCTCGCCTACGGCGAGCAGGTCGGGCTGGCCTTCCAGATCGTGGACGACGTGCTCGACTTTGTCGCCGACGAAGAGACGCTGGGCAAGCCCATTGGCAGCGACCTGCGCCAGGGGCTGGTGACGCTGCCAACGCTGCTCTTCCTGGAAGCAGAGCCGGACCATCCGCTGCTGCGTCAGGTGCTCGCCGACGCCGCCCCCGACGATGCGCTGCGCCAGGCCGTGCAGCTCATCGCCGCCTCGCCAGCCGTCCAGCAGGCGCTGGCGATTGCCGGCGACTACTGCCACCAGGCTATCCAGGCCCTGCGCGACTTTCCCGCCAGCCCTTACAAGGAAGCCCTCGTCGAGCTGGCCGAGTTCACCGCCTGCCGCCGCTTCTGACCCGCCATGCCCGATCTTTCCATCGTCATCGTGAGCTGGAATGTCTGCGACCTGCTCCGCCGCTGCCTCTGCTC
>DAOTYD010000006.1:0-22317 GCA_034435295.1 Anaerolineae bacterium | reverse complement strand
CTCCACAGGCGGCGGGGGCGGCGTATAGGCCGGTCGAGGTGTAGGGGGTGCCGCGGCCGGTGGAGGCGGCGGATAAGCAGCCCTGGCAGCCGGCGGCGGGAAGGACGTCGCCGCTATGCCAGGCTGCGTGGTCATCACCATCGTCTCGGGCGATTGAGCCGTCTCGCCATAAAAAGTCATGGTCACCGAATCGCCCATGCCGATGACGTCGCCGTTAGCCAGCGTGTGGGGAGTGACCAGGCGGATGCCGTTGACGAACGTGCCGTTGCGGCTGTTGAGGTCCTCCAGCACCATCAGCCCGCCCTGGCGCATCAGCCGTGCGTGCTGGCGCGAGATCTGCGGGTGATTAATGACAATGTCATTCCCTGGATCCCGCCCGACATTCATCACTTCCTTGTCCAGCGTAAACGTCTCGCCGGGCTGGGGCCCCTGGATGACAACCAGGCGAAAGCCACTGGCCATCGTTTTCCTCCTTACCTCAGGTGAATTGCGGGGAATCCTTGCCCCGTCGATTCAAGTATATTCCGTTCGTTGGGCTTGTCAACCGGGAAAACAGGTGTAAACTGGGCAGGGATGATGCGAATCGTCGACGCGCACGAGGACATTGCCTGGAACGGGCTTACCTTTGGGCGGGACGCGTTGCGCAGCGCCTGGGAGACCCGGCGGCTGGAGGAGGGGGGCCAGGCGCCGCGCGTCAACGGCCAGTGCATGGTGGGCCTGCCGGAATGGCTGGAGGGCGGCGTGGTGCTGGTTGTGGCGTCGCTCTTTGCCGCGCCCGCCCACCGCGCCCTGGGGGAGTGGGACCGCCAGGTCTATGCCGACGCCGAAGAGGCCCACCAGCGTATCCTGGCCCAGCTCGACCACATTCGCTGCCTGGCCGGGCGCTCGGAGCGTATCGACCTGGTGGGCAGCCGGGCGGACCTGGAGGGCGTGCTGGCCTCGTGGGAGGGGGAGAGGCCGCGCGTGGGCCTGCTGCCGCTGATGGAAGGCGCCGACGCCATTCGTCAGCCGGCCGAGGTGGAAGAGTGGTATCGCCGCGGCGTGCGCCTGGTCTCGCTCTCGTGGGCGGCGCGTTCGCGCTACGCCGGCGGCAACGGCGAGCCGGGCCCACTGACCGACGCGGGGCGTGAGCTGCTGGCGGCCATGGCCGATGTGGGTATGATCCTCGACCTCAGCCACCTGGCCGAGGCGGCTTTCTGGGAGGCGGTGGACCGCTACGAGGGCCGGCTGGCGGTGACGCACGCCAACCCGCGCGCTCTTGTTCCGGGCGAGCGTCAGCTTTCGGACCCCATGATCCGCGCCGTGGCTGCGCGCGACGGCGTGATCGGCATCGTGCCCTTCAATCGCTTCCTCCGTTCCGGCTGGAGCCCCAGCGATGGCAAAGCGGCGGTCCCGCTGCATGACGTGGCGGCGGCGATTGACCATGTCTGCCAGGTGATGGGGGATGCGGCGCATGTGGGACTGGGTTCGGACTTTGACGGCGGCTTTGGCGCCGAATCGACGCCGGACGGCATCGAGACCGTCGCTGACCTGCGTAAGCTGGCCGAACCGCTGGCCGAACAGGGGTATGGGGAGGACGAGGTTGCGGCGATTATGGGCGAGAACTGGCTGCGCCTGTTTCGCGCAGCCTTGCCCGATTGATGGGTTCGTGCTAGAATAATCGCCTGTGCAGCTATGCGATTCGACGTGCTGACCCTGTTCCCGGAGATTTTCGCCTCGCCTCTGGAAGAGAGCATTTTGAAACGAGCACAAGAGCGGGGCCTGGTTTCGATTCACCTGACCAACATCCGCGATTATGCGACCGATCGCCATCACACCACCGATGACGCGCCTTACGGCGGCGGTGGGGGGATGGTAATGAAGCCGGAACCGCTCTTTGCTGCGGTCGAGGCGGTGCTGGACGGCGCGGTTGGGGTTCCGGTGATCTTGATGAGTCCCCAGGGACGGTTGTTCACCCAGGCCATGGCGAGGGAACTGGCGCGCCATCCGCGCCTGCTCCTGATCTGTGGCCGCTACGAGGGCGTCGACGAACGGGTGTGCCAGCATCTGGTGACCGACGAGATTTCGATCGGCGATTACGTCTTGAGCGGCGGCGAGCTGCCAGCGCTGGTGCTCATCGAGGCCGTGACGCGGCTCCTGCCCGGCGTCCTGGGCGATCCTGGCGCGACCTTTGAGGATTCCCACGTCGATGGACTGTTAGAGTATCCGCACTACACCCGGCCGGCGGTCTTTCGCGGCTGGGAGGTACCCGAGGTGTTGCGCTCAGGCGACCATGCCGCGGTGGTGCGCTGGCGGCGGGAGCAGGCGCTGCGGCGCACCTGGGAGCGGCGGCCCGACCTGTTGGAGCGGGCGCGTCTTTCGGCGGACGATCGCGAGTTCTTGAATCGCCTGCGCCTCGAAGCGCAAAGCGCCTGAACTTTTTTCGGGGAATTGGGGTATAATAAAGGGGCGTGATCGCGTGGCAGGGGGAGCTATGTCAACAAGCCATCCCGACGGTCGCCTCATCATTCGCATGCAAAATGGGGATGTGGATGCGCTGGGGGAGTTGTACGAGACGTACAAGGGTCGCATCTTTCGGACGGCGCTGGCGATTACACGCGATCCAGGGGCAGCAGAGGATATTCTGCAGGAGACCTTCCTGCGCCTTTTTCGCTGTGCCGGGCGCATCCAGACGGACGTCCCGGTAGGACCGTGGTTGTATCGGGTGGCGGTGAACTTGAGCTATTCCTGGGTGCAGAAGCGGTGGTACCGCATTGGCCCGCTGGAGGCCGTGTTGGACCATCTGACGGCGCCGCTGCATCTGTTGCCGGAAAAAATGCTGGAACGCGGCGAGGTCCAGGAAAGGGTACGTCAGGCCATTGCGGGCCTTCCCTTGCCGCACCGTGTTGTCGTGGTGTTGTTCTATCTCGAAGGACTGAGCTTGAAAGAGATCGCCCAGGTGCTCGAGGTTCCCGAAGGCACGGTCAAGTCGCGCCTGCACTATGCTCGCGAATCACTGCGGCAGATGCTGGGTGAGCAGCGGGTTCTGTCGGGGGTGGCTTATGAGTTCACGTAACCCACTACCTCAGCATCCTCTCGACCATCTGATCGCTACGGCGTTGCACGATCAAGTTGCGGATGTGGAACCATCGCCCGCAGTGTGGAAGCGCACCCGTCGCCGGGCGCTGAGCTGGCTGGCCCGCACCAGGCCAGAGGCGGTATGGAATGGAAACGCCGCTTTTTCGCCGATGCCGCTGGCACTGGGGCGGGGTGGGGTGATCGCCCTGCACGGCGAGCTGTCGGTGCTCCGTTTCTGGGAGTACGCCGGCATGCTGCTTCGTTTTGGCTGGTAATTCGGGCCTCGCCAGTCGAGGTCTCAGAAACCGAGGAGAGCTATGGGAACTTTGCTGGAGGTCAAGGGTCTCACAACCCGCTTTTACACAGAAGATGGGGTTGTGAACGCCGTCAATGGCATTTCGTACACGATGCAGGAGGGCGAGATCCTGGGAGTGGTCGGCGAAAGCGGCTGCGGCAAGAGCGTTCATGCCCTGTCGATCATGCGCCTGATACCCAGCCCCCCCGGTCGCGTGGAAGAGGGTGAGGTCTGGTTCGATGGCCGCGACCTGCTCAAGCTGAGCGAAAGCGACATGCATCACGTCCGCGGCGCCGAGATTGCCATGGTCTTTCAGGACCCTATGACCTCCCTCAACCCGGTCTATACGGTGGGCTTTCAGATCATGGAGGCGCTCAAGCTGCACCAGGGGATGAACGACGCCGAGGCGCGGGATCGCGCTGGCGAGTTGCTGACGATGGTGGGCATCCCCGAGGCGCGCCAGCGGCTGGACGATTACCCGCACCAGTTCTCCGGCGGCATGCGCCAGCGGGCGATGATCGCGATGGCGCTCTCCTGCAACCCCAAGCTGCTCATCGCCGATGAGCCAACGACGGCGTTGGACGTGACCATCCAGGCGCAGATCATCGACCTGGTCAAAGGGCTGCAAAAGCAGTTGGGAATGGCGGTGATGTGGATCACCCATGACCTGGGTGTCATCGCGGGCATGGCTCAAATCGTCAACGTGATGTATGCCGGTTACATCATCGAGCGCGGCAACGTGAAGGACATCTACAAGCGCCCCCGCCATCCCTACACGATGGGCCTGTTGGGCTCGCTGCCCCGGCTGGACGAGGACCCTGGCACCAGGCTGATCTCGATCCCTGGCCTGCCGCCCGACCTGATCGACCTGCCGCCAGGGTGTCCTTTTGCCGCACGATGTATCTATGCGATCGACCAATGTCTGCACGAGATGCCACCGATCGAAGAGGCGGATGGCGAAGGACGCACCATTCGCTGCTGGCGCTGGAAGTACGTCCGAGATTTGCGAGGGGAGGGAGCGTAAATGGCTGCTGAAAGAGAGGTTCTGGTCCAGGTTCGACACCTCAAAAAATATTTCCCCATCACCCGTGGGGCGATCATTCAGCGCCACGTTGGCGACATCAAGGCGGTGGACGACGTCAGCTTTGACATTTACAAGGGCGAGACGCTGGGGCTGGTGGGCGAGACCGGCAGCGGCAAGACGACGGTGGGCCGCACGATGTTGCGCCTGTACGAACCGACGGCGGGCGACATTATCTTTGACGGCGTAGACCTGGTCAAGATGAAGGGCGCTGACCTGCGCCACATCCGCCGCCGCATGCAGATGATCTTTCAGGATCCCTATGCTTCGCTCAACCCGCGCATGACCGTCGGCTCGATCATCGCCGAACCGCTGGAGGTCCATGGCTATTTGTATGGCCGCGAGAAGCGGGAACGGGTCCAGGAGCTGCTGCGCCTGGTGGGCCTCAACCCCTATTTCGTCAACCGCTATCCGCACGAGTTCTCCGGCGGGCAGCGGCAGCGCATTGGCATCGCCCGCGCCCTGGCGCTGAACCCGGACCTGATCGTCTGCGATGAGCCCATCTCTTCGCTGGACGTCTCCATCCAGGCGCAGGTGGTGAACCTGCTGGAGGAGCTGCAGGAGCGTCTGAACCTGACCTATCTCTTTATCGCCCACGACCTGAGCATGGTGCGCCACATCAGCGACCGCATGGCGGTGATGTACCTGGGCAAGATCGTCGAGCTGACCGACCGCGACGAGATCTATCTCAATCCGCTGCATCCCTACACGCAGGCGTTGATGTCGGCGGTGCCGGTGCCGGACCCCGAGGTCGAAGAGAAGCGCCAGCGCATCATTCTGGAGGGCGACATTCCCAGCCCGGCAAACCCGCCCAAGGGCTGCAACTTTTGCACGCGTTGCTGGCGGGCAATGGACATCTGCTTCGAGCAAGAGCCCGCTTTCGTGGAGGTCAAACCAGGCCACTGGGTAGCCTGCTTCCTGGCCTTTGATGAGCTGGGCCTCGAGCGACAGTCGGCCGTGGTTGCCTGAGGGCAGGAGAACTTGCCAGCATACCCCTATATGATGCGAAAGGAGGTGATGGCTATCGGGAAACATCAGGCAGGATTGACCAGTAGAAACAAATCTATTCATAGACTTTAGAGGAGGAGAATCAAATGTCCAAGAGGTTATATCTCGTGATGGCTCTGCTGGTGCTGGGTGGTCTGCTCATCACCGCCTGCGAGCCTACCGTTCAGACGGTCATCGTCACGGCCCCGCCGGAGCAGGTCGAGGTCGTCGTCACTTCCCCGCCCCAGGTCATCACCGTGACCGAGGAGCCGGGCCTGGGCGCTGGCTGCACCTACAACGCCTACCGCATGGGCTGGGTGATGGACTATGCCGACGCCAACAACATCGTCAACGAGGTCTTCCATCCCGATTCGCCGTTCCAGTATACCTTCTGGGATGATCAGACCTTCCGCGACCTGGTCAGCCAGGCGCTGGTGGAGACTGATCCGGAGACCCGCTATGGCTTGTGGGCGCAGGCTGAGAACATCCTGGTGACCGACTATGCGGCGGTCATTCCGCTGTTCCACTATGACCGCACCGGCCTGCGGCGGCCCGATATCGTTGGTGGCTACCCGCCCTTTGGCGCGCCGCACTTTATGCACTGGCGGCTGCCCGAAGGCCGCGACACCCTGGTTGTCCAACTGGCCACCGAGCCGCCCACGCTCGACGTCAACCTGGCCACCGACACCACCTCGCACTCTGTGCTGAACCAGCTCATGGAGTCCCTCTACCGCTACACGGAGGATGGCGGGATCGAGCCGGCCGGCGCCGAGTCCTACGAGGTTTCTGCGGACGGCACCGTCTACACCGTCCACCTGCGCCAGGACGCTCTGTGGTCCGATGGCGAGCCGGTGGTGGCCCAGCACTATGTCGACGGCATCATCCGCCTGCTCAAGCCCGAGACCGCGGCCGAGTACGCCTACGTCATGTACTACATCCAGGGCGCCGAGGCCTTCAACACGGGCGAGACGGATGATCCCTCCACCGTCGGCGTCCGCGCCATCGATGACTACACCCTGGAGATCACCCTGACCGGCCCGCAGGCCTTCTTCGACTCGATCCTGGCCTTCTTCACCACCTACCCCGTCCGCCTGGATGTGATCGAGCAGTACGGCGACCTGTGGACCGAGCCGGGCAACTTTGTCGGCAACGGCCCCTACCTCCTGACCGAGTGGGCGCACGAGGATCATCTGACGCTGACCAAGAACCCGAACTATCACAGCGCTGCGGATGTCACCATCGAGACCATCCAGTTCCCCATCATCACCGAGAACGCGACCGCTCTGGCGGCCTATGAGCGCGGCGAGCTGGACGTCTCCGGCTATCCGTCGGAGGAGCTGTCGCGCATCCTGGAGGAGATGCCCGATCACTTTGTCCGCCTGCCGCGCCCTGGCACCTACTACATCGGCCTGAACACCCTGCGCGCGCCCACGGACAATGTCAATATGCGCAAGGCGTTGGCCTCCTCCATCAACCGGCGCGCCATCCTGGATTCGGTGCTCGAGACCCCCTGGCGCGTGGAAGCCTGCGGCGTGATCCCGCCCGAGATCCCCGGCTACCAGGGCTGCGGCAATACCGGCTACGACTTTAACGTCGACGCCGCGCTGCAGTACCTGCAGGCTGCCATGAGCGAGATGGGCATTGGTAATGCCGGCGACATCAGCATCAACCTGTGGTTCAACCGCGGCAACGAGGACATCATCGAGGCCGTCGGCGAGCAGTGGGAGACCAACCTGGGCATCAAAGTCAACATCGTCAACATGGAGTGGGGTGCCTACCTGGAGACCCTGGACGAGTGCAATAACTAGCTCGTTGCCAGTCTCTGGGGAACCGGGAGAGCTGGGGTTCCTGTGGGGGCCCCAGCCTCCCCTTCCCACGAACGCGATGTACCAATCCGGTCGCAACACGACGAAAGGGGTTCGCCGTTTTGGGACTGGGTTGGTAGCGCCCCCGTCTGGGGAGAATTGGAGGGAGTGGAGACATGCAGAGATTCATCATTCGGCGGCTGTTCTGGGGCATCCCGGTGCTGATTCTGGTGAGCATCGTCACCTTCGGCGCGATGCAGCTCGTGCCGGGCGGCCCCTTCACCGCTGGCGCATCAGGCCGGCCTGTGCCGCCCGAAATCCAGGCCAACATGGAGGCCAAATACGGCCTCGATAAGCCGGTCTGGCAACAGTATCTGAACTATATGGGGCGGCTGATCCTTCACCTCGATTTTGGCCCCTCGCTGCGGCGGCCCGGGCGGACGGTCAACTCGATGCTCTTCGGCGGCAACTTTTTGGTCGACGTGCTGCGTGAAGAATTGAATCAGACTTTCGGTTCCCAGGCCAGCTCGATGACTTTTGCCGAAGAACCAGGATTGTTCGACCGGCAGGCAACGGTGATCCGTACCAATGGCCAGCTCGTCGGGACGATCTATATCAACTGGGGGCATCGCTTCGAGGCGGTCAAACGATTTCTCACCCTGGCGCCGATCATGGTCTCGGCGCAGGTCGGTATGGTCTCCATCCTTTTGGCCCTTTCGGTTGGGATTCCCCTGGGCATCATTTCCGCTCTCAAACAGAACACCTGGGTCGACTACCTGGCCATGTTCGTTTCCATGTTGGGCGTCTCGGTGCCCAACTTTCTGTTGGGCATTGGCCTGATTCTCATCTTTGCCCTCAAGCTGGGGTGGCTGCCCACTTATGGCTGGGGAGAAGACTGGAAGCAGGTGATCATGCCGGCCATCACACTGGGCACAGGCGGCATGGCCTTTATCGCTCGCCTGACGCGGGCCAGCATGCTCGAGGTCATCCGCGCCGACTATATCCGCACCGCGCGGGCCAAGGGCCTTTCGGAACGGGTCGTCGTGTTGCGGCACGCGCTCAAAAACTCGCTCATCCCCGTCACCACGGTGCTGGGCCCGATGATGGCCGCCTGGCTGACCGGCTCGTTCCTGGTCGAATGGGTCTTTTCCATCGGCGGCATCGGCAAGTTCTTCGTCAGCGCAGTGACGGACCGTGACTATATGCTGATTATGGGCACGATCTTGATCTATTCGGTGGCGCTGGTCCTTTTCAACCTGCTGGTGGACATTGCTTACGGCGTCATAGACCCGCGCATCCGTTTTGAATAGAGAGGGGGAGCCTTTCGATGAGTGCCAATTCAATCAATGCTTCGGAACAGGCCAGGATAGAGGAAGAAGCTCGTTTCGCCGAGCGAGGCGTGAGCCTGTGGCAGGATGCCTGGCGGCGGTTGCTGCGCAACCGCATGGCCGTGGCCGGTTTGATCTTTATTTGCATTCTGATCTTTTGCTTCGTCACCGCCGATTTGCTGCCCACTTTTGGCCGCGTGTTGCCCTTTTTCTACAGCTACCGCGAGGCGGACTATGACAGCGTGCGGATTGGTCCAACCTGGCCGGATCACATTATGGGCACGGACAAGCTGGGGCGGGATGTGTTCAGCCGCATCTGGTGGGGGGTGCGCATCTCGCTGACCGTGGCTGTGGTCGGTTCACTGACCTCGCTGGTCATCGGCATCACCTATGGCTCGATCTCGGGCTACCTGGGCGGGCGCATCGACAATCTCATGATGCGTTTCGTCGATGTCATGTACGGCTTCCCGACGCTGTTGTTCATCATCCTGATCATGGTGGTGCTGCCGTCGGAGAGCGCCATTCAGGGCATGGTCAACATCTTTATCGCCATTGGTATTGTGGGCTGGATGGGCATGGCGCGGCTGATCCGCGGCCAGTTCCTCTCCTTGCGCGAGAAAGAGTTCGTGCTGGCGGCCCGGATGGTGGGCGCCGGCAGCGGGCGGATCATCTCGCGCCACCTGCTGCCCAACAGCCTGGGACCGGCCATTGTCTCGCTGACGCTGGGCATCCCTGGCCTCATCCTCACCGAAGCGACGCTGAGTTTTATCGGCCTGGGCGTCCCGCCGCCCTATCCGAGCTGGGGGCAGATGGTCAACGAGGGCTGGCGCGGCCTGCGCGCCACGCCGCACCTGACCATCTTCCCCGGTCTGGCGATCACACTGACGATGCTGGCCTTCAACTTTCTCGGCGATGGCCTGCGTGACGCGCTGGACCCGACCATGCGCGGCACGACGCTGGTCGCCTCGCGGCGCAAGCGGCGCAAGGCCCTGCGCCTGGCAGAAAAGCGGCGAGAAGCGGCCCGGCAGGGTTGATGCGGCGGACGTGAATATAGGGCGGGCTGTAAAGCCCGCCCTATATTGTTGTGCGCGGTGGGAGGCCGCGCGCGACGGCAGAGTCCGTGCCTGGCGCGGTCTCTGACCGTGCTGGATGCCCGCAAGGGCGGCGCGTGCGGGTGAACCTGGTAAGCTTGTTGGGAGTATATATAAAAGGGAAATGCCTTGAGCAGGACACTTTCAGGGCATTTGCGTTCTGCCTTTATTTGAGTATAATGGGCCATGTTTGGAGGGCTGACCTTTACCCTACAGTTTTTTGGAGGTTTGGGAAGGAGGTGATGCCTGGGATAGCGCATAGAAGAGAATCAAGAGGGGGGATAACCCTCCAGTCCGTTCGTTTGGAACAAAACATAGACTCACTTTTTAGGAGGAGAAGCAATGTCTAGCAAGAAATGGATGTTGGTGTTGGGCCTGGTGATCGTTGCTGTCATGCTGTTGGCGGCCTGCCAGCCCACGCCTGCCCCGACGACTCCCGCTCAGCCGGGTCAGCCGACCACGCCGCCTACAGAGGCGCCCACAGCGGCCCCGCCCGCAGCGCCGAAGACGATGGTGGTCTGCATGGGCCAGGAACCGGACACGCTGTACCTCTACGGTGGCGCGATGCTGGCCGCCAGCCATATCCAGAACGCCATCTATGACGGCCCCATCGACAACGTCAGCTTTGGCTATCAGCCCGTCATCCTGGAAAAGCTGCCCTCGATAGCCGATGGCGATGCGGTGATCCAGACCGTGGACGTGGGTGTTGGCAGCCGCGTGCTCGCCGGCTCCGATGACAACGAAAACGGCGTGCTCGATGCCACCGACTCTTACGACACCGTCGTGGACCTGACCGCCGACATCACCGAGACGGTCTGGCTGCGTCCTGCCGGCTGCTATGCCAACGACTGCGCCATCGCCTGGACGCCCGAGGTCGGCACGATCCAGATGGAGCAGATGGTCGTTACCTTCAAGATGCTCGATGACCTGAAGTGGGGCGATGGCACGCCCGTCACGGCGGATGACTCGGTCTACTCCTTCGAGCTGTACATGGATCCCGACACCCCCAACCCCAGCCGCTACACCGGCGAGCGCACCGAGTCCTACGTGGCGGTTGATGATCTGACCACTGTGTGGACCGGCCTGCCCGGCTATCGCGACAGCGTCTACTTCAGCAACTTTTGGACGCCGCTGCCGCGTCATCTGTGGGGCTCGACCCCGGCGGCTGACCTGGTCTCCGCCGAGATGTCCTCCCGCCTGCCCATGGGCTACGGCGCCTTTAACATCGTCGAGTGGGTGACCGGCGACCACATCACTGTGGAGCGCAACCCCTACTACTTCCGCGCTGACGAGGGCCTGCCCTACATCGACACGATCGTCTTCCGCTTTGTCGGCGAGGACCCGAACGTTGCTGTCGCCGCGCTGCTGGCCGGTGACTGCGACATCCTGACCCAGGACCTGAGCCTGGACACGGTGGCCGAATTGCTCAACGTGTACGAGGAAGCAGGCATCCTCAAGCCGTACTTTGTGACCGGCACGGCTTTCGAGCACCTCGACTTTTGCATCAACCCCGTCGAGGAGTACGCCGCGCAGCGCCCCGACTTTTTCGAGGACGTGCGCATGCGCCGCGCCATCGGCATGTGCCTGGACCGCCAGGCCGTGATCGACGAGCTGTTGTACGGCCGCTCCATCATCCCCGCTTCCTACATCCCGCCGGTGCACCCGATGTACAACCCGGATCTGGAGGTGCTCCCCTACGATCCTGAGGGGGCGATGGCCTTGTTGGAGGAGATGGGCTGGACCGACACCAATGGTGACGGCGTCCGCGAGTGCAATGGCTGCGGCATCGCCGCCGATGGCACCCCGCTGGCCTTCACCTGGGGCAGCACTACCGCCGCTCTGCGCGTCCAGTACATGCAGATCTTCCAGCAGCAGTTGGCTCAGTGCGGCTTCAACATCACCCTGAACAACATGCCCGCCAGCCAGTGGTTCGCCGATGGCCCCGAGGGACCGCTCTTCGGCCGCCACTATGACGTGGGCACCTTCACCTGGCTGACCGGCGTCGAGCCGCCCTGCGGCCTGTACATGAGCAACCAGATCCCCAGCGAGGAGAACGGCTGGGCTGGCCAGAACAACATCGGCTACTCGAACCCCGAGTTCGACGCCGCCTGCTCGGCTGCCCTGCAGTCCCTGCCCGGCACGCCAGAGTACGAGCAGAACCACAAGTTGGCGCAGGCCATCTTCAACCGTGACATCCCCTCGCTGCCGCTCTATCTGCGCCTGAAGATCGCCGCCACTCGCCCCGAGGTGACCGGGTTCATTATGGACTCGACCGCCAACAGCGAGATGTGGAACATCGAGAGCTTTGATCTGAGCCAGTAGTGCGGCTGGTTGACTGAACTGGGGTGGCGGCTGCCCACGGGGCGGCCGCCACCACCAAATGATAGGATCAGGGCCTCCGAGGTCGCCGGGAAATGAGTCGCTGGAGCGGACATCTCGGGCAGACCGCGGAGGCTCCCTGATTTCCGTGAAGGGAGAATGGCATGACGGCATATCTGATCCGACGTTTCTTTCAGATGATCCTGGTCGTTCTGCTGGCCACGATGGCCATCTACGCGCTGCTGAACGTTGCCCCCGGCGGTCCGCTCTCTGGCCTGCGTACGGCCAGCGCCGACCGGCGGCAGCGGGTGACCGAGGCCGACATCGCCCGTCTGGAGGCTTATCTGGGCATCGACAAGCCGCTCGCTCTCCGCTACATCACCTGGATGATCGGCGACGACTGGCTGGGCGCGGACTGGATGTCGCTTGCGCCGCGCGGCTATGCGGTCAATGAGGAAACCCACGTCCGCTTCTGGGTCGAACCGAACGCGGCCCTGCTCCGCCCGACCTATCCGCTCTGGGTACGTGGGGCCACGAACGCGGAGGGGGTCTTCCAGGCGACCTATGTCGAGGCAAAGCCAACCGGCACTCCTCCCTCTGACGTGCAGGTGTTCCGCGTCGTCCGTGTCCGTGGGGCCGACATCGAGGTCGAGCGCGTCGGGGCTGCCGGGACGCTGGTCGTCCATACGACAGCGGACACCGAGTTTGTCATCCCTGGCGCTTCGCCTCGCCCGGAGGATGGGGCGTGGCTCAACGTGGGCTGGCTGTTCAATCCCTACAAAGGCATCCTGGGCCGCTACGCCGGCTTCCACGGCACTAACCGCGGCGTGGTGCGGCTGGATTGGGGCGTCTCGTGGAAGCTGGCCAATGGGCAGCCGGTCATCATGCTGGTCAAGAGCCGCCTGGGCAACACGGTCTTGCTGATGACGCTGGCGACGGTGGTTTCCCTCGTTGTCGCTTTGCCCATCGGCATCCTGTCCGCGGTCAAACAGTATTCGGTGCTGGACTATATCGTCACCACCTTTACCTTCTTCGGCTCTTCAATGCCGGTCTTTTGGTTCGGCCTGATGATGATCCTTCTTTTTTCCTACAAATTCCGCGAATGGGGGCTACCGTATATGCCGTCAGGCGGCGTGGTGATGGTGCGTCCTGCGCCCGAGGGGCAGTTGCTGGCCCTCCTGAACGCGGCGCCCGGCGGGTGGGTCGATCGGGCGGTGCATCTTCTCATGCCGATGATGGTGCTGAGCCTGCTCTATATGGCTGGCTGGAGCCGCTTCACGCGCTCGTCGATGCTGGAGGTTCTGCGGCAGGATTATGTCCGCACGGCGCGGGCAAAGGGGTTGCGCGAGCGCGTGGTGCTGTTCAAGCACGCCCTGCGCAACGCCTTGATCCCCCTGATTACCATCGTCGTCTTCCAGTTGCCCAGCATCTTTGGCGGCGCGACGATCACCGAGACGGTCTTTAGCTACCACGGCATCGGCCGCCTCTACTATGAAGCGCTGGTGCAATCGGACTGGCCGGTGGCGATGACCCTGTTGTTGATTACGGCGGTGCTGGTGGTCGTGGCCACGCTGCTGGGCGACATTCTCTACACGCTGGTTGACCCGCGCATCCGCTTCGACTAGGACTGAGGAGGCAAGCATGGCTGTCGCAGAACTCGAATTCGAAGGCACGCTTTCGGCCAAGCCCGAGAGCCAATTCTCGATCGTCTGGCGGCGCTTCCGCCGCCACAAGCTGGCCCTGATCTGCGGGGGGATGATCTTGCTCCTGATTATTTTGAGCGCTTTGGCTCCTGTGATTGCTCCCTATGACCCAGTTCGTGACCAGGAAATCACCAACCGCAACGCCAGGCCTTCTCTGCAGCACCTGATGGGCACGGACGAGATCGGGCGAGATGTGTTGAGTCGGCTGCTGTACGCCGGGCGCATCTCGTTGACGGTCTCTTTCGTGGTCACCTTCCTGACCGAGATCTTTGGCGCGTTCATCGGCGCCATCTCGGGTTACTATGGTGGCTGGGTCGATAATCTCATCCAGCGGACGACCGAGTTTCTCATTACCTTGCCGCTCCTGCCGTTGCTGCTGGCCTTCTCGGCGATCCTGCGCGGCGTGCGCATCCCTGGCCTGGCCGAGGAATGGAGCAGCACGGTGATCGTGATCTTTGTGCTGACGGCGTTTGGGTGGATGGGGCCGTGCCGTCTGGCGCGGGGGATGGTGCTCTCGCTGCGCGAGCGCGAGTTTGCCGAGGCCTCGCGGGCGCTGGGGATGTCGGACCTGGGCATCATCGTCCGCCATATGCTGCCCAACTCCCTCCCCCCGCTGATCGTGGATGCGACGCTGGGCCTGGGCGGTTACATCATCCTGGAGTCGGCGCTCAGCTTCCTGGGCTTTGGCATCCAGCCGCCGGTCGCTACCTGGGGGAATATGCTGGCTGACTATCAGCGGGACATGTGGCTGCAGCCGCTGAAGGTCTTTTTCCCGGGCCTGGCGATCTTTGTTGCGTCCCTCTCGTTCAACTATGTCGGCGATGGGTTGCGCGATGCGATCGACCCGCGCCTGAAGCTGTAACCTGCCGCCACGCTGGCGCTTCTTGAATCAGCAGGAGGATAGACCTTGGAAAACAAGAGCGAAAATATCCTGGAGGTTCGTGATCTGCGGACCTACTTCTACACGGAAGACGGCGTCGTCAAAGCTGTGGATGGCGTGGACCTGGAAGTGCGGCGCGGCGAGGTGCTGGGGCTGGTGGGCGAGTCGGGCTGCGGCAAGAGCGTCGCTTCCTTCTCCATCATGCGGCTGGTGGGCATCCCCGGCCGCATCGAATCGGGCGAGGTCTGGTTCGAAGGGCAGAACCTGCTCGAGCTGAACGAGACCGAGATGGGCCGCGTGCGCGGCAATCAGATCTCGATGATCTTTCAGCAGCCGGTCAGTTGCCTCAACCCCGTCTACCGCGCCGGCGAACAGGTGGCCGAGGTGCTGCAGGTCCACCAGGGCCTGAGCAAGAAAGCTGCCTGGGAACGGGCAGTCGAGCTGCTCAAGATGGTCGGTATCCCCGAAGCGGAGAAGCGGGCCATGTCCTTCCCGCACGAGCTGTCGGGCGGCATGGCCCAGCGGGTGATGATCGCCATGGCCCTGGCCTGCGCCCCCCAGCTCCTCATTGCCGACGAGCCGACCACCGCGCTGGATGTGACCATCCAGGCGCAGATCCTCGACCTGATGCGCGAGCTGCGCAGCAAGGTGGAAACGTCGATCATCCTGATCACGCACGACATGGGCGTAATCTCCGAAATGGCCGAGCGGGTGGCGGTGATGTACGCCGGGCGGATCGTCGAACAGACGACGGTGACGGACCTGTTCGATGACCCCATCCATCCCTATACGCGGGGACTGCTGGCGTCCATCCCCGTCCTGGGTGTGGTGCAGGAGCGCCTGGCGGTGATCAAGGGCACGGTGCCAAACCTGATCAACCTGCCGCCGGGATGCAAGTTTGCCCCGCGCTGCGAGGCCCGCATCGAGCACAATCTGAGCATCTGCACCGAACAAGATCCGGCCCTGGTCGAGTACAAGCCCGGCCACAAGGTGCGCTGCTGGTTGTACCAGTGATCCTCAGTCCACTGCCTGGAGGGAGAATGATGGAGCAATCAACTGTGTCGAACGTGCAGAGCCGTGATGGGGATTTGCTGGTCGTTCGGGACCTGGTCAAGTATTTTCCGATCAAAAAGGGCCTTTTCCAGCGTGTGGTGGCCAATGTGCGGGCTGTGGATGGGGTGAGCTTTTCGGTGAAACGCGGCGAGACGGTGGGACTGGTCGGTGAGTCTGGCTGCGGCAAGACCACTGTAGGGCGGACGATCCTGCGTCTCATCCCGGCCACCCGAGGCAGCGTGATGTTCGATGGGAAAGACGTCTTTTCTCTGAAGGGGGCGGATCTGAAGCGGATTCGCCGCGACATGCAGATCGTCTTTCAGGACCCCTTCTCCTCGCTCGACCCGCGCATGCCGATCGGCGATTCCATCGCCGAGGGGCTGGCGGTCCACGGCATCGGCGACCGGCAGGAGCGGTACGAGGCGGTGTTGCAGGCCCTGGCGGCAGTGCAGTTGCGCCCCGACCACGCCCGTCGCTACCCGCACGAGTTCTCCGGCGGGCAACGACAGCGCATCGGCATCGCCCGCGCCCTCGTCCTGCGCCCCAAGTTTATCGTCTGCGACGAGCCGGTCTCGGCTCTCGATGTCTCTGTCCAGTCGCAGGTGCTCAATATCCTGATGGACTTGCAGGACGAGCAGGGCCTGACCTACCTGTTCATCGCCCATAACCTCAGCGTGGTCGAGCACATCTCCGACCGCGTGGCGGTGATGTACCTGGGCAAGATGGTCGAGCTGGCCGAGCGGTGGGAACTGTTCGAGCATCCGCAGCATCCCTACACTCAGGCGCTGATGTCGGCGATCCCCATTCCCAACCCCCGCATCCGCCGCGAGCGCATCATCCTCAAGGGCGACGTGCCCAGCCCGGTCAACCCACCCGCTGGCTGTCGCTTCCATCCCCGTTGTCGGTTTGCTATGGAGCGCTGCAGCCAGGAAGAGCCGCCCTTCAAGGATTATGGCAGCGGCCACTTTGTGGCCTGCTGGCTGCTGGAATAAGTTCTGTTGTCTGTCCCAGGGATGCAGAGGACGCAAAGGCAACTTTGCGTTCTTTGCGTCTTTGTGGTAAAACGGGAAAGAGCGACGGATGTTTCATAACAGGTTGACTCCTGGTGAGACACGGAGAACACGGATGGGGCGGATAGACACGGACTTGTAACAGGAGTCAGGCGCAGCGACAAGAAGGAGCAAACGCATGAGTGTCTATGATATAACTGTAACCAAGATTCGCCAGTTGCCCGAATCGCTTGTCCAAGAAGTGAGTGATTTCGTAGATTTCTTACTGATGAGACAAGACGTTACCCGCTGGCAACTGTGGAATCAGTTTACGGAAGCACTGGAACTTTCCGAGTCGGGTTTCTCCGATTACCTGGCTGGGCTTGAAGACTATGAGAATCGTCTGGCACGCGGGGAAATTCAATGGTAACCGTTATGCGTGGTGATGTCGTACTATGCGACCTGAACCCTGTGGTCGGCACGGAACAAGCCGGGGTGCGTCCTGCCGTGGTATTACAGATTGACCGTGCCAACGCTGTCAGTCCCCATACCATCATTGCGCCGTTTACAACAAAGATTCGGCGCGCGCTTTTGCCTTCGCATGTGTTTGTTCCTGCAGGGGTCGGCGGCTTGAGCCAGGATTCGGTTGTGCTTTGTGAGCAGATACGGGTAATTGACAAGCGTCGGATCATCAAGATTCTTGGGCATTTGGATGACCCAGACCTTCAACAGATAGCGAAAGCGTTGTCCATCATTCTTGGTTTATGAAGGGAGACTGCGCCTGACATTGTGTTCATCCGTGAAATCTGTGTCATCCGTGTCCTGCAGTCACAAATGAGGAAGAGATGAAAGGGACATCCCCTTTGCTGGCGCTGGTGGTCTTGATCGCGGTGGTCGTCGTTGTCGCCTGGGCCGCCACGGCGATCCTGACGGGCGACGGGCTGTGGTTCGTGCCTGTTTTCTCCGCAGAGGCCAAGTCGATCGAGCTGTACTGGGATGGCGGACATGTCATGCTGGAAGCGGGATCTGCTGGCTATGAGCTGCTCGATGCGGCGGTCCGCCAGGATTTTGCCCATGTGAAGGGCTACCCTGGGCAGGTGGGACTTTCTGATGCAACGCTGGAACGGCTATATGCCGAAGGACGGCTGCTGATCGTCCGTTACGCCGAACCGGCTCGTATTCATAGCTGGTATAACTTTGCCCCTTCGAGGACGTACTATGTTCCCCTCAGTGGGCACCATGCAGCCCAGAGCCGCCTCTTTAACGCCAGCCGCGGGGCGCTGGAGTTGCGTTCGATTGCCAACATCATGGCCGCCGCCGAGGCGGTCGCCCGGCAGGAAGGTCTGGCTCAGCCGTAATCCTTCGCGGGGAGGGGAGCATGTCCAGGCTGACCCATGTGGTCAAGCGCACCGGCGCTGTGGTGCCCTTCAACAAGCTGCGCATCACGAACGCCATCTATCGCGCTGCGGTGGCCGTTGGCGGCCGTGACCGCTCCATCGCCGAGGGGTTGGCCGATCAGGTCGTTGCCCTGCTGGAAGAAACCCTGCCGCCCGATCACATTCCCACTGTCGAAGAGATCCAGGACGTGGTCGAAAAGGTGCTCATTGAAAACGGCCACGCCCGCACGGCCAAAGCCTACATCCTCTACCGCAACGAGCGCATGCGCGAGCGCCAGGAGCGCGCCCGCCGCTCGACGCTGCCCTGCGACAATATCCCCTGGCGCAAAATCTGGGAGGTGCTCGACTGGAGCGTGACGCACGACCTGCACACGGTCGAGCGGCTCAACGCCCGCATCGAGCGCGGCGAGTTCGTCCAGATCGTCCGCGAGACCGACCGTGCCTACACGGAGGACATCACCACTGCCGCCGAGATCGTCCGCGAACGGCGCGGCCAGGTGCGCCTGGTCATCATCGCTGGCCCTTCCTCCTCCGGCAAGACGACGACGACGGCCAAGCTCAGCCATCTCTTGCGCCAGATGGGCCTCACGCTGGTGCCGCTGACGGTCGACAACTACTTTTTCGACCTGGAGCTGCACCCCAGGGACGAGTTTGGCGACTATGATTTCGAGACGCCCCAGGCCCTCGACCTGGACCTGATCAACGAGCATCTGCAACGCCTGATCGCCGGCGAGGAGGTGTTGATCCCCTTTTACGATTTCAAGACCGGCACGCGGCGCGACAATCAGACGCCCATGCGCGTCGGTCCGGAGGACCTGATCCTGATCGACAGCCTGCACGGCCTCTACCCGCAGATGACGGCGGGGATCGATGACCGCCTCAAGTTCAAGCTCTACATCGAGCCGTTGCTGCAGATGAAGGGGCCGGACGGCCGTTACGTGCGCTGGACCGACCTGCGCCTGATGCGGCGCATGCTGCGCGACGCGCCCCACCGCGCCTACGACCCGCAGCGCACGCTGGAGCACTGGCATTATGTGCGCAGCAGCGAGATGCGCCACATCATCCCCCAAAACGTCAGCGCCGACTATATCGTCAACAGCGGCCTGCCCTACGAGCTGCCGATCATGCGCCCGCGCCTGCTCCATCACTTTGAGCGCTGGGTGGAGCGCTACCGCGACGACCCGCTGCGCCAGGACGCGTTTGCCCGCGCCGGGCGCGTCTGCCGCCTGCTCCAGTCGGTGCTCCCCGTGGAGGACGACTCGGCCATCCCGCCCGACTCGCTCCTGCGCGAGTTTATCGGCGGGAGTTGTTACGAGGTGTGAATATGACACGCTATCTCATTGTCAACGCCGACGACCTGGGCTGCCCGGAAGGGTCGGTCGAGGCCATCGCCGAGCTGTTCGAGCTGGGCCTCGTCACCAGCACCAGCAGCATGACCAACAAGCCCGACTGGCCGCGCGCGGCAGCCCTGCTGCGCCAGCATCCCGGGTGGTGCGCTGGCGTGCACCTGGTGATGAACGACGGCCAGCCGGTGCTGCCGCCGGAACGAGTGCCCACCCTGGTCGACCGGACGGGGCATTTCCGCGACGGTTGGGCGCTGCTGGCGCGCTACCCGCTGCTCTCCCAGGCCCAGCTCCGTGCCGAGTGGAAGGCGCAGATCGAGCGCTTTATCGCCGATACGGGACGGCAGCCTTCCCACCTGGACCTGCACTGTCACTGGCCCTATGTCTTTCCGGCCTGGTTCCGCCTGACGCTCGACCTGGCGCAGGAGTATGGCGGGATCCCTGTGCGCATGCCCTTCGACGACGCGCTGGAGGAAAAGGCGGCGATGCTGGCGGCCGGGTCGGGCTTTCCCGCCTGGTACATCCTGCGCAACGGCCGCCGCTACCGCCAGATGGTGGATCAGCGCGGCCTGGCGCGACCCAACTTTTTCGAGACCCGCTTCAGCCAGGACGGCAACCGCACGGCCGAGTTTCTGCTGGCGCTGCTGGAAGAGCTGCCGCAAGGCGTGACCGAACTGCTCTGTCACCCCGGCACACAGGGCTGGCGCGTCGGCGACTATGAGGCGCTGCGCGATCCCCGCGTCCGCCAGCGCATCGACGAGCTGGGCATCCGGTTGACCGACTATCGCTCGCTCAGCTCTGTCATCGCTCGCTGAGGCATCTCCTCGATGAACGGCGACCCGGCCTGGCAGGCCTTTCTGGACACAGAGGCGCGCGTCCATTTTGTGGCGGTGGGCGAGCATCGCCTGCGGGTGGTGGAGGTGGGAGAGGGCGAGCCGGTCCTGCTGATCCACGGCTTTGCCGACTCGGCCTACGCCTGGCAGCGCAACCTCGGCCCGCTGGCAGAGGCGGGCTTTCGCGCCATCGCCTATGACCACCCCGGCTGCGGCGAGTCGGCGCTGCCGGAAGGATTCCGCTTTAGCGTCGACGCGCTGGCCCAACTGGCCCTGGAGCTGTTGGATGCCCTGGGGGTCGAGCAGGCTCACGTTGTCGGCTCGTCGATGGGCGGCGGGGTGGTCCTGCACCTGGCCCTTCACCATCCCGACCGGCTGCGGCGGGCGGTGGCCGTCGCGCCCACCTGTTACCACGCCCCCTTCCGGCCGTTTGTCTTTCTGGCCCGCCTCTGGCCGGTCCTTGCCCTCGCTCGTGCGCTCTCTGGCCCCTGGCTGGTCGGACCGGTTGTGCGGTCGATGTATGGGCAGCCGTCCCTGTTGACCCCTGAGGTGCTGGCCCAGTACCGGCTCGCTTTCCGGCGGCCCGAGTACCTGCGGGCCTGCGCCGGCATGCTGCGCGATTACTGGAACCGCGCCTTCTACGAGACCGCGCGCCGCTATGGGGAAATCCGCGTGCCGCTGCATCTGATCTGGGGTCTGCGAGATCGCTGGGTGCCCGCGGCGGCCTACGCCCTGCGCCTGGCCGCCGACACGGGCGCCGGGCTGACGGTTATCCCCGGCGCAGGGCACCTGGTGCAGGAGGCTGCTCCCGAACCCTTCAACGCTGCTGTGATTTGCTTTTTGTCTGGGGAGTAGGTATCGCGTATCGCGTATCGCTATCGCGTATCGCATATCGCTTATTGCAATTCGTGTCCCGTTTGTGTCATTTGTGGAAGTTGTGTTGGTGGACGGTGCGCCTGCTGGTGCTGCTCGCTGTTGTCGCAGCGCTGCGTCCGCCGCCGCCTCTCGTTGTCGTCGGCCCACCGCAGACGGTTCAGACCTCCAACCCGTTGATCGGCGTCCATACCCGCCTCACCGACGAGGTCGAGGAGTGGAAGGTCCAGCGCACGCTGCAGATGGTGCGCGAGATGGGCGCGCCGTGGATCGTCGAGTTTTTTCCCTGGGCCTATATCGAGCCACGGCCAGGCCAGTATGACTGGTCGCACGCCGACATGATCATTGACCACGCCCGCGCGCAGGGGCTGACGGTGATCGCGCGCATGGGCTGGGTGCCCGACTGGGCCCGCCCCCTCGAAACGACGCCCACCATGCTCGAAGCGGACGCCTATGACGACTTTGCCGCCTTTGTCGCCGCCTTTGTTGGCCGCTATCGGGGGCGGGTCAACCATGTGGTCATCTGGAACGAGCCAAACCTGAGTTTCGAGTGGGGCTATCGGCCGGTCGATCCGGCCGCCTATGTCGAGATGCTGTGCACGGTCTACCCGGCGGCCCATGCCGCCAACGCGGACGTGGTGGTGCTCGGCGGCGCGCTGGCCCCGACGCTGGAGCCGCCCGGCAGCGCCGCCGGGCTGAACGACCTCCTCTACCTGGAAGCAATGTACCAGGCTGGCGCGGCGCGCTGCTTCGACGCCCTTGCCGTCCACGCCTACGGGCTGGGCTTTCCGCCACAGGCCGACCCCGCGCCGGATGCGATCAACTTTCGGCGCACGGAGCTGCTGCGCGAGATCATGGTCGCCTGGGGGGATGAGGTCAGGCCTGTCTATGTCACCGAGGCCGGCTGGAACGACCACCCCCGCTGGGCGCGCGCGGTCCGCCCGGCGCAGCGGGTGGCCTATACGGTCGATGCCTACGAGTGGGCGCGTCAGGAGTGGCCCTGGTGTCGCTGTGTGGCGATGTGGGCCTTTCGCTATCCCGCTCCCCTCCACAATTACCAGGACTATTACACTTTTGTCAGCGACGATTTCCGGCCCAAGGCGGTCTATCTGGCGGTGCAGGAGTATGCGCGGTAGGGGATGCGAGTGTGCAGGTGTGCAAGTATGCAAGTGTGCAAGTGTGCAAGTGTGCAAGTGTGCAAGTATGCAAGTATGCAAGTATGCAAGTATGCAAGTGGGCAGGTTGGGAGCAGGGGTTGTGGTGGTGGTGACGCTGCTGATGGC
>DAOTYD010000005.1:0-8581 GCA_034435295.1 Anaerolineae bacterium | reverse complement strand
ACTCTTGTGTGTCCATCTTGCTTGCTCCCCTTGTCTTGCTCCTATTGCATGATACAAGCAAGGAGACACTTTGTCCACGCTCTGTTGAAGGTTTGGTTGTTAATGTGCTGTCTTCGATCTCTTGAAGGTTCAGTTATTACTTTGTCCACGATCTGTTGAAGGTCGACACCTATCGCCTATCGCTTATGTCTGAAAGTCCCCACAGCCCCCAAGGGCATGATAACCTGGGGTGGGCGACGGCATTGCCGTCGCCCACCCCCCTTGTCTGAAAGTCCACCCAGCCCGCAAGGGCATGATGACCGGTAGGGACGCAGCGCCGCTGCGCCCCTGAAAGTCCACACGGCCTGCAAGGGTATGATGCTGTAGGGGCGAGCCGCCGGCTCGCCCCTACAACGCCCAGAGGGGTTATCCCCCAGCCTGTGGTGCAGCCGGAAACTGCCCGCAACAAGAGCAATTGGCAATAAGCGATTGGCGATAAGCGATAAGCGATTGGCGATAAGCGATTGGCGATGAGCGATTGGCGATAAGCGATAAGCGATAAGCGATTGGCGATTGGCGATTAATCCCCCCTTGCGCCCGCCGGAGACAGTGGTAGAATAGCCTCTCTGCACAGTCTGCTGTGAGACGCGCCCCGGCGTCGAGGCCGGGGCGACCTTGTGCCCGGGATGACCGATGACGACGTGGAAACAGGCTCTCTCCCAAACGCGCCTGCGCGGCCTGTGGCGCCTGGCCGAAGGCTTCCGCCTGGCCTTCCTGGGCGCGAACCTGGCCCTCGGCCTGGCAGCCCTCCTGCGCACCGGCACCTACCTGCTCCTGCGCTACTTTGTCGATGACGTGCTGGGGGCGGGACGGCTGGGCGGCGGGACGTTGCCGCTGGTCGCCCTGGGCTTTATTGCCCTGGCCTTTCTCCAGGGCGGCTTTACTTTCCTCAGCGGTTATCTGGCAGCGTACACCGCAGAGGGCATCACCCTGCGCCTGCGCAACAATGTCTACGACCACATCCAGCGCCTTCCCTTTGCCTATCACGACCACACGCCGACCGGCGAACTGATCCAGCGCGCCACCTCGGACGTCGACGCCGTGCGGCGCTTCTTTGCCGAGCAGGCAGTGGGGGTCGGACGCATCGTCCTGCTCTTTGTCATCAACTTTGCCGCCCTGCTCTACCTCAACTGGCAGTTGGCCCTCTACTCGGTAGTGGCCATTCCGCTGGTGGTGATCACCTCGGTGCTCTTCTTCCGCCGCGTCACCAGGGCTTATGAGGAGTACCAGGAGCAGGAAGCTCTCCTCTCGACCACGCTCCAGGAGAACCTGACCGGCGTGCGCGTCGTCCGCGCCTTTGCCCGCCAGGACTATGAGCGGGCCAAGTTCGAGCGGGACAACCGCGAAAAGTTCCGCCGTGGCCGCCGCCTGACGCTGATGCACTCGCTCTTCTGGCCGGTCTCGGACATTGTCTGCGGCGCGCAGATGCTGGCGGGGTTCTTTATCGGCGCGCTGATGGCTATGGACGGCGCGATCAGCATCGGCACCTATATCGCCTATTCCGGCCTGGTGATCTGGCTCATCTGGCCGATGCGCCAGTTGGGACGGCTGATCGTGCAGATGTCAACCGGCATGGTCTCCTACGGCCGCGTCATGGAAGTGCTGCGCCAGGATCGCGAGCCGCTGGAAGAGGGCCGCGCCGACCTGCCGCCCCGCCTGCGCGGCGAGGTCGTTTTCCGCGACGTCTCTTTCGCCTATGACGCCGGGGACAGCGTCCTGGAGGGCGTCACCTTCCACTGCCGGCCGGGAGAGGTGGTCGCCCTGCTGGGCCCGCCGGGTTCGGGCAAGACCTCGCTGGTCAATTTGCTGCCCCGCTTCTACGACTATAGCGGCGGCAGCATCACCCTCGACGGCGTCGAGTTGAAGGACTATACGCGCCACTACCTGCGCCAGCAGATCGGCATCGTCGAGCAAGAGCCCTTCCTCTTTTCGCGCACGATCCGCGAAAACATCACCTACGGCGTGGGCCGCCAGGTGAGCGACGCCGAGGTGGAGGCCGCCGCGCGCGCCGCCGCCATCCACGACGTCATCCTCACCTTCCCCAACGGCTATGAGACGCTGGTCGGCGAAAAGGGCGTCACTCTCTCCGGCGGGCAGAAGCAGCGCGTCGCCATCGCCCGCACGCTGCTCAAGGACCCCCGCCTGCTCATCCTGGACGATGCCACCTCCTCGGTCGACACCGAGACGGAGGCGGAGATTCGGGAGGCGATGGCGCGGCTGATGGAGGGCCGCACGACCTTCATCATCGCCCACCGCATTCAGAGCGTGATGGACGCCGACCTGATCCTGGTCTTTGACCGCGGGCGGGTGGTGCAGCGGGGCACCCACCAGACGCTGCTGGCCCAGGACGGGCCCTACCGCCGCATCTATGAGCTGCAAATGCGCGTCGAGGACGAGCTGGAGAAGGAGATTCAGCGTGTCACACGTTGAGTTCGCCGAAGAAGAGTTCACCGCCCGCTTCAACAGCCGCGTCCTGCTGCGCATCCTGGGCCTGCTCCGCCCGCGCTGGAAGTGGGTCGTCGGCTTCCTCTTGACCATCGCCCTCACCTCGTTCCTCGACTCGGTCTTTACCTACCTGAGCAAGCAGATGATCGACCTGGGCATCCTGGCCGGCGACCGCGCGGCGCTGCTGCGCTACGTGGCCATCTACGGGGCGCTGACGGTCGAGCAGGCGTTCAACGTCTTTGGCTTTATCTACCTGGCGGGCGTGTTGGGCGAGCGCGTGCAGTACGACCTGCGCCGCAGGCTGTTCGACCACCTGCAGGAGCTTTCCTTCTCCTATTTTGACCGCACGCCGGTGGGCTGGATCATGGCCCGCGTCACGTCCGACTCGGAGCGCATTTCGCAACTGGTGAGCTGGGGCCTGGTCGACATCACCTGGAGCGTCACCAACATCGGCGCGGCGGTCTTTTTCATGCTGACGATCAACTGGCGCCTGGCGCTGATCGTCTTTGCCATCGTGCCGGTTCTGGTCGTCATCGCTTCCTGGTTCCAGCGCCGCATCCTGGCCGAGTACCGCCGCGTGCGGCGGCTCAACGCCAGGATCACCGCCGCCTTCAACGAGAGCATCAGCGGCGTGCGGGTGGTCAAGGCGCTCTGCCGCGAAGAGGCCAACCTGGCCGAGTTCAGCCTCCTCTCCGGCTCGATGTACCGCGCCTCCTTCCGCGCCGCCTGGCTCTCGGCCCTCTTCCTGCCCTCGGTGCAGTTCCTCAGCGCCATCGCCGTCGGCGCCATCGCCTGGTACGGCGGCCTGCAGGCGCAGCAGGGCGCGCTGACCGTGGGCGGCATCCAGGCCTTTGTCTCCTACGTCGTCTTTATGCTCTGGCCCATCCAGGAGATGGCGCGCGTCTTTGCCGAGATGCAGCACGCCCTGGCCTCGGCCGAGCGGACCTTTTCCCTGCTCGACGCCAGGCCCGATGTCGTCGACCGGCCGGGGGCGGAGGACCCCGGCACCATCCGCGGCGAGATTCGCTTCGAGCACGTCGATTTCTACTACGACCCCCAGAACCCCGTCCTGACCGATTTCAACCTGACCGTGCAGCCGGGCGAGACGGTCGCCCTGGTCGGCCCGACCGGCGGCGGCAAGTCGACCATTGTCAACCTGCTCTGTCGCTTCTACGAGCCGACGGGCGGGCGCATCACCATCGGCGGGCGCGACTATACCACCATCCCCCTTCACGCCATCCAGTCGCGTATCGGCGTCGTCTTGCAGACGCCGCACCTCTTCTCCGGCACGATCCGCGAGAACATCCGCTACGGCCGGCTGGACGCCACGGACGCCGAGATCGAGGAGGCGGCGCGGGTCGCCAACGCGCACGAGTTCATCATGGCGATGGAGAAGGGATACGACGAGGAGGTGGGCGAGGGCGGCAATCTGCTCTCGGTGGGACAAAAGCAACTGATCAGCCTGGCGCGGGCGGTGCTGGCCCAGCCGGAAATCCTGGTGATGGACGAGGCGACCAGCTCGGTCGACACGCTGACCGAGGCGGCGATCCAGCGCGGGATGGAGAACGTCATGCGCGGGCGGACCAGCTTTGTCATCGCCCACCGCCTCTCGACCATCCGCCGCGCCGACCGCATCCTGGTCATCGAGAACGGCAAGATCGTCGAGATGGGCAACCACGCCGAACTGATCCGCGCCCGCGGCGCCTACTACCGCCTCTACACCCGCCAGTTCCGCGCCGAGCAGGAATTGAGCGCGCATTGGACAAGGATCCACGAACTGCGATAAGCGACACGCAACACGCAACACGCGATAGATGAGCCGCATCATTGTAACTGAGGGGCCGGGGACGGCGCGCAATCAGCTTCGTCGCACCATCGCCGAAGCGTTGCACTGCCTGGGCCAGAAACGCCAGATCGACGACGAGGTCAAAGACCTGGCGGCGCTGATCGTCTTTTGCCTGCACGGCATCGCCGACACCGTCGATCAGACCATCGCCGCCTGGGAGAAGCGGGACTATTACGTCAAGGCTGAGCGCTTCCGCCAGGAATGGGCGTGGGTCGAACCGGCGGCGGAGGAGCTGAGCGCGCTGATCTACAAGGGCCAGTGGGAGCGCCTGCCCGCCGTCATGAGCCGCCTGGCGCCGCATCTGTCCGACGTCCGCGTCAAACAGATCACGCGCAAGCCCTCCCTGTGGCGGGGGGCCTACCGGCGCTTTATGCGCCGGGATTGAACGCCCGTTCCAGACAAACAGCCCCGCCTGGCCGGAGCCGGCGGGGCTGTCGGGTTTTCAGCTCGGGCTACAGCACCTGCCCATAGGCCTGGTCGAGCGCCACCAGGCCGCTGATGACCTTGGGGTAAAAGTCGGTCGACTTTTGCGGCATCTTTTCCCCGGCGGCGGTGCAGGCGCGCACCTGCTCCATGCGCGTGGGATTGACCAGCAGCAGGAACTGGGCCTGTCCGCCGTCGACGGCCTGGTAGCCCGGCTCGGGGTCGCGCAAATAGTCCAGATTCTCCTTGCGCTCGACGGCGCCCTTGTCGATGCCCAGCACGCGCTCGATGAACAGCTCGTGCAGCACCACAACGTCGAGCATGCGCCAGTCAGGAGCGCGCTCGGGCAGGATGCGGGCCAGCACGTCCGGATCGCGCAGGGTGAGGACGGCATAGCGCCCGTCGTAAAAGCCAAAGCGGGGATGGTCCGCCGTCGCTGCCGCCAGCGCCCGCTCCAGCGCCGCCCGGTCGGCCAGCGGCTCGACGTCAAAGTACTCCCGCGCCCGCTC
This sequence comes from Anaerolineae bacterium, assembly GCA_034435295.1. GTDB lineage: Bacteria > Chloroflexota > Anaerolineae > B4-G1 > DUEL01 > DAOTYD01. Next base: position 3,319 of record DAOTYD010000005.1, on the reverse strand, counting down.
CAGCGCCTCCTGCGCGCCCATCTGCCGGTAGGAGTGGATGAGACGGTGGGTGGGCAGGATGACCAGGCCGGGGTCGCTCATGCTGACCAGCGTGACCTGGGTAAAGTTGAAGGCGGCGTTGGCGGGCGCGTCGGGGTACTGCTGGCGCATCTCGTCGCGGTAGTTGAGGGCCGTCTCGTAGCGGTGGTGGCCGTCGGCGATGATCAGGTTGCGTTTGGGAGCCATCTCTTCGACCACAGCCGCCACCAGCGCCGCGTCATCGACCACCCAAAAGCGCTGCTCGACGGCGCTCTCGATGACCAGTTCGCGGGCAAGGAGCGGGGCGTGCGCTTCCAGGTGGGGCTGGAGCAGGGCGTTGATGCGGTTCTCCTGGTCGGGGTAGAGGATAAAGATATGCTCCCATGCCGCGCTGGTGGCGCGGGTCAGGTTGAGCCGGTCGACCTTGGGGCCGCTGAGCGTGCGCTCGTGGGGCAGGATCACCCCCTCATCGAAGCGGGTCAACTGCAGCGCGGCGATCAGCCCGCGACGGGCGTGGCTCTGCCCGTCGGGCGTGGTAAAGCGCTGCTCCAGCACATAGAGCGCTGGCTGCGCCTCGCGCTTCAGCACCCCTTCCGCCAGCCAGGTCTGGGCGTAGCAGCGGGCGCGGCTATAGACGTTGTCGCTCTCGCTGTCCTGCTCTGTCTTTTTGCCCAGGATAATGCGGCAGAAATTGTAGGGGCTGAGCGCATAATAGCGCGCCTGCTCAGCCTGGTGAATGCGGTCATAGGGCTGCGTGATCACCGCCGACAGCTCGCCGACCACGGCCAGCTCATAACGCAACCCGCAAAAGGGCCGAATCACAGCCATCTATACCTCCTTACGATCAGCGATGCGCGACACGCGACACGCGATACGCGATACGCGATACGCGATCAACGCCGTGCCACCTCGATGGCGATCTGGGCCACCTCCGCGCCGACGCGGGCCGATGCCTCCTTCGTCCCCGCGCCGACGTGCGGCGAGCCGATGACCTGCGGCAGGTCCTTGAAGCGCCTGCCCTGTTCGACCTTTTCGTCCTAATAGACATCCAGCGCCGCCCCGGCGACGTGGCCGCTGACGATGGCGTCGTAGAGCGCGGCCTCGTCGATCGTGCCGCCGCGGCCGCAGTTGATGATATAGACGCCCTTCTTCATCCTGGCGATCGCCGCCGCGTCGATGATGTGGCGCGTCTCGTCCGTGAGCGGGACGTGGAGAGAGATAAAGTCGGATTGGGCCAGCAACTCTTCCAGAGAAACCTGCTCGGCGCCAGGCAGTTCGGCGGGGGTGCGGCGGAAGAAGAGCACCCGCATCCCCAGGGCAGCGGCCTTTTGGGCCACCAGGGCGCCGATGCGCCCGCAGCCGATCAGGCCCAGCGTCTTGCCGGCCAGCTCGCTGCCCTTGCTAAAGGCCTTTTTCTCCCAGCGTCCCTCTTTCATCGTCTGGTTCATCTGCGGGATCTGGCGGGCCAGGGCGAACATAAAGCCGATGGTCAGCTCGGCCACCGAGTTGGAGGAGGCAGCGGGGGTGTTGCGCACCTCGACCCCTTTGGCCTCGGCGTGTTTGACGTCGATGTTGTCCACGCCCACGCCGCCGCGGATGATCAGCTTGAGGCGCGGCAGGCCCTTGTCGATCACCGCCGCTGTGACTTTGGTGCGGCTGCGGACGACGATGGCATCGTAATGGCCGACGACCGCCTCCAGCTCCTCCGGCGTGATGGCGTCCTGCACGTCCACCTCGATGCCGGCCTGGCGCATCGTCTCGACGCTGGACGGATCGGTCGGGTCACAGATGAGCAGTTTCATCTCTCCCTCCTACAGCCCCAGGATGTCCTCGATCTGCGCCAGCAGCCAGCGGATGTCTTCCATCTGCAGGTCGCCCATGTGGGCGATGCGGAAGCACTTTTCCTTGAGGTCGCCGTAGCCGTTCGAGATGATGGCGCCGCGCTTGCGCAGTTCCTTGTTCAGATCGGCGACGCTGATGCCGCGCGTGTTGGTGATGTTGGTGACGGTGGGAGACAGATAGCGCTCGTCCGAGTAGAGGGCAAAGTGCTTGCGCGCCCAGTCCTGGACCACTGCGGCCATGTCCTTGTGCCGTTGCCAGCGGTTCTCCAGCCCCTCGGCCAGGATGTCGTCCATCTGCACGTTCAGCGCCTGGATCAGGCTGATGGCGGGGGTTGCCGGCGTCTGGTTCGCGTCGTACTTTTTGTCCATCTGCGCGTAGGAGAAATAGTGGCCGGCGTGCGGCACGCTTTTGGCCCGCTCGCGCGCGCGGTCGCTGACGGCGCAGACGGTCAACCCCGGCGGCAGGGCAAAGCACTTTTGCACGCCCGCCAGGCAGACGTCCAGCCCCCATGCGTCGAACTCGATCTTGGCGCCGGCCATGCAACTGACCGCGTCGACCAGGATCAGCACATCGGGGTACTTCTCGTGGATGAGGGCGGCGATCTCGCGGACGGGGTTCATCACGCCGGTCGAGGTCTCGTTCATGACGACGGTGATGGCGTCATAGTCGCCCCTGGACAGCGCCTCGTCGACCAGTTCTGGGGTGATGGCCTGGCCCATCGGCACTTCGAGCAGGTCGCAGGGGATGCCGTTGTCGACCGTGATCTGGTGCCAGCGTTTGGAAAAGGCGCCGCAGGCGGTGTTGAGGATGCGTTGGGTCGAGGCCTGGCGCACCGAGCCTTCCATCATCCCCGTCGAGGAGCAGGCGTAGAGGTAGACCCGCTGCTGCGTGTAGAGCAGTTGTTGCAGCTTGGGCGTCACCGCTTTTTGCAGCTCCTGATAGTCCGGGGTGCGGTGGCCAATCATCGGCATGGCCTGGGCCTGCAGGATCTTCTCCCGCACGTGCGTCGGCCCGGGGATAAAGAGTTTGGGAACCATTTTGTACCTCCTTTTGAATTGGGATCGCTGCCGATAAAAATAGGGATGCACACGGTTTGTACATCCCCTCTGTCGCAAACCTGAGAGATTCCCCTGTCGCGCCGGACAGGGTTGCCCCATCGGTGTCCTTCGGACTTTCCAGAGGTGCCCAGGCGCGCGGTCCTTTTACCTGAGAGTTTCGCCAGCATTCCTGTCCTGGCTTGCCCCTTCGGTGCCTCCGCGGAGGTCTCTCCCCCGCGCCGTTAGCGGCTTTCAAATCCAGATTTTAGCAGAGATTGCGCTGAAAGTCAAAGGCCTCGTTGCAACTGGGTGTTCGTAGCAGAACATTGTCACCCTGAGCGTAGCGAAGGGTCTCGTTGCGACACAGATTCTTTGCAACACGGATTATTTTCCCATTGCTCGGCGGGCCCCACTGGCGGGGG
>DAOTYD010000004.1:0-3002 GCA_034435295.1 Anaerolineae bacterium | reverse complement strand
ATCTCGTGCCCTCCGATGCGCCGGGCGATGAGACAGGCAAACAGCACAGTGACTGCCTGGAACAGTGTCGAGGCGATGCGCAACAGGTGCAGGACCAGGAGCGCGCCGTGCCAGGGGAATGCCTCGCGGTGGGGGTTGTGGTAGAGCACGGCCCGGTTGCCGTACAGGCTGGTCGCGTCCACGCCACAGGCGACGCAGGGGTTGGGGCGCCAGAAATCGTCCGCGTCGCCGGCATCGAGGCGCAGCAGGCGCACCCACGTGGCGGAGAGGAGGTGGTAGAGCGGCGGCTGTGAGGCCTCCTGGCGGTAGTGGTAGCGCGCAGCCGCCGCCGAGCCGTGCACAGGCAGTTGGCCGCTGTCGGCGATGTAGCGGATGACCTCAAAGTGCTCGATCTCGTCCAGGTTTTCGAAGGGTGGGACGACCAGCCCGCAGGTTATGGCGAGGGCCAGATAGAGCAGGAGGAGAGCGCCGACCGCAGCCCGATCGAGCCGCTTGTTTGCCATGCCGCTATTCCTGGAGCGCTTCCGCTGGCGAGCGCTCCAGCCAGATCGTCACCGGACCATCGTTGAAAATCTCGACCAGCATGTGCGCGCCAAAGACGCCGCGCTGCACCTTCACGCCGCACTCGGACACGGCGCGGGCAAAGTGTTCGACCAGCGGCTCGGCCTCTTCTGGCGGGGCGGCATCGGTGAAGGAGGGCCGGCGGCCCTTGCGCGCGTCGGCGTAGAGGGTGAACTGGGAGACCACCAGCGCTTCCCCGCCGACGTCGAGCAGGCCGGCGTTCATCTTGCCTTCGGCGTCCTCAAAGATGCGCAGGCCGACGACCTTGCGCGCCAGCCACTCCGCCTCGGCCTGGGTGTCGCTATGGGTCACGCCGACGAGCAGGGCCAGGCCAGGCCCGATCTCGGCGACGGTCTGCCCGGCGACGCTCACCGCCGCCCGCCGCACCCGTTGGACGAGGACGCGCATGGCGCTTCCTACGGCAGGCCCACGGCGGCCTTGACCTGGGCGATCACCTCGGAGGCGATGACAGAGGCCCGCCGCGCTCCGTCGGCCAGGATGTCCCAGACGTGATCCGGCTCCTGCGCCAGCGCCGCCCGCCGCTCGCGCAGCGGTGCAAAGTGATCGGCCAGGTTGCGGGCAAAGAGGCGTTTGCAGTCGACGCAGCCGATGTCGGCAGTGCGACAATCGCGCTCGATCTGCGCCACCTCGGCTGGCGAGAAGAACTGGTGCAGCGAAAAGACGTTGCAGACCTCAGGCCGGCCGGGGTCATGGCGGTAGCGGCGCTGCGGGTCGGTGGTCATCATCATCACCCGCTGCGTGATCTCTTCCGGCGTGGCAGCGATCTCGATGTGGTTATCGAGCGACTTGGACATTTTCTGCTCGCCGTCGATGCCCAGCACTTTGGGGAACTCGGTATGCCTGGCCTGCGGCTCGACCAGGACCTCGCCAAAGATGTGGTTGAAACGGCGCACGATCTCGCGGGTGAACTCGAGGTGCGGTGCCTGATCGACGCCAACCGGCACGGTGTCGGCCTTGTAGAGGGCGATGTCGGCGGCCATCAGCACCGGATAGCCCACCAGCCCATAGTTGACATTGTCCGGCTGTTGGCGCACCTTCTCTTTGAAGGTCGGCAGGCGGGTGAGCCAGCCCAGCGGGGTGACCATGGAAAAGATCGTGTGCAGCTCGGTCACCTGGGGCACGTGGGACTGGATGAACAGGATCGTCCCACGCGCGGGGTCGATCCCCGCCGCCAGCCAGTCCAGGGCCATCTCATAGGTCCACTCGCGCAGCCTGTCGGTGTCCTGTAGCGTCGTCAGCGCGTGCAGGTCGACGATGCAGTAGATGCAGTCATAATCGTCCTGCAGGGCGACATAGTTGCGGATAGCGCCCAGGTAGTTACCCAGGTGCTGGCGTCCCGTGGGCCGGGCGCCGGAAAAGACGCGGCCTCTCTTTTCGCTCATGGTGTGCCTCCTTGGGGGAGTAGTTTACCATGCAAGTGGGCAAGTATGCAAGTATGCAAGTATGCAAGTGTGCAAGTGTGCAAGTGAGCGGCGGAGGCGATTATTGCTCCTGGCAAAGCTGCGGGCATGCGGTTCTGGTCATGGCGGGGGCATGACTTGCAGGGCGTAGAGCTTGAGCGGCTCGCTTTTGCCTTTCACGTCGACGAGCGGCAGGGGGCGGGCGGAAACTTCTCCGCTGACCGCTTTGTACACCGTCTCGCTGATCAAAATGTCCGTTCCCCACTGCTTGTTCAGCTCGTCGAGCCGCGCGGCGGTGTTGACGATGTCGCCAATGACGGTGTACTCCATACGTTCCGGGGTGCCGATGCTGCCAGCCACCATCTCGCCGCTGGCGATGCCGATGCCGACGCGCAGGCAGGGTCCGCCCTCCTGCCGCTGGCAGGCGTTGAACTGGGCCAGCGCCTGGTGTATCCTCATTGCAGCCCGCACAGCATGACGGGCGTGGTCAGGCAGCGGGATCGGCGCGCCAAATACAGCCAGCAGGCTGTCGCCGCCAAAGCCGGCGATCCATCCTTTCTCCGCCGCAATCGCCGGCTCGACCGCCGCAAAGTAACGGTTGAGCAGATCGACCGCCTCTGCTGGAGAAATCTGCTCCGCCAGCGCGGTAAAGCCGCGAATGTCCGCAAAGAGGACGCTGGCCTCGACCGTCTCGCCACCCAGGCTTACGCCATGCTCGATGACCTGGTCGACCAGGCGGGAGGGCACGTAGCGGCTGAAGGCATCCCGCAGGCGATCTTGCGCCTCGGCCAGCGCTGCCTCCCGCTCTTTCAGCCGGATGGCCATGTCGTTGAACGCGGCTGCAACCTGGCCGATCTCGTCGGCGCTCCGACTCTCCAGATTGCGGTAAGAGCCGCTCCACTGGTTGTCCGGAGCCCCCAGCACGGCCGCGATCTCGGGACGCCCGCCGATGTTGGTGTTGGCCAGGACAACCTCCCTGTTGGGATGAGCGATGATGTATCCCCGTCGATCGATCACGTA
>DAOTYD010000003.1:0-21576 GCA_034435295.1 Anaerolineae bacterium | reverse complement strand
GCTATAATGCCCATACAAGCCACTCACAAGCAGGTTGCTATGGAGAAGGACAAACTTCAGCAGGAAAAGCGCGCCGCTACCTACAACCAGGATGGGCTGGAGGCCTACCAGAATTGGGACATTGACCGGGCGGTTGACCGCTTCCGTGCTGCCGTGCGCCTGGCGCCCGACCAGGCCGATTACCACCTCAACCTGGCCAAAGCCCTGGCCCGCGCCGGCGACTTTGACCAGGCCCTGCGCGCCCTGGGCGAGTTCCTGCGCCTGGAACCCAACGCCGAGGTGGCCGAGCGCCTGATGCAACTCTTTGCCAGCGGTCTGGACGCCGTCGAAAACATCGTCACCGAAAAGATGTCTGCCGCCGGCATGCCCATCGAAGAGATCGGCGCGGCGCTGCACATGTGGCTCGAATACCGTATCGCCCTGGGCCGCGAGACGGTCAATATCCGCAAGCCCGAGACGTGGGCCGCCGCCCTCGACTATACCGTGCGCAAGGTCAACCTGCGACCCGTGACCCAGCGCGAGATCGCCGAACTCTATGGGATCAGCCCCGGCGTCCTGCGCGACCACTTTGAGAGCCTGGTCGGCGTGCTGGATGTGATGCCCTGCGACTATCGCTACTTTGTCGGCGAGCAGAACCCGCTGGACAAGCTGGTCGAAGCCGCTGAACTGCTGGAGCAGCTCGAGGCCCGCTTCCGCGAGCCGTAGAGCTTTCGCCTTCACCAAACCGTAACCGCACTGGAACGCCGCCTTCCCTCCCTTTGTGCTATGCTGGGGAGCAACTGCAGTCGAGGAGGTGATGGCTTGCGTCTCCATCTCTCAGCCTGTCCACCCTTCTCCCTGTGGGCCGTTGTCGAATCCCACGGGTGGGTCTACCTGCCACCATTTGCCGCCGATGCCCAGACCAGGACGCTGACGCGCGTCGAACGGCTGGAGAATGGCCGGGTGATCGAACTGTTCATCAGCGAGGCTGGCGACGGCGTCACAGTGACGGCGCGCGAGCCGCTCAGGGGGCCGGAGCGTGAGGAGGTCAGCCGCAAGGTCTGGTGGATGCTGGGCCTCGGTGAGGACCTCCGCCCCTTCTACGAGCTGGCCCGCGGCGAGCCTGCGCTGGCCCATGTCGAAGCGCAGGCGCTGGGGCGGCTGCTGCGCTGCCCAACCTTTTTCGAGGACCTGGTCAAGACGATCCTCACGACCAACACCACGTGGGCAGGCACGGTGCGCATGGTCAGCGCGCTCACATCGCGCCTGGGCGACCCCCTGCCTACCGACCCCTCGCGCAACGCCTTTCCGACGGCGGCGCAGGTCGCCAGGGCGGGGGAAGACACGTTGCAAGCCATGGGCCTGGGCTATCGCGCCTCCACTGTGGCTGCGCTGGCCCGCCAGGTCGCCGATGGTGCGCTGGACCTGGAGAGCATGAAGGACTACAACCGCAGCAGCGCTGACATCTACCACAGGCTGCGGCAGATCAAAGGGGTGGGGGAGTATGCCGCGGCCATGGCGCTGATGCTGCTGGGCCGCTACGACTATGTGCCCGTCGACGCCTGGGCGCGTAAGCTCGTCGCCCGCCAGTGGCACGGCGACCAGCCGGTCGGCCCGCGCCAGGTCGAAGCGGCCTTTGCGCGCTGGGGCAGGTGGAAAGCCCTGGCCTATTGGTTGTGGAAGTGGGAAGAAAAGACCTCCGCAGTCTGAAAGGCTGCGGAGGTCTCGGCGGTTGTGGCTCTACCCCCCGGCGATGAGGTGGATCAGCCGCACATTCGAGCCGTCGGGAATGAGGCGGCTCTCGTACTCCTCCGTGTGCACCACCTGACCGTCGATGGTGACGATGATGTGCGGGTAAGAGTAGCGCAGCCGTTCCAACAGCGCGGCGATGGTCAGGCCCTCCTCCCAGTCTATCTCGTCGCGGTTGTTGATGCGGATCATCGCCTAGAGATGCTTCTCGACGACCGCGACGACTTCGGGCAGGTCCATTCCCAGCGCGCGCAGCTTTTCCAGCGTCGGCACGCCGTTCTCGGTCCAGCCACGGCGCTTGTAGACGGCGTCGATCAGCTTTTCGTAGCGCTCCTCGCGGTACTTGCGATGCGCCGCCATCTTTTCCTCCACCGTCATCGTCGTTGGGTCCAGCCCCAGCCATTCGCGGAGCTGGCTGTCGTAGCGCGCGGCGCGGGACTCGTATTCCTCTACCGTCACCGGGCCGACCGAGCGGTAGGGGACGGCGTCATCGGCGCGCAGGCCATGGCCCAGGCGGATGTTGAAAACGCGCTGAAAGTTATAGACCCGCTCGGACATGGTGATCATGTCGTCATAGGTGATCTCCAGGCCGGTGACGCCCATAAAGATCTGCCGATAGTTCTCGACGTGGTGCATGATCTTTTGCGGCTCCGGGGTGAGCTTGTTCTTGGGATCGACCACGTCGTTCCACGGCAGCTTGCAAAAGCCGCACAGGCCGAACCAGGTGCGCCACATCGGGAAGTAGTGCAGCGCCTCCGCCTTGTCCTCGAAGGTGGGCAGCTCGTTGTTGACCATGTCCATAAAGATCAGCCAGGCCTCGTCGTGCTGAGGGCCCTTGTTGGTCAGGCCATAGCCGCCCTGCTGGGCCAGCGACTCTTTGGTCAGATACTCGGAATACTCCAGCCCCTTGGCCTGCATGCCGATGTCGCGCACAAAGCCGGCGTCGGCGCCAAAGTGCTCGATGAAATAGTCCTGCATGCGGCGGATGCCCTGCCCAAAGATCAGGCCAAAACCCTCGCCGCGGGACATCTGGTGCAGCACCTCCAGCGCGCCGGCGGCGCTGCCGAAGGAGAGATCGATCCCGCCGGTCTTGTCCTTGTCCAGAATGCCCGCCTCGTAGCACTCCATAGCAAAGGCCATCGCCGTGCCGAACGAGATGGTGTCGATGCCGTAGGTGTCGCAGTAAAAGTTGATCTCGAGGATGGCGTCGGGGTCAAAGATGCCGCAGTTGGAGCCGACGCCGGCGACGGTCTCGTACTCGGGCCCATCGACGATCACCTTCTCCCCCTTGTACGGCCCGGTCTTGAGCTCAAAGCCATCGACAGCGTGAGCGCAGGAGACAGTGCAGCCGTACCAGCAGCCGTCGGGCAGGCCCTGGGTCATCCGCGCCTCCCAGACGTCGCCGTTGATCTTGGGCGTGTCGGGGTGGGAGCCGAACTTGAAATTGTGCACCGGCAGCAGGTCATAGTCGTCCATAATCTGCACCAGGTAGGGCGTGCCGCGTCGACGCATGCGGTTCTGCTTATCGTCAAAGGTGCGCACCTCGCGGTGCATTTCGGCGCCGGTGGCCTGCAGCCGGCCCAGGTCGGCCGGGCCGTTGGCGTCGCCGCTGACGCCGGGGCTGCGCACGACGATGGCCCTGACCTTTTTGTCGCGCAAGACGGTGCCGATGCCGCCGCGTCCGGCCTGCTTGTAGCGCAGCGCGCGCCGCCGCCGGTCATAGAGGCTGAAATTGAGGCAGCCCATCAGGGCGTGCCCGGCGCCGGTGCCGGCAGAGACGATCGAAGTGAGCTCGCGGTCCTCCTCGCTCTGGGCGTAGCGCGCCATCAGCCAGGGGCCCAGGAGGTGCGTATCGGTGGGCGCATCAGCGGGCGCTTCCTCGATGGTCACCCTGCCCGCCTGCCCGTCAATGTAGATGATGACATCCTTCTCTGCCTTGCCCTGCACCTCGATGGCATCCCAGCCGGCAAACTTCAGATAGGGCCCAAAGTGCCCGCCGACGTTCGAGTCGATCGGGATGCCGGTCAGCGGCGAGATGGTCACGGCGATCGATTTGCCCGAACCGGGGTACTGGGTCGTGCCGCCGCAGGGGCCGGTCGAGATGACAATCTCGTTCTCCGGGTCGTTCCAGCGGGTGGTGTCCCTGACGCCGTTCCACAACAGCCACAGGTCAAAGCCCCGTCCGCCGATGAACTTTTCCTTCATCATTGCCGTGACCGGTTTGGCGGCCACCCGGTTGGCCGACACGTCGACGTAGAGGGTCTGGCCTGCATACCCTCGCTCGACAGTGGGCCGTTCGTATGTAAACTCGGTCAGGATGTTGCGATCAGACATGGCTTCCCTCCTTATGCTTGAACGCCAGGGGCAGACGGCGTTTCGACTTCGACGATCTCCAGCGCGCCGGCCGGGCAGGCCTCGGCGCACTTGCCGCAAGCGACGCACTTGAACGGCGTGGTGTCGTCGGGATGGAAGAACATGGCCCCGTAGGGGCAGAAGCCGACGCAGGAAAGACAGCCCACGCACTCTTTCTTCTTCAAGAGGACAATGCCCTGCTTGTTGCGTGACAGGGCATTGACCGGACAGACAGCGATACAGTCGCCTGCCTGGACGCAGTATAGGGCGCTCATGCTGCCGTCTTTTTCGATGATGCGGATGCGCGACCTGGCCGGGTCGACGACCTTGAACCACGTCTCGGAGCAGACCTCTTCACAGACATGGCAGCCAACACAGAGTTCGGGGGTAAAAGATAGTACTTTCATAGCATTTCTCCCTTCTCAGTGATAGAGGTAGTACCACACAGTGGTCGATCTCGCCTCTGCTCGACTCAACACCGATCACACAGATTGAGGAGTTACGCAGTTGGCCTTTTTGCCACGAATTGCACGAATTTACACGAATTATAAAGAAACAAAATTCGTGCCAGTTCGTGAAATTCGTGGCAAATTCCGCTCGTTCATCTGCCAGGTGCGCAAGATGATAATCAAAATCTGTGTGAATCTGTGTAAATCTGTGTAATCTGTGGCTAAAGCTGTCAACCACCTTCAAGCGCAGTGCCCCTGCGATAGAAGCCAGGGGCACATTTTAGCACAAACGGGGAAATAAGGGAAACGCAGACCGGCTCATCCGGCCTCGAGCGGTTACGTCGTTTCTGTATCGCCAGGCGCGGCTGCGTCGAGCGGCAGAAAGAGGCGCAGGTACTGGCCATATCCTGCCTCTTCCAACTCTTCCAGGGGAATAAAACGCAGGGCGGCCGAGTTGATGCAATAGCGCAGGCCGGTCGGCGCCGGGCCATCGGGAAAGACGTGGCCCAGGTGTGAATTCCCGTAGCGGCTGCGCACTTCCACCCGAACCATCCCCCATGACCTGTCCTCCACCTCGACAATGTTCTCCGCTTCCAGCGGCCGGGTAAAGCTGGGCCAGCCGCTGCCGGAATCGAACTTGTCCAGCGAGCTGAACAGCGGTTCCCCCGAAACTACGTCGACATAGATGCCCGGCCGGTGGTTGTCCCAATACTCGTTCTGGAAAGGGGGCTCTGTTCCATTCTGCTGGGTGACACGATATTGGAGAGGGGTCAGCCTGGCTCTCAACTCGCTCTCGGCGGGCTGTCGAAAAGTGGTCCAGGGGGCAGCAACCCCACTCCTGGAAGCGGTTTGGCGTGACTCGCGCATCTTGTGCTCCTTTTTTTGTGATCGCGAACCCATTTTACCAGATGCGCATTGGATTTATACTTGAAATCGGCTGGATTTACATTAACTCACGTTGCGCATCACCAGCACCGGGCGGCCGGCCTGCTCGACGACCAGGTCGGTGATGCTGCGCACGAAATAGCGGCGCAGGCTGCGCGCGGCATAGGTCGACCCCAGCGCCACCAGTTCGTACTCGCCCTCGCGGATCTCGGCCAGAATCTGATCGACCACCGATCCGTAGCGCAGGCTGATCCCCGTCTCGACGCCCAGGCTGACCAGCGCGTCACGCCCGAGCTTGAGATTGCGGCCTTGCGGCGTGTCGGTCTGCAACAGCGCGCCCCAGGCGTCTTCGACCTGGCGCAGGATGGGATAGTAGCGCGTGGGATGAGGGGTGACATGGAGCAGGGTCACCTCGGCCCCTGTCGCCTGGGCAAGCATGCCGACAAAGCGGACCATCGCAGCCGGATACCACAGGTCGCCGCTGCACAGTAGAATGCGGCGCAGCACGGGCCGGTCGGCGGGCACGACCAGGACCGGCGCCGTCACGCCCTGCAGCACGCGCCGCGTAGAAGGCCCGCGCAGCCAGCGCCGCAGCCAGTTGCCGCGCTGCAACAGGCCTATGACGATCAGGTCATAGGCCTCCTGCGCTGCCTGGCGAACGATCGCCTGGCGCGGCACTTCGGGGCGCACAATGGCCTGGCTCTCCAGCCCGGCAGCGGAGAGGGTAGCGCACAGGCTGGCGGCGGAAAGCGCCGGCAGGAACGGCTGAGCAGGGGAGGCGGTCGCCTCCAACACCGTCACACGCGCGCCCAACTGCGCCGCCAGCCGGCAGCCGAAAGCCGCCGCTGGCTCGCTACGGGGTGTGCCTTCTGTACAGAGCAACAGGTGCACCGTTTCCTCCAGGCTCTACCGCAGAGGTCGCTGAGAACAAGGTGGATTTTTAACGGAACAGGAAAATGCCAATGATCCCTGACACCAGAAGAACGATCGTCGGCGGGACGCGAAAGGCGACGAGCGCCACCAGGCTGACCGCGCCCAGGGTGATGGGCAGCCAGCCCTGCCAGCCGCCCTCGCCAAGAAGCCGATAAGCCGTTATCAGCAAGAGCGCTGCCAGCGCCGGGGCCAGCCCCTTGACAAAGCCCTCGATCCAGGCCTCGCCGCGCAGGCGGTTCAAGATGATGGCGACGAGCAGCATCAGCACCGTCGGCGGCAGGATGGCGCCGGCGCAGGCGATCAACGCCCCCAGCACCCCGCCCACGCGGTAGCCGACGAACAGGGCCAGTTGGAGTGCATCCGAGCCCGGCAGGACGCTGGAATAGCCCACCGCCTCGATAAACTCCTCGCGGCTGATCAGCTTGCCGACGATCTCAGAGTACAAAAAGCCCGCCGAAGCCGGCCCCGAACTGGTCAGCAAATTGATCTTGAGAAACGTGATAAAGAGCAGCCACCACTTGTCCATAGCCCCACCCCGGCTAATAGATTTCCCCTTTCAGATAGGCCTGCGTTCTCTTCTGTTGCGGGTTCTGAAAGACCTGCGCCGCCGGCCCATGTTCGACCAGCTCGCCCATGTACATGAACAGCACGTAATCGGCCAGCCGCCGCGCCTGACGCAGCACGTGTGTGACCAGCACGATCGTATAGTCGGTCTTGATCTCCAACAGCCGCGCCTCGATGCGCTGAGCCGAGACGGGGTCCAGCGCCGAGGTCACCTCGTCGCACAGCAACACCTCCGGCTCGACAGCCAGGCCGCGGGCCAGACACAGCCGCTGCTGCTGGCCGATGGAGAGCGCCGACGCTGGCGCGTGCAGACGATCCCTGACCTCATCCCACAGCCCGGCGGCGCGTAACTGCTTTTCCACGATCGCGTCCAGCATGGCGCGCTTGCGGATGCCGTAGAGACGAGGGCCGTAGGCAACGTTATCATAGATGGACATGGGCAAAGGAAAGGGCCGCTGTGCCAGCAGCCCGATCCGTTTGCGTACCTCGGTCACGTCTGTCTGCGGGGCATAGATGTTCTGTCCCTCGAACAGCACCTGCCCCCAGACGCGCACCCCTTCCGACAGCTCGACCAGGCGACTGATAGAGCGCAGCAGCGTGGTCTTGCCGCAGCCGGACGGGCCGATGATCGCCGTGATCTGCCGCGCCGGGATGTCCACACTGACATCCCGCACCACGCGGTGGTCGCCATAGGCGACGCTCAAGTCCCGAATCTGGATGATCGGATCGACCATAACGCCTCACCGAATCACGTGCCGCTCCAGGCGGCGGCTGAGCAGGCGGGCGAGCAGGCTGATCGCCAGGACGATCGCGGTCAGCACCAGCGCCGCAGCATAAGCGCGCTCACGCACCTCTGGAACCGGTGTGCCCAACTGGAAAAAGACCGCCAGCGGCAGCGAAGCCACCGGCCGCAGCAGCGAGGTCGGCAGCCGGTCGGTGTAGCCAGCGGTAAAGAGCACCGAGGCCGCGTCGCCGATGCCCCGTCCCAGGCCCAACAGCACCGCTGTCAGCAGCCCCGGCATTGCCTGTCGCACCAGCACCTTGACCGCCGTCTCGAAGCGCGTCGCGCCTACCGCGTAAGAAGCTTCCTTCAGCTCGAAAGGCACCATGAGCAGCACTTCGTCCATTGCTCGCACCATGACCGGCAGTTCGAGCAGAGCCAGGGCCATGATGCCGCCCAGCAGCGACGAGCGCAGACCCAGCAGGAGCATCAGCGTAAAGCCAAAAGCGCCATAGACGATGGACGGCACGCCCCACAGGACGTCCAGCGAGAGCCGCACCAGATGCGCCCAACGTGAGGAGAGGTTCTGCAGGTGCAGGGCCACCGCCAGGCCCATGGCAAAGCTCAAGGCCGTCGCCCCGCCGGCCAGGGCCAGCGAGCCGGTGATGGCGTTGAGGATGCCCCCCTCTTTGCCCAGATAGTAGCCCCCCTGCGGCGTCTGGGTTAGCATGGCCCAATCGAGCGCCGGCAGGCCGCGCGCCAGCACGGTGCCCAGGATCAAGAGCAGGCTGCCGACGACGACGACCATCGAAACGATCATCAAGAACAGGAAAAAGCGCTCTTCCAGGTGTTTTCGTTTCATTCAAGAATCCATTGAACTCGTTCAAGCCGCCCTCCGCACGGCGCGCAGCAAGGCCACCCGCGCCAGGAGGGTAAAGACCAGCACGACCAGCAGCAGGATGAGCGCCGCCGCCAGCAGCGCCGCGTCGTACAGGGGGATGGACATCATCTCCCCATAGTTGTTGGCGATGAGCGCCGAAAGCGGATAGGCCGCGTCAAAGATCGAGCGGGGGATCTGCGCCACGTTGCCGACGACCATCATGACGGCCATCGTCTCGCCAAAGGCGCGCGAGAAGCCGAGAACAACCGCCGCGATGACGCCGGGCATCGCCCGCCGCAGCACGACGCCCTTGACCATCTGCCAGCGGGTGGCCCCCAGCGCCAGCGTCGCCTCGCGCAGGCCGTCGGGCACGGCGCGGATGACCTCCTCGGCGGTCGAGATGATGACCGGAAAGACCATCACCGCCAGCACCACGCCGCCCGCCAGGACGCTGTAGCCGGTGGGGTTGTCTGCCCGCAGCAAGGGGATGAACTCCAGGTTGGTCCCTGCCCACGGCGCAAGGACGTCGCGCACCAGCGGCACTACCGTCAGCGTCCCCCACAGCCCATAGACCACGGAAGGGATGCCCGCCAGCAGGTCGACGAGTGGCTTGACCGCCTCCCGCAGCGGGCGCGGCGCATACTCCGCCAGGTAGATCGCGCACAAGAGGCATGGCGGCACGGCAAGCAGCATCGCCAGCACCGTGACCCACACCGTGCCGACGATAAAGGGCCAGAAGCCAAACTCGCCGCGCAGGGGGCGCCACGAGGTCGAGGTCAGCAGCTCGCCCAGCGGGGCGAGCTGGAGCAGGGGACGGGCGCGCATCAGCAGCGCCAGGGCGATGAGCGGCACCAAGGCGGCAGCCAGGGCCGTCAGCGCGCCCATCACGCCCCACGCGGCCTTGTCCTTGAGCTGTCGGGAGCGAATCCTCAAATCGACGCTGCCCTCCAGATAGGCCTTACTCTTCCAGCCTGGCCATCTCAGCCTGCGCCTGGGCGGCAGTCAGCGGGATATAGCCGGTCTCTTCCGCGAACGCCTGTCCGTCGGTGAGCACCCAGCGGATAAAAGCCAGCGCCAGGCCGTCTGGCCTGCCCCGCGTCACCACGTAGAGACCGCGGGCTGGCGGCGAGGGGTAGCGCCCGTCGGCAATCGCTGCCATCAACTCGGCTTTGCTGCCGTACACGTTCTCCTCCTCGTCGAGCTGTCCGTTGCCGTTCTGATCCAGCGGCGCGATAGCCAGCCCGGCGATGGGTTGACCGCTGTTGGCATCATAGGCAAAGTTCAGGTTGTTGTAGCCGATACCCAGCGGGTCCTGCGCCACCGCCTCGGCCAGGCCGGGATCGCCGTAGACGGCAATGCCCAGCAGGTCCTCCTGGCGATGGCCGCCCAGATAGGCGGCCCACGTCTCGGCGGCGCCGCAGGCGTCCGAGCGCGTGTAGACGTGAATCTCGTCGCTTATGCCGGGGTCGCCGAGCACCTGGCCCCACGTCGTGACCTGGCCCAGCCAGATCGCCTCGAAGGTGGCGCGGTCGATGCCCCGGGTCTGCAGGCGCTCCAGGTAGGGATTGTTGGCGTTGATGGCAGGCACCACGGCGTCCTTGACGACCATCACCCCAAAGGCGCCCTGGTCGATCTCTTCCTGGCGTATCTCGCGGGAGACCATGCCGATGTCGACCGCGCCGGCGAGGGCATCGGCCATGCCTTTGCCGGCGCCGCCAGCGGAGATGTCGAACTCGACAGCGGGGTGCAGGGCGTGGAACTCTTCGCCCCAGCGCACCATCATCGGGTAGAGCGCCCATGCGCCCGATACGCTGATCGTGCCCCGCAGCTCGCCACCTTCAGTGGCCTGCTCGCCGTTGCATCCGCTGAGGGTCAGCCCCGCCAGCAGCACAAGCAGGCAACCGCCAAGGGCGCAGAGCGCCCGCAAGATGTAGCTTGTTGACAAATTTTGCCCTGGATTCATTTCGGCCTTCCTTATATCAAGGTAGACAGTTACCATTGATCCGCGCTTGTCCGCGTCCGGTCCCAAAAATATCTGAGGGTCGTTCACAACTCGAGAGATTTGCGCAGGTCCTGGGCGTGTTCGTGATCGTGGCCGACAAAAGTGGCCAGCCAGAAATAGACCGTGCTGTTCTCATCCCATGGATTGGGAAAGCGGCGCGCCAGGTCGGCCTGGCTCAGCCCTTGCAGCAGCGCGGTCACTTCGCGGTGCGCCTGCTGAAAGTCCGCCCACACCTGCTCCCACGGCTGGCCCTGACGCGCCGCCGCTTGGGCATCGTTCCAGGCCAGATAGTCGCCGTCGTGGAGGACGCGGTCGATCTCGCCGGCAAGAAAACGGCGCAGCGCGTCGGCGCAGAAAAACTCCCAATCGGCGACGTGGCCGAGCAGGTCGCGCAGGGTCCATATGCCGCAGACGGGGCGAGTCGTGCGCTCGTCAGGGGGGAGCAGCGCCGCAGCCAGGAGAAGCTCCTGCCGCGCCGCCGCCTGCGCGGCCAGGAGCAGCGGCTTGGGGCCGACGTTCCAGCCCAGCCCGCCCTCCTCGCGCCAGAGGTGGAGGTGATGTCCATGCTCCTCGTCATGTTCATAGGCCAACTGCACCCACCAGGCCACCGAGGCATCACCCCATGGAAAATGGCGCTGCTGCCGGATCTCGTCATCGGACAGGCGGGAGAGGGCGGTGAGAAAGTCAGCCCGCGCCATGCCCAGCGCGCCGACCGCCTCGGCCAGCGAAAGGTTGCGGCGTTCCTGGTAAAAGATCGCGTTCTGCTCATCGGCTTCGACGCCGACGATCTCGTCCTCGCGGCCTTCCAGGATCAGTTCGATGCGCCCGGCGAACAGCTCATCCCACGCCGCGATGTGGGCGATCAGGTCTTTGGGAGTCCACTCATCAAAGATGCGCTCCCCGACCAGCACGGCTTCTTCCAGGCCCAGCAACTGCAGCAGGAACTCTGCCCGTGTTATCGCCAGACGGAACAGAAGGCGCGCCCGCCAAACCGCGCCTCCCAACGCGATCACTTCTTCCATTGTATGCCTCCCAAGCGGGAATGCCTCCCTCATACCTCAAGAGGGTAAAGTCGTCAACCTGCGGATTGCTGCTGCGAAGAGCCTTACTTCACAGCTCCATAATCGCTGCCAGTTCGCGCAGTTCCAGGCTCAGCTCTTTCTGGCAGGCGACCGCCTCCTCTAGCGGCACCGGTTCGCAGCGGTTGTCGTTCCAGCCGATCATCACGCCGTGCTGACCGCCGACAAGCGCCCGCGCCGCCGCTGCACCCATCCGCGTCGCCAGCAGGCGATCGAAGGCCAGCGGCTTGCCGCCTCGCTGGATGTGTCCCAGCACGGTCAGCCGGATCTCGAAGCCCAGCTCGTCTTCGCGCTGCTTGAGGTAATCGACCAGGGCGCGCGTGCCGGGCTTCCACCCCTCGGCCACGATGATGATGCAGTGCGCCTTGCCCCGCACGTACGAGTTCTCGATGACCCGGGTCACTTCTTCCATCGACGTCTCGTACTCGGGGATCAGCGCCAGCTCGGCGCCGCCGGCCAGCCCGCTGACCAGCGCCAGGTAGCCCGAATTGCGCCCCATCGTCTCGATGAGAAAGGCCCGCTGGTGCGATGAGGCCGTGTCCTTGATGCGGTCGATGGCGTCGAGGATCGTGTTGAGCGCCGTGTCCACCCCCACGGCGATGTCGGTACAGCTCACGTCGTTGTCGATCGTCGCCGGGATGCCCACGACGGGAAAGCCCATCCTGTGCAGTTGCAGCGCCCCCGTCAGCGAGCCGTTGCCGCCGATGACGACCAGCCCCTCTGCGCCCAGCCGGTTGAGCGTGCGCAGCGCCTCGCGCTGCCCCTTTTCGGTCCGAAACTCGGGGCAGCGCGCCGTGCCCAGAAACGTCCCCCCCTGGCCCATAATCCCGCCCACCGAACGGCGGTCCAGTTCCACCACCTCGCCGGCGATCAGGCCGGCATAGCCGCGCCGTACGCCGACCACCGACGCTCCCAGTTGCAAGGCCATGCGCGTCACGGCGCGGATGCACGGGTTCAGCCCCGGCCCATCACCCCCACTGGTGAGAACAGCCATTCGCTTCATCAGCCCTCCTTGACCACATCGACAAGTTGCCCTCCGCTCGCGCGGAGCAGGTCGGCAAAAGAGAGTCCCACGATCACATTCTCCGCGCCGCCCGATGCATAGACGGTGGGATGCGCCGCCAGCGCCACGTCGATCCAGACGGGTATGGCAGCCGGCAGGCCAAGGGGCGGCACCGCGCCGACCGGATAGCCAGTCTCGGCCAGCACGCGCTCAGGCGGGGCGATCTTGACCTGCTGCGCCCCCAGCACCTGCTTGAGCCGCTGCTCGTTGGCGCGGCGGTCGCCGGCGACGAGCACCAGCACCGCCTGCCCGTCGGCCAGAAAGACCAGCGTTTTGACGATTGCCCCCAGGCTCACGCCCAGCGAGCGCGCCGCCTCGTCGGCGCGGGCGCCTGCCGTCACCTTGAAGCGCTGATAGGCAACCCCCGCTGCCTGCAGCGCCGTCTCTACATCCGCCGGTCCGCGCACCTGATTCATACGCCTGGTCGTCGACACGTTACAGCGCGTCCTCCCGCACCTCGATCGACCCTGGCCCCAGCATGTCAACCAGTTTCTCCGCCAGCTCCTGGCAGTAGCGCGTCGAATGATTCGGAAACTGGAGCAGCCGATTGCCGTTTGCACCGCCGGTGAGCAACAGCTCGAAACGGTCTGCACCGCTGTAAGAGGTCAGCAGCTCGTGGACAGCGCTGAGCATCTGGTAGTCGCGCCGCGTATCCGCCGAGCGGCGCATGGTCACGCGGACGACACGCTGCCTCACCGACGCGGCGGGCTGCATGGGCTGGGCTGCCCCTCCCGCTGCCGCAGACGGCAGAGGTTGCGTTGCTGGCCGCGTGATCTCTTCCAGCCGCCGGGCCCATTCGCAGAGCAGGCTCGCCTGCTCGTTGCGGAGGTCCACTTTGCCGCAGATCTGCAATATCTGATCGCGCACCCACAGCGGCCTGGTCTGCTCCCAGACCGAAGGAAAGACAACCGCCTCGCACGCCCCGTAGGGGTCCTCCAGAGTGACAAAGGCCATCTCCTGGCCGCGCCTGGTCATGAAGCGCCGCACTCCTGTCACTATACCGATGACGGTGACGGTCCTGCCCGGTGGTTCGTCCTGCAACTGTCCGATCGAAGAATTGACGTGTTCCCTCAGGTCGCGCAGGACGCTCTCCAAAGGGTGCTCCGAAAGGTAGGTGCCCAGGAGTTCCTTTTGCCATTCCAGCATCTCGCGCAGCGAGGTCTCCGGGGCGGGAGGCAGGCCGGCGAGCAGGGCGGCCTCGTCTTCGATGACAACCCCTGTTGCCTCGCCGAACAGGCTCAACTGCCCGATCTCGCGGGCGCGGTGGACGCGGGTGCTGAGGCCCAGCATGCGGTCGAGCGCCATCAGCAGGCGCGTCGGCTGGCCCAGCTCGTTCAGCGCGCCGGCGCGGATCAGGCATTCGAGGGCGCGGCGGTTGATCAGGCGCAGGTCGACGCGGCGGCAGAAATCGGCCAGGTCGCTGAACGGCTGCTGCTTCCTCGCCGCCAGGATCGCTTCCACCGGCCCGTCGCCGACGTTCTTGACCGCGCCCAGCCCGTAGCGGATCGCTGGCCGGCCCTGATAGGTTTCGATAGTGAACTCGAGCTGCGAGCAGTTGACGCTTGGCGGCAGCACCCACATCCCGGCACGGCGGCACTCGTTGATCAGCACGCCCACCTTCTCCGTATTGCCGCGCTCCACCGTCAGCAGAGCGGTCATGTACTCGACCGGATAATGGGCTTTGAGATAGGCGGTCTGGCAGGTGAGGACGGCGTAATCGGCGGCGTGACTCTTGTTAAAGCCATAGCGCGCAAAATACTCGATGTCGTCAAAGATCGCCGCTGCCGTTTCTGCCGGGATGTTGTTCGCCACTGCCCCACGGATGAACTTTTCCCGATGGGCCAGCAAGGCCTCTTTGATCTTTTTGCCGACCGCCTTGCGGATCGTGTCTGCCTCGCCGGGCTCATAGCCCGCCAGTTGCGAAGCGATCTGGATGATCTGCTCCTGGTAGACGATGATGCCATAGGTCTCGTCCAGGATCGGCGCCAGGCTGGGGTGGTGATAGCGGACCGCCTCCTGGCCGTGCATCCGCTGGATAAAGGTGGGGATATGCTCCATAGGGCCGGGCCGGTAGAGCGCCACCACGGCGACGATGTGCTCGTAGCGCGAGGGCCGCATGTCGCGCAGCACCCGCCGGAACCCCGTCCCTTCCACCTGAAAGACGCCCGACACGTTGCCGCTGGAGAGCAGCGCATAGATCTCCGGATCGTCCAGGGGGATCGACTCCAGGTCCAGTTCCACCCCATGCCGCTCGCGGATCAGGTCGCAGGCTTTGCGCATCACCGTCAGCGTGCTCAGCCCCAAAAAGTCGACCTTGAGCAGGCCAATGGCCTCCAACTGCTCCATGGGCCACTGGGTCACGGCGCTCAGCGCCAGCCCATTTTCTGTCTCCTGCACGTTCTCGCCCCGCGTCGGGCGGTTCAGCGGACAGTACTGGATCAGCGGCGCGTCGGCGATGACCACGCCGGCGGCATGGGTCGAGGCGTGGCGGGCCACGCCTTCCAACTGCGAGGCCGTGTCCAGCAGATTGCGCACGTAGGGCGTCGTCTCGTACAACTGGCGCAGTTCCGCCACTTCCTCCAGCGCCTGGGCGATCGAAACGGGCTTGCCGGGGACGTTGGGAATGAGCTTGGCCACGTTGTCGACCTCGCTCAGGGGGATGTCCATCACCCGCCCCACATCGCGCACCGCCGCCCGCGCCCCCAACGTGCCAAAGGTGATGATCTGGGCGACGTTCTCCCGCCCGTACTTTTCGATCGCATAGGCGATCATTTCGCCACGACAGTCGTCGGCAAAGTCCAGGTCGATGTCCGGCATGGTCACCCGCCCGGGGTTGAGAAAGCGCTCGAAAATCAGGCCGTTGGCCAGCGGGTCGACCATCGTGATGCCCAGGCAGTAGGCGACGATCGAGCCAGCCGCCGAGCCACGGGCATTGTACCAGATACCCCGCTCCCGCGCCGCTTTGCAGAGGTCCCAGACGATGAGAAAGTAGGTGTCGAACTCCATTTTGTGGATGATGGACAGTTCGTGCTCCAGCCGCTGGCGCACCTCGGCGCTGTTGGCCCGCTCGCCGTAGCGCCGCTGCAGCCCCTCTTCGCACAAGAGGCGCAGGTACGACTCGGCCGTATGCGGTGGGGGAACGTCGAAAGGCGGCAGGTGATAGATGCCGAAATCGATCTGGAGTTCGCACATCTCGGCAACGCGCAGGGTGTTCGACAGCGCCTCTGGCACGTCGCCAAAGAGGTTCGCCATCTCCGCCGGACTGCGCATGTAATAGGTCTCGCCGTCCATGCGCATGCGGTCGGGGTCGCGCAGGCTCTTGCCTGTGCCGATAGCCAGCAGCGTGTCGTGCGCGCTGGCCTGCTCGCGCAGCGCATAGTGGACGTCGTTGGTGGCGACCAGCGGCAGGTCGAACTCGCGGGCAAACTGGATCACCTGTCGGTTGACTGCAGCGAGTTCGGGGATATCGTGGTCCTGCAATTCCAGGAAAAAGCGGCCCGGAAAGTGATCGCGGTACCAGGCCACAGCGCGACGGGCATCTTCCACGCACCCCTCGCGCAGCAGGCGCGGCACTTCGGACGAGCCGCAGCCCGAGGTGACGATGAGTCCTTCGCTGTGGGCAAGGAGGATTTCCTTGTCGATGCGCGGTTTGTAGTAGAACCCCTCCAGCATGGCGATGCTGGCCAGCCGGAGCAGGTTCTGGTAACCGGCGCGGTTCTGCGCCAGCAGGAGGAGGTGATAGAGACGGCGGTCATCGGCGCTGCTGCGGTCGTGGATGCTGCGACGGGCCAGGTAGGCTTCCATGCCGATGATCGGCTTGATCCCGGCCTCCTGGGCTGCCTGGTAGAACTCGATGGCGCCGTAGAGCGCGCCGTGGTCGGTGAGCGCGAGGGCCGGCATGCCCAGCTCGGCCGCCCGCGTCACCAGCGCCTTGGGGCTGCTCAGGCCATCGAGCAGAGAGTAGTAGCTATGGGTGTGGAGGTGAACGAACTCGGCCATCGGCCCGATTATACCACAAACGGCGGCGCGGCGACATGGCCGTTGACCGGCGGCGTAGGACAACTGCTCGCAGTTGTCCTACCCATTGACTCTCCCCCAAAAACCGCCTATAATGCCCTCACCATGCCCGAACTTCCAGAGGTCGAAACCATCTCCCGTGAGCTGCAAGAGATCGCCGGGCGGCGCATCGTCGCCGTCGAGGTGCGCTGGGCGCGAACGGTCGCCGGCGCAGATGAGGCCGCCTTTGCCCGCCGCCTGCGCGGGCAGGTCATCACCGCTGTCAGTCGGCGCGGCAAGTGGCTGGCGCTGACACTCGACGGCGGCGACACGCTGCTCGTCCACCTGCGCATGAGCGGCCGCCTCATCCTTGAGCCCGCCAGCACAGCAGACGATCCGCATGCCCGCGTCCTGCTGACGCTGGACGACGGCCGTCGCCTGCGCTTTTCCGACCCGCGCAAGTTTGGCCGCATGGCCCTGACGGCCGATCCCGCCGACGTGCTGGGCGCGCTGGGGCCTGAACCGCTCGACCCGGCCCTGACGCCAGAGCGCTTTGCGGCGATGCTGGCCGCCCGCCGCGCCCGCCTCAAGCCGCTCCTGCTCGACCAGCGCTTTCTGGCCGGGCTGGGCAACATCTACGCCGACGAGGCGCTCTGGCGCGCCTGCCTGCATCCCCTGCGCCTGGCCTCGACGCTTTCGGCAGACGAGGCCGCTCGCCTGCTGACTGCCATCCGCGCCGTGCTGACCCAGGCCATCGAGCGGCGCGGCACGACGATGGACGATGGCGGCTATGTCAGCGCCCGCGGCCTGCCCGGCGACTTTGCCGGACAGATCGCCGTCTATGGGCAGAAGGGCCGGCCCTGCCCGCGCTGCCAGACGCCCATCGAGCGCATTGCCGTCGGCGGGCGCGGCACGCACTTTTGCCCCCGCTGTCAGAGTCGGAATGCGTAACGAACGCCGCATGGTCAACTGCCTGGAACTCGACCTGGATGAGCTGACCGCGCTGCTGGCGGCCTGGGGGGAGCCTCCCACGCTGGCACGCCAGGTCTGGCGCGGCCTCTACCGCGAGCACGCCCTCACCTTCGAGCAGATGACGGCGCTCCCTCCTTTGCTGCGCCGGCGCCTGGCCGCCGGGATGAGCCTCCCCTGGCCACGGCTGATCGCGCGCCAGGAGAGCGCCGACGGCGGGGCGCGCAAAGACCTGCTGGAGCTGGCCGACGGTGAACGGATCGAGGTGGTGCTGCTGCGCTACCGTGGGCGGCGCAGCGCCTGCCTCTCCACCCAGGTCGGCTGCGCCTGCGGCTGCGCCTTTTGCGCCACGGGACAGATGGGCTTTGTCCGCCAGCTCTCGGCCGGCGAGATTGTCGCCCAGGCGCTGCACTTTCAGCGCGAGCTGGCTGCGGCGGGGGAGATGCTGCACAACGTCGTGCTGATGGGGATGGGCGAGCCGCTGCTGAACATCGACGCCACGCTCGCGGCGCTGCGCCGCCTGCTCGACCCGCGCGCGCTGGGCCTTGCCCCGCGGCGCGTCACCCTCAGCACCGTCGGCATCGTCCCCGGCATCCTGCGCTGGGCCGACGAAGGGCCGCGTGTGCGCCTGGCCGTCTCGCTCCACGCCGCCACCGACGAGCTGCGCGACGAGCTGGTGCCGGTCAATCGCCGCTATCCGCTGGACGAGCTGTTCGCTGCCCTGCGCCAGTATGCGGCGCGGACCGGTCAGCGAGTGCTGATCGAGTGGGTGCTGATCGATGGGGTGAACGACAGCCGCGCCCAGGCCGAGGCGCTGGCGGCGCGGCTGAGCGGGCTGGACGCCCACGTCAATCTGATCCGCCTGAACCCCACTGCTGGCTATGCCGGTCAGCCCGCAGGCGCGGAGGCGGAGGCGGTTTTCTGCGCCGTGCTCGACGCTGCTGGCATCCCGCACACCATGCGCCAGCGGCGCGGCGCCGAGATCGCCGCTGGCTGCGGCCAACTGCGCTCGTCGTCAAATCCTCCGCTGCAGAGTTTTCCTAGATCCTGACGCGCAGGCGGCGCAGCAGGCGCGCCAGCCAGCCGCCGCCGACCTGCCCCGCCTCGACCCTCCCGCCCTTCTGGTTGCCGAACACGTCATAATGAGCGATCTCTGCCAGCGGCTTGCGCGGCGGCGGTTCTGGCTGCTCGGCCGGAAAGCCCACCGTCAGCAGGCCGACGACTTCCCATCCCTCCGGCAGCCGGAGGATGGCGGCCAGCGCCGCGCGGTCGATGCCGCCCAGCCAGCATGTCCCCAGCCCCAGGGCGTGGGCCTGGAGCATGATCTGCGAGCCGGCCAGGCCGATGTCTTCGTGCAGGAATTGGCGGTAGATGCGGTTGCTGGCGTTCCCGCACAGGGCGATGATCAGCGGCGCATCTTCGGCGTGGGCCCAGCGGACAAAGTAATAGGCAGCGTGCGCGGCAACCTGGCGGCGCATCTCGGCGTCCTGGATGACGATAAAAGCCCACGGCTGGCGGTTGCTGGCCGACGGCGCCCAGCGCCCCGCCTCCAGCAACTGCTCGATCATCTCGTCAGGAACCGGGTCGGGGCGATAGCGGCGGATGCTGCGGCGGCTCTTGAGCAGGGCCATCGTCGCCTGGGGGGTAGGAAGCTCAGCTCCGGGCATAGAGTTCTCCCTCCGAGAGATGTTTCAGCATGCACAGCGCGCGCAGGGTGACCCACTTGCTGGGCCTCCCCTTTTGCTCGATGTCGGCCCACATCTTGCCGTTGAGGGCATTCTCCAATTTCCAACGGCCATCGGCATCCTGCTTTTCCAGGATCCGCTGCACCAACGGCGCCAGGCGCGGGTCGTCGGCGCAGCCCAGATCGACCAGCACCGTTGCCAGTTCCAGAATGTCGCTCCAGTAGGCGAGCGGGAAGCCCAGCCTGAACCAGGCCGGGCTGATCCGCTCCGTGTAGGGGTAGTCGGCGAGGGCGGGGTTGTAACGCAGCAGGAAAGCGCGGCCTGTGTCGAGGGCGCGCTCCATCTTTGCCGTGCGCTGCGAGGGCGGCAGGGCAAGCAGGGCCTTGAGCGCCTTGAGCGCGCCCCAGGCGCACGGCTGGCCGCCGTTGATCGCGCAGGCCCAGTCCGGGCCACAGGCGGCTGTCTTGAGATAGGCGATCTCGCCGACCGCCGCCCCGGCCAGCCAGTCGAGCGCAGCCTGCACGCGGGGATCGTCGCCCCAACCCAGGCGCAAGAGGGCGTAGAGCAGGTTGCCGTTCAGGCAGGGGACCGCGCCGGAAGGGATGGGCTTTTGGTTGCAAGAAAACGCCCCGTTGGCGGCGATGCTGTGCTCGAGCAGGTAGGCGCAGCCCCGCCGCACGCGCTCGTCGGCCGGGTCGGCGCCCAGTTCGGCCAGGAACATGACCTGCCAGACCGTCGAGCGGTACCTGGGCGAGTAGCCGCCGCCTGGCTTGACCCAGTAGCCGGCAGGGTACTGGGCATCGAGAATTGCCGGCACCGGCCCGCTGACCATCACCGCCGCCTGCGCCTGGCGGAGCTCCTCATCGTCCTCTGCCCGGCCCAGCAGATCGCGCAGGGCAAAAAGACGCACGCCAGGATTCTCCGCATCGTGCGCCAGCAGCCAGGGCAGCGGGTCGCCTTTGAGAGCCGATTTCCATGCCATTCTGCTATCCTCCTGGCGCCAGGGCGTCCGTGATGGATATGAGTCCATGGCGCGGGCGCTGATCGCGGCTGTTGTGAACCAGGGACCAGAAAGGCAACACGATTTCCTGCGTCTGTCTCGTCTGACGCTGATTGTTGCCTTTACCTTTGGCTGGTCGCGTTTGGCTCGCGGGTCATCAAATGTGGTCAACGCCGCCTCGTTTCCAAATCCGTTTCGTTTCCTATTTCCTGTAAACTGCCAGGTGGCCAGGGAAACATCCTGTACAAGTTACTTGTACAAATTGTATTCATCTGTCTTGGTAGGACAAAGGGGCTAACGGCGCGCGGCTCAGCCGCCGGGCGGCCCAGGCAAGGTGCCGTCGTTGACCGACCCAGCAGCAGGCTCGATCAACTTCGCAATCTGCCCACTCAGCCCGGTCGGCTGAAGCCGCTGGTTAGCCGCGCCACAGAGAAGAGCATGTCCCCTTCCAGCTCGGCCATTCTCCCCCGACAAGAGCAACAAGCCTGGGCTAGTTATTCCGACAACTTCTGCAGCCGAGAGAGGAACTCGGAGAAGGAGCCAGCTACTTCGGTAACACCTTCAAAGGAGTCCGGCTCAGCATAGGGATGTATCTCATGGTCAATGAAATATATTGCTCCTCTGCCTTCTCCTACAAGCCCTATGCAAATAAAATTCCCTATCCCGTCGTCTCCGATGGGAAGCAATCCTTCTGGTACACCGTATCTCTCCGGGCCCGCATAGGTGTCGATTGAGAGCCACGCGGGGCCATCATGCAGTCCATAGAATTGATGAACGCCGCTACTGTAGCTACCCTTTTCAATCCAGAATCCATCCGGCTCCGGCCTGCCACCGTTGTATCGTCTCAGAAACTCGCGGTAGTCTGGAGGCAGCATCACCCCTATTTTTCTCTCCAATTTTCGTAGGCTTTCCTCGGAAAGCGGCCCATACGGATTGGGATCTTGAATTGTGGGGAGAACCATATTACATACCTCCTCAGTGGCTAGGAAATCTCCCGCTAGAAAGCAACCGCCTCAGAAAAGACAAAACCTGCCATGTGTCTGCATTGGGATTGCTCTCAATAAAGGTTCTCCAAGCATTGGTATACTCACGGTGCCAAACTTGATGCGGCCCCGGAGGTGTGCCCTCCACCCATCGTCCGAATTGGGGACTATTGACTCGACTTTTGCACCTTGACAAGTGAATCCTGAAGCAGCCGAAACAACGGCCTCCGCTGCAAGAATTTCTGGCTTTGGGGCGCACGCAACCCTCCCACACTCACCGGTCGGCG
>DAOTYD010000002.1:0-5007 GCA_034435295.1 Anaerolineae bacterium | reverse complement strand
GCCGCGCGTGGTGATCGCCATCCTGGAGAACTATCAGCAGGCCGATGGCACGGTCGTCGTGCCGGAGGTGTTGCGGCCGTGGATGGGGGGATTGGAGCGGATCGCCGGTCGGTAGAGGACCGGGCGTGGTCTCCCTTGTGCCGCTTGCGTCAGTCGTGTCGAGCGGAGGGGAAGAGGATGGGCCGCAGCTCGGGCACGTGGGCATCGATGATCTCTGGCGTGATGGCATTGGCGCGGCAGATGTCGCCGTAAAGGGCGGCGGAGGGCCGCGGTGTGCGCACCTGCGTCGCCGGGTCCAGCTCGATCAGGCCAAAGCGCAGCGTCCAACCGGCGGCCCACTCGAAATTGTCCACCAGCGTCCAGTGGAAATAGCCCATCACCGGATAGCAGCCCTGAATGATTCCCCACAGTTGATGCAGGTGGGTGACGAGCGCGCGGGGGCGCTGGTCGTCGTCGGCGTCGGGGATGCCGTTCTCGGTGATATAGATGGGCAGTCCGGCGCGGGCAGCGCGGCGCACGGCGCGGACGATTCCCTGCGGGTACATCTCGCCATAGCCGCCGTCGAGCAGCTCGGCGTCCGGCCCGTGGAAGCGGCGGCCGTACAGCTCGCTGGGGCAGGAGCGGTCGAAAGCGACCACGTCGCGGGTGTAATAGTTGATCCCCACCCAGTCGAGCGTCCCGCGCAGGCCCGGCGCCGGGCCAAAGCCCATCGGCAAGAGCCAGCGGCCGCGTTCGAGCGGGACGAGAAAGGCCTCGTTAAAGATGCGGTCCTGCAGGCGGGCCACCAGGCGGTCGAGCGCGGAGCGGGGGTTGGCCGGGTCGAAGATGCGATAGTTGTGCGCCAGGCCGACGCGGGCGTGGGGCTGGAGGGCGTGGATGCGGCGGTAGGCGGCGGCGTGGGCGCGCAGCATGTGGCGGCTCACCCGCATCGCCGCGCCGAGGTCGTGCTTGCCGGGCGGAAAGACGCCCTGCACATAGCCCAGCAGGGCGTAGATGTTGGGCTCGTTGATCGTGCACCAGAAATCGCAAAACTCGCCCAGCGCCTCGACGACGCGGGCGACAAAGCGCTCAAAGAGCGGGATGACCCGTGGGTACTCCCAGCCGCCCAGTTCGGCCAGCCAGAGGGGGCTGCTAAAGTGGTGCAGCGTGACCAGCGGCTCCATGCCGCGCTCGCGCAGGGCGCGCAGCATGGCGCGATAGCGGCCCAGCGCCTGATCGTCGAAATAGCCCTCGCGCGGCTCGATGCGCGACCATTCGACCGAGAGGCGGTGGGCGTTGTTGGCCATCGCCGCGGCGCGGTCGAAATCCTCCTCTGCCCGCCGCCAGCCATCGCAGGCCAGGTTGGAGCGGGCGCCCTCGGCAATATGGCCCTCGACCTGCTCCCAGGCCCACCAGTCATTGTTCGTGTTGTTGCCCTCCGTCTGGTGGGCAGCCGTCGCGCAACCCCACCTGAAGTCGGGCGGAAAATGAAACGTCGCCTCTGCCATCAGCCTCCCCCGAAAGACCCGCCGATACGCAACACGCAACACGCAACACGCAACACGCAACCCGCGCTCAATACGCCCGTCCAAAGACCGCCTGCTCGGCAGCCTTCTCGCCGCAGACGATGCACGGCCCGCTGCCGCCGGGCTGCTCCAGGGGGATGCAGCGGATCGTGGCCGTGGTTTCTTCTTTGACGCGGGCCTCGCAGGCGGCGCTGCCGCACCACCAGGCATAAGCAAAGCCCTCGGCGACGGCCTGGCGCAGCGCTTCGAACGTCTCCGGGTAGCGGGTGTGGGCCAGGCGAAAGTCGAGCGCGCGCTGGTAGAGGCTGGCCTGGATGTTCAGCAGCATTTCGCTTACCGCGTCCGCCAGCCTTTCCATGGGCACGGCGGTCTTGCCAGCGCGGCCGGGCTGGTCGCGGCGGGCCAGCGTCACCTGGCCCTCTTCCACGTCGCGCGGGCCGATCTCGATGCGCAGCGGCACGCCGCGCATCTCCCAGTCGTTGAACTTCCAGCCGGGCGAAAGCTCCTCACGCGCGTCCACCTTGAGCCGCACCACGCCTTCCAGCGCGCGCTGCGCGCGGGCGGTCGCCTCCAGCACCAGGGCGCGCTGGGCCTCGTCGCGCCAGATGGGGACGAGGACGACCTGGTAGGGGGCCAGGACGGGCGGCAGCACCAGCCCCTGGTCGTCGCCATGCACCATCACCACCGCGCCGACCATGC
Source organism: Anaerolineae bacterium (assembly GCA_034435295.1). Lineage (GTDB taxonomy): Bacteria > Chloroflexota > Anaerolineae > B4-G1 > DUEL01 > DAOTYD01. The sequence goes on along the minus strand of DAOTYD010000002.1, from coordinate 2,803 downwards.
GTGTGCTGAGGCCCCAACTGGTGGTCCAGACATACTGCCGCTCGTTGTTCTCGTCCAGGAACTGGATGTCGAAAGCGCGGGCAAAGTTCTGGCCGAGAAAGTGCGAGGTGCCGGATTGAAGGGCTTTGCCGTCGCCCATCATCGCCTCGATGGTGTAGCTGGCGACGGCGCCGGCGAACTTTTCGCTCTCGCTCTTGCGGCCCTTGATCACCGGGATGGCGCCATCTTCGATGGCAAAGTCGGCATAGACGTCGAGCATGCGCATCGTCTCTTCCATCGCCTCCTCGGCGGTGGCGTGGGCAGTGTGGCCCTCCTGCCAGAGAAACTCCATCGTGCGCAGGAAGAGGCGCGTGCGCATCTCCCAGCGGACGACGTTGGCCCACTGGTTGATCAGCACAGGCAGGTCGCGGTAGGACTGGATCCACCTGGCGTACATATGGCCGATGACCGTCTCGGAGGTGGGGCGCACCACCAGCGGCTCGTCCAGTTGCCTGCCGCCGCCGATGGTGACGACGGCCAGTTCGGGCGAAAAGCCCTCGACGTGCTCGGCCTCTTTTTCCAAAAAGCTCATGGGGATAAAGAGAGGGAAATAGGCGTTGACGTGACCGGTGGCCTTGAAGCGGCGGTCGAGGCCGTTCTTGATATTTTCCCACAGCGCATAGCCGTAGGGCTTGATGACCATACAGCCCCGCACCGGCGCGTAATCGGCCAGGTCAGCCATCTGCACCACATCGGTATACCAGCGCGAATAGTCCTCACTGCGCGGGGTCACTTTGTCTGCCACGGTTCGCACTCCTTGTCCAGTGTCGGGTATAGTTATAGGCCAGCTTATCGTCGATGGCTCGTTCCAGATCGACCTCCGTGAGATAGGCCAGTTGCAGCAGGTAAAGGGCCACGTCGGCCAGCTCGCCGGCGAGCGCATTTGCGTCGGCCTGCTCGCCCCATTGAAAATGCTCCAGCACCTCGGCCGCTTCCAGCGCCAGACTGATGGCGATGTTGCGCGGCGTCTGGGGCACGGATGAGTCGTCCTCGTACCAGCCCATATCGCGGACAAAGGCATTCATCCGCCCGGTCAAATCCTGGATCGTCGCCACGGCTCTCCTTTCATGGGTTCTATCCTACCGCGAAAGGGCAAATCTGTCAAAATTGGACAGGGATGAAGACACGAAAGCTTCCCCATACGGGTAGAGCACCTGTTTTCCTTCGTGTCTTTACTGACCCTTGACAGGACAGAAAATTGTGGTATGATGTGCCCCGGTTGGCACTCTATAGCAGCGAGTGCTAAAAAAGTCTCAATAAAAGGAGGTAGCAAAATGCCTGTCAACATCAAACCATTGGCGGATCGCGTCGTTGTGGAACCCATCGAGGAAGAAGTGCAGACGTTTGCCGGCGGGCAGTTGGTGCTGCCCGACACGGCCAAGGAAAAGCCCCAGCAGGGCAAGGTCCTGGCCGTCGGTCCCGGCCGCCGGGATGAGGATGGCAAGCGCATCCCGATGGAGGTGAAGGTGGGCGACACGGTGATCTATGCCAAGTACTCCGGCACGACCTTCAAGACGGGGGGCAAGGAGATCCTCATCCTGAAGGAAAGCGACATCCTGGCGATTGTTGAGTAGCCGATTCCCATAATCTGTGACAAGGAGGAACTAGCATGGCAAAGCAACTGGTATTTGGCGATGAAGCGCGCGGCAAGCTCAAGCGCGGTATCGATACGTTGGCCAACGCGGTGGTGACGACGCTGGGCCCCAAGGGCCGCAATGTGGCGCTGGACAAGAAATGGGGCTCCCCCACCATCACCCATGACGGCGTGACGGTAGCCAAAGAGATCGAGCTGCCCGACCCGTTCGAGAACATGGGCGCTCAGCTTTTGAAGGAAGCGGCCACCAAGACGAACGACATCGCGGGCGATGGCACGACCACGGCCACGCTGCTGGCCCACATCATCATCACCGAGGGCATGAAGAACGTGGCGGCGGGCGCCAACGCGATGCTGCTCAAGCGCGGCATCCTGGAAGCGGCCCACGTCGTGACCAGGGCCATCGACGAGCAGGCCATCGACGTCACGACCAAAGACGAGATCGCTAACGTCGCGGCGATTTCGGCGCAGGACCGCGAGATCGGCGAGCTGATCGCCGAGGTGATGGACAAGGTCGGCAAGGACGGCGTGGTCACGGTCGAGGAGAGCAAGGGCCTCGAGTTCGAGCAGGAGTATGTCGAGGGCATGCAGTTCGACCGCGGCTACATCAGCCCCTATTTCATCACCAACCCCGAGACGATGGAGGCTGTCATCACCGAGCCGTACATCCTCATCTATGACAAGAAAATCTCGGCTGCCGAGGACCTCATGCCCATCCTGGAGAAGCTGGTCCAGATCGGCAAGCGCGAGCTGGTCGTGATCGCCGAGGATGTCGACGGCGCGGCGCTGGCGACGCTGGTGCTCAACAAGCTGCGCGGCATGCTCAACTGTATGGCCATCAAGGCCCCCGGCTTTGGCGACCGGCGCAAGGCGATGCTGCAGGATATCGCCATCCTGACCGGCGGCCATGTGATCACCGAGGAAGAGGGCCGCAAGCTGGAGAGCGCGACGATCGATGACCTGGGCCGGGCGGACAAGGTCGTTGCCACCAAGGACGAGACCACCATTGTCGGCGGGCGCGGCGACGAGGCCCAGATCCGCGGCCGCATCGAGCAGATCAAGGTCGAGATCGACAAGTCGACCTCCGACTATGACAAGGAAAAGCTGCAGGAGCGGCTGGCCAAGCTGGCCGGCGGCGTGGCCCTCATCGGCGTCGGCGCGGCCACCGAG
>DAOTYD010000001.1:0-4280 GCA_034435295.1 Anaerolineae bacterium | reverse complement strand
GTGCTTGGGCCGGCGCTGTCCTCTACCAGCAACAGCGGAGCGCCGCCGATGAGACAGGCGCCCTCATAGGCGCAGCCGGGCAGGGAAAGGGTGTAGTAGCCGCGGTCCGGATAGACAATGCGCGCCCGCCCGCTCATATCGACCAGCAGCGCGCTGGTGGCCTGTGCGGCGATGTTGACCGTCTGCGGGGCGGGGGAGCGCGACCAGGCGACGGTGGTGGTCTGGCTGCCGCGGTCGATGACGACGACGCTGGCCTCGTCGCGCTGCACCCACCTGCCGCTGCGAAAGCCGGCCATGTAGGTCGTGGCGACCTGGTAGGCAGTAAAGGCCGGGCGGCGGGTGCCGTCCATGCGCAGCAGGCCGAAAGGCTCCGGGTTGGCCTCCAGGTCGCGCTCCGTGTCGATGGTCTTGTAGACGGCGATGCGCTCGGCCCCGGCGGCAATGCCCAGCGCCAGCGCCTGGACGATGAAAGCGGCCTGATCGTCCAGGCTGACCTTGAATCGCGGCTCTGGCACAGGCCAGGCCGGGTCCTGCGATGGCGCGGCATTGGTCTCGACGATCCAGACGGGCTTGTAGCCGACGTACTCGTTGACCAGGTTGCGGTAAAAGACGGTTAGCTCATAGACGTTTTCTGACTGGAAGTAGATGTGCAGCGTGACAGCGTCGAAATAATAGTGGTTGCCGGCGGCGTTGCCGTCGGCGACGATGGCCTGCAACAGGCGGCGCATGAACAGCTCGCGGCCATAGTCGGCGTCCCAGTGGTGGGTGACCGCCGCCAGGTGGACGACGCCGTTGGGGTTGTTTTCCTTGATCACGGCGTAAGAGACGCGCATCAGTTGGACAAAATCCTCTACCGATCCCCCCCAGCTCTGATGGTATGACTCCCAGATATCCGGCTCGTTCCAGACGATCCAGTGGTCGATGCGGCCGGCGTAGCGGGTGACCAGGCTCTGCAAAAAGGCGGCCCAGAGGTTGTTGGGGTCGCTGTGGGCGTTGTAGAGGCCCTGCGGCACGCCGATGCCGCGCCCCTGATCGGTGGCCCAGCCGGGGGTATTGGTCACCAGGCCGATCACCTGGCGGCCCTGGGCCAGTTCCAGGTTCAGTTGTTCGTCACTGATGGGCATGATCCACTGGTCAGGGCCGTTGGGCTGAATCTCGTTCCAGCGGAACGTGACGCGGGTCCAGCCGGCGCCCAGGTCGCTCGCCGCCCACGGCGCGTCATAGGCGTCGATGACGCCGAAGCGATAATCGGGGGCGCCGGCCTGCATCGGCGCTTCCCAGGAGAGGAGGAGCAAAACTGCCGCAAGGATGGCGATCAATCGTTTCATATCGACTCTGAGTTTGTACGGATGACGAGTCGGGCTATTGTAACAGAAAGGGCAAACGGCGCAAGCGGAGAGAGCAGCGGGGGCGTTCTGCTGCTTCGAACACCCGCAGCGGGTGGGGGGTGAACCTTAAAGATTCTGCGATTGTGGTTTTGGGGACTAGACGTGGGGCAAAAAGTGGTGTATAATGGGGCAAAGTGGTGGATAGTGGGAGAAAACGATGCTTTCAGCGGCGATTTTTGAGGCCAGGTGGGGAGAATAGAACAAATGTTCCTGGGAGAGTATCGCCATGTGATCGATGACAAGGGGCGGTTGACGATCCCCGCCAGGTTCCGTGGCGAGCTGGCGACGGGGCTGGTCGTCACCAAGGGCCTCGATCACTGTCTGGCGATTTACACTCTCGATGCCTGGGGCGTGCTCAAGGAGCGGATCGCCGCTTTGCCGATGACCGATCGCAACGCGCGAGACTTTCGCCGCCATCTCTACGCTGGCGCCGTCGATACAGCCCCGGATGGGCAGGGGCGCATCAACATCCCGCAGCACCTGCGCGACTATGCTGGCCTGGATGACCAGGTGATCGTGGTCGGCTGTGACACCTACCTGGAGATCTGGGCCCCCGAGCACTGGGAGAGGGTACAGGCGCGGGTGGAGGCGGATGAGGATAACGCAGAGCGCTGGGCGACGCTGGGCATCTAGCCGCCCGGTTATGGGCCAGGCCGATGACAGGTGGCCACGTACCCGTTCTTTACCAGGAGGTGCTTTCTTTCCTCGACGCGAGTCACGGCGGCGTCTTGATCGATGCCACGGTGGGCGGCGGCGGCCACGCTGCCGGCATTCTGGCCCAGGCTGGAGCGCGGGCGCGATTGCTGGGGATCGACCGCGACCTGGCAGCGCTGGAGGAGGCGGGCCGGCGGCTGGCCCCCTATAGCCAGCAGGTCACTTTGCGCCACGGCTCCTTCGCCTGCCTGGCTGACCTGGCCGAAGGGTTCATTCCTGCCGACGGCATCCTGTTCGATTTAGGGCTTTCTTCTGCCCAACTGGCTGACCCGGCGCGGGGGTTTTCCTTTTCCCACGACGGGCCGCTGGACATGCGCTTCGACCCGACAGCGGCCGGTCCGACCGCAGCCGATCTGGTCAACAGCCTGTCTGTTAAAGAGCTGACGCAGCTATTATACCGTTATGGGGAGGAAAGGCAAGCCCGGCGTATCGCTGAAGCGATCGCGGCGGCGCGGCCGCTGACGAGCACGGCCGAGCTGGCGCGTCTGATCGAAGGCGTGACGGGGCGGCGGGAACACATCCATCCGGCCACGCGCACCTTTCAAGCGCTGCGCATCGCGGTCAACGACGAACTGGCGATGATCGAGGCCGCGCTGCCGCAGGCGCTGGACATCCTGGCGCCTGGCGGGCGGCTGGTGGTGATCAGCTTTCACTCGCTGGAGGATCGCCTGGTCAAGCGTTTCCTGCAGCGCGAAAGCCGCGATTGCCTCTGCCCGCCCGATGTGCCGGTCTGCACCTGCGGTCACAGAGCGCGGCTGCGCCTGTTGACGCGCAAGGCGGTCCGCCCGACGGAACGAGAGATAGCGGCGAACCCGCGGGCGCGCTCGGCCCGCTTGCGGGCGGCCCAAAAGATATGACGGTGAAAACCATGACCAGGGAAACAAAGACAACTTCACCCAGGCCAGGCAGCAGGCCGGCAGGGTTTGGCTGGTGGAACTTTGGCTTCCGGCAGGGGGAGGGCCTCAGTCCGCAGGCGGCCACGCTGGTCCTGGCCGTGATTCTGGCCATCTGGGTGGTCGCTGCGGCCTATCTGGTGCTGGTCAGCCAGACCATGGTGGCGGCCCGCCGCGTCCAGCTCCTGCGTGACGAGCTTTCCTGCTGGCAGGAGCAGAACGCGCACCTGGAAGAGCAAATCGCCACTCGTGTGGACGTTCGCGAGCTGATGCGCTCGGCTGAAAGGCAGGGACTGGTCTTTCCTGCAGCCCAGGTCGATTTCGTGGAGCCCTAGCATGGCTATCCTGCGTCAGCGTGTTGTGCCTGTCCTGGTGATCCTGGGCCTCGTTGCCGTGGGCCTCTGTGTGCGGCTGGTGGATATCCAGCTCGTCCAGGGGGCTGAACTGCGCCAGCAGGCCGAGGCCGAACGGCGCCGCGAACTGCTCGTCCCGCAGCCGCCTCGTGGCCTGATCATGGACCGCAATGGCTTTCTGCTGGTGTTCAACGAGATGCGCTATGCGGTGGAGGCAAACCCGCCCTACATCCACAACATCGAATACGCCGCCGAGCGCCTGGGGCCGATCCTGCGCACGCCCGCGTCTGTCCTTTCGGCGACGCTGGGCAGTGGCGCCACCTGGGTCAGCCTGGAGCCCTATGCCACGGCGCAGCAGGGTGAGGCGATCCGCGCCCTGGGTCTCGATGGCGTCACCGTGCGGCGGCGCTGGGTGCGCCGCTATCCCCACGAGACCCTGGCCGCCCATCTGCTGGGGTTTGTCAACCGCGACGGTGTCGGTTTTTACGGGGTCGAGGGCTATTACGACCGCTTCCTGGCGCCCGAGTTACCTCATTGGGTGGGAGAGACTGGCCCGTCTGGCCGCTGGCCCCTGCCGCAGGAGGAAGGGAGCCTCTCGCCGCCCTATGCCGGAACCGACCTGGTGCTGACCATCGACGCGGGCATGCAGGCGATCGTCGAAAGCGAGCTGGCCCGCGCCGTCGCCAACTATGGGGCGGAGAGCGGAACGATCATGGTGATGGATCCGCGCACGGGCGCCATCCTGGCGCTGGCCAGCTACCCCGCCTTCAACCCCAATTCCTACGAGCGTTACATCTACTGGGATCGGGAGGAGATCTTTTTGGGCCCGGCGTGGGGGGCGCAATACGAACCTGGCTCGGCGTTCAAGATCGTCACGATGGCCGCCGCCCTGGACAGCGGCACGGTGACTTCCCGGACGACCTATGTCGATA